>NZ_JBYCCT010000066.1:0-319924 GCF_057473865.1 Coleofasciculus sp. H7-1
TGTCAGCTTTTAGAACAGCTATATCCTATCGGTTTGTCCGTTGGCTTCAGGAGAATACTGACGTATTTGCCTTACACCTAGCCCATTTAGGGCTTGTTTGGGCTTGAACAAAGTTCAAGTCCCGTTACCACCTGCATATCCGGGTTGTCGCGACAATTCATTTCGCAGTTTTGAAAGCAGTTGAGTCAGCTGCCGCTCAACGTTGTACTGCCCATACAGTCGGGTGATTAAAGTGTTTAAAACGGGTTTAACAATTTGTTGAATCTGGATTTCTCTGATGTAATCTTTGCCCTGAGGCTTGAGCAATGCGTGGCTGTGCAGGATGGAAATAATGGGTGTCCGGTTTTCTGCTAACAATTCCCCATTTCCGACTTCCAACTGTTGAATTTCTTCACAGACTTGTGCAATCAATCGCTCAGTGATGTACTCCATCACCACAGGTTGCTGAGTATAACTGCCCGACTGCTTTTCGATCAGCGATCGCCAACTCAGCGACCCCAACGCTTCCAGTAGGTCTGCACGAGCAACGGTGGGAACGATATCATCTGCCAATTCCGAGAAGGTTGTCCATTCCCGATTAATGGCAAGCCAAAACAAGATTGTTTTTTCTAGGGGAGAGCAACGCTGACACTGCTGATCTAGCAGTCTGTGAATCCCATTAAAAATCGTGGTATTTTGAGCGAGAAAATCTTGAATCTTGCCATCAAAAACATCTTGAATTGAAGTGGCAACAATCTTCAATGCCAAAGGATTACAGCCGTAGAACTGACACAAATGCTGTTGCTGTGCCTCAGAACCAATCAATCCTTTTGCTTGAATTAATGCTTGAGCTGCCTCTGGTGAGCCGCTCAGTTGCAAGGTTCGCACAGGTAGTGAATTACCATCAACTACGCCTTCTAATATGCCCACCTCAGCAGGTTTCTCCCGACTGGTCAGCACCAGGCAGCTTTGATGGGCTGTTTCTGCGATCGCACGCAGCAGTTCCCCGTAGCCTTCATAGCCAGCACAATACTGCCCCGGACAATTCACCTGAAAAAGGGTTTCTGCATTGTCTAGAATTATCAGGCAACGAGAATTCCGCAGCCAATATATCAGTCGTTCAATTCCACCTTCCGTCTCCTGCCGATCCGATAGAAAAGAGATCGAATCGTGCAAAAGAGTTTCTAGCGTAGGAGCATTCCGTAGCGATCGCCAAATTACAAAGTCAAACTCTCCCTGGATTTCCGGCGCTAGTTTGGCGGACAAGGCAGTTTTCCCAATTCCCCCCATGCCTAATAAGACAACTAGCCGACAGCGATACTGTAAAATCCACTGCTTGAGCGTGTTTAGCTCTTCTGTCCGTCCGTAAAACAAGCTAACATCGATGATTTCACCCCAGTCGCAACGAGGTGCGGGGGAGTTTTGAGTGGGTGTATTTAATTCAGAATTTACATCCAGTAACTTAGAATTATTTTGCCGACTTCTTATCCCTTCAGAATCTTCATTGAGCAGGCGATCGTAGAGGTCGCGGGTAATCGAGCTGGGATCGATTCCTAACTCTTCCCGTAAAAGAGTCATGCAGCGGTGGTAGATTCGCAAAGCACTAGCGCGATCGCCATTGAGCGCGTGCAGCTGCATCAAGTCACCATAGGTTGCTTCGTTGAGCGAGTCAACTTCTAACAACTGCTGGGCATAGCGCATCGCCGCACGGATATCTCGCTGCTCCTTTAACAGGCGAACCAACCATTTCAAGACCTGGATAAAAATTTGTCGCAGTCGTTCCTGTTCCGGAAAAATCCATTCGTCGTAACAGTTGGGCAGCAAATCCCCCTGATAGAGGGCTACCGCCTGCTCTAACAAGGTTCGGACGGTTTTCCGGTCAGCCGCTCGTTCTGCCTCCTCCGAAGCGTGCAACCACCCGCTCAAACTGTGCAACATCCAACGTAAAAGGTGCATCTGAGCGCCACTGTAGCGTTTTTGGATCAACTTCAATGAATCGATCCGCGTCAGGCAAAACCCGCCGTAAGTGGTGCAGTTCCCTTCTCAGGTTCGTTCGAGCTTGCTCGTCTGTTGAGTCAGCCCAAAAGAGGGAAGCCAGCCGCTGACGAGGCTGAGGCGTGCCGCTGTGCAGCACCAGATATGCCAGCAACGATTGCGATCGCTCCGCGCTCACGTCTGTCAGCGGCTTTTCGCCATAAGTCAGGCGAAAGCCACCCAGCAATATGACCTGTAAAGTAGACAGCATCATATTTTTACTCTGCCCGTACATGGTAGCCAGTCTATAACTTTTAGCCGTTTACCGATAGCCGCTGGCGAACCGACAGGTCGGCGCAACGCGCGATCGCGGTTAATACTTATCAACTTATAACTGCTATTCGTAAGTATTATAAGAAATAAATTATTAAATTCTAATAACAAGCCGTTTGGCTCAGTGTGGTGTTAGACTCCAACTTTTCTGGAACGGAAGTCGGATCGTGGATTTATTAACCTCCGATTTCTTGCGTAGGGGCATCGCACAGAAAAAGCCCCTACAGAACGTGAATGAGTGTAAGTTGTTTAATCCATGTTCCTATAGCAATCCTATTGGGAGCATCTTGTTTTTGCAAATATACACCCACAGGCTAGAAGCCTGGGGCTAGAAGAACGAAGCCTGCCTTCACCGGCTAATATAAAGCCTGCTCTCGTCAGGCTTTGTTTGTTTAGCCGCGAATGCGAGTCGTCGGACATTTTTACTTTATTTCATTTATTTATTACCAATTCCAGTAATTTCAGTAACTAACTCTGAGGCTCTATATAATAAAGATTTTTCAACATCAACGCTATAGTTTGGATGATTGATAATTGCATTCACGACTTCTCCCAAATCAGCATTACCTTTCCTCGCTCCCAGTCCATTAATCGAGCATTCAATTTGCCTGACACCCCAACTGAGAGCTGCGATTGAATTCTCCACCGCTAATCCCAAATCATCATGACAGTGGACAGAAATCGTAGCGCGATCGATATTCGACACCCGATTAAAGAGCATATTAAGCAACCCTGAAAATTCTATTGGCGACG
The DNA here is from genome assembly GCF_057473865.1 of Coleofasciculus sp. H7-1. Lineage (NCBI taxonomy): Bacteria > Bacillati > Cyanobacteriota > Cyanophyceae > Coleofasciculales > Coleofasciculaceae > Coleofasciculus > Coleofasciculus sp. H7-1. Next base: position 3,040 of record NZ_JBYCCT010000066.1, read on the forward strand.
ATAAACCAAGACTGTCAGGGATACTGATTGTTCTTGCACCGCTTTTGATGGCTGTTTCAATTGCTTTGCAAAGAAAATCTGGCTGGCTTCGAGGAGCATCAAAGGCACTCCACTCCACATCTGCACAGTAGTTTCTAGCAAGTCCAATACAATCGTGTATCGTTTCTAGGATTTGTTCTTCAGCCCACTTTGATTGATGCTTCAAATTAACCAACGTGTAGATGTGAATTCTGCCTCGTACCGCTGGTTTAATTGCTAAAGCAACGTCCATCACTTCATCCGGTTTAGAATTTGCCAATCCGCAAATAGTTAACTGTTTGATTTGCTTGGAGATCGTGAAAATTTCATCAAAATCTTTCTTAATAGCCCCTGGATATCCCACTTCAATTACATCAACCCGCATCTCCTCTAGAAGCTTTGCAAGACGGACTTTTTGATGAATATCCATTTTGACACCGGGCGCAAGTTCTCCATCTCGCATTGTGGTGTCGAAGATGACGATTTTTGGTAAAGATGGTTGTGCCATAGCAGGTTTCTTCTATACATTTTTAGGTAAGCAGTTAGTAATTTTGAACAATCATTTGCTGCCAATCACTTTTCAAGATGCCGTATTGTTCGATGTCTTCAAATGTTTCCCACTTCCGTAAATGTTGACGGCGATATCCCTCATGCAGCATCCCAATTTTTTGCATGACTCGTCCCGAACCTGGATTGTAAAGTCCCGTACCTGCACCTAAATCGAGAACGTTCAGGGATGCTGTGCGGTCGAATGGGATCGCCTGAATGGCTGTTTGGTAAAAGTCATCAAAACATGGAATCAGGGTACCCCGGAGCTTGTCGTACTCAGTTGCTGCTGTGTTAAATGCCTGTTGAAGACTCATATCCTTGACGTTTACTTGATTGTTCCTGATACCATTTCACTTGATGTCTGCAACGGATTCGTCTGTTGCGCCCCTCAAAAGCCAGTCATCGATCGGGATACAAGCCAATGAGCAGGCGCAAAATGGTAGCCAGCCGATTAAGCTAATTTTATGGGTGTTAAAACATTTGCAATTTTGATTGTGGCAACGCTGGGAATCTGGGAAACAAGAGGAGCGATCGCATCCTCCCAACCCCCTGCCCAGACGATTTCGGGCGATATGGCGGCATCGGCACCCATTGATGCCGCGACTCTACCCGTAACGCAGGTGACGCCAGGATTGGCTCAGAGAGCCTATCCAATTCCTGTTGTTGAATATGATGCCAAATACGGTGATTATCTGCCACCGACGATACCGCCAGCGTCCAGTCCGGAGGGCGTCCAGACTGCTGAGGTTGCCTCCAAAATTGTCAAAGATGTGCAGATCCGCTTTGTCAATCGCAAAGGTGAGTCAGTCGATGACCAAAATCGACCGATACCCAGTCGCACCCAAAGAGATTTTATTATTGGTGAACTGAAACTCAAGCCTGGTGAGGTATTTCGTGAGGATTTGCTTCAGGAAGACTTGCAGCGATTGCGGCGATTAGAGTCTTTTGATGATGTCAATGTTTCTGTGCAGGAAGCCACCGACGGGGTTAACATCATCTACGACATCAAGGAGAGTCGCTTCCCTTCTATTACATTAGGGGGTGGCAATAGCGGCGATATCGGGCTTTACGGTTCGGTAAGCTATCGAGACGCCAATATCAATGGTGTCAACGATCGCTTAGCTGCCAAACTTCAAGTGAGCGGCAAGGATGTCCAATTTAATACCCAGTTTACCAGCCCTTATCGTGCTGGCGAACCAGACCGCTTGGGGTATAGCGTTAGAGCGTTTCGCAGTCGGGATTATTCCCGCACCTTCACCGACGAAGTCGAGTTGCCCAACGGGGACAGTACGCGGGAGGGACGATTTGGCGGTGGTGTGGCGGTGTTGCGGTCTTTTAATGATTGGGATGGATCGTTGGGTTTGAACTACACCCGAATTAGTACCCGCGATGCTGATTTCAATATTGCACGGGTGGATGAATTGGGGAATCCGCTATCTGTCAGCAAAACTGGCATTGATGATTTGGTGACGGTGTCGTTAGGCGTGGCGAGAGATCGGCGCGATCGCCGTTCCAATCCGACTCAGGGTTCGCTGCTAACCCTGACCACGGAACAGTCGATTCCGATTGGATTGGGCAGTATTTTGAGTAACCGAGTGCGAGCAAATTACATCCAATATGTCCCAGTCGGCTGGATAGGCAAGGGTAGGGACACCAAAAATCCAGAAATGTTGGCAATAAATTTGCAAGCTGGTACGATACTTGGCGAATTTCCTCCGACTGAGGCGTTTAATCTTGGCGGATTCAATTCTGTGCGCGGCTATGGATCTGGTAAAGTCGCTAGCGGTCGCAGTTATGCTTTGGCTTCCATAGAATATCGCTTCCCGATTTTGCAGTGGCTGGGAGGGGTTGTCTTTGCTGACTACGGCTCAGATTTGGGGTCTGGTAATACGGTGCTTGGACAACCGGGTTTGCTGCGCGGTAAACCGGGGACTGGTTTTGGTTACGGGTTAGGATTGCGGGTCAAGTCCCCGTTTGGTTTAATTCGCGGCGATTTAGGCATTAGCGACCAGGGAGAAGTCCGATTTGAACTAACCACGGGTCAGCGCTTTTGATGGAAAGGGGATGTTTGGGCGATAGCGAAGCGCTTCAAAAAGTCAGTTCGCTCTGGGTTGGTTATAGCACCGTCAGAAACTATGCTCTCTCTTCAGGAATGGCAATGGTTGACTTCACTGCGATTCACAAGCTAGTTCGCACGTTCGATATTTTGATTGAGGACTTGGTTGAGATTTTGGAGGAGTAAGCGATCGCTTTTTTAGATGAAAAGACGAAGAGGCGATCGCTTTGTACACTTCTACCAAACGCTATTATCATAATTTAGATTATTTTGCAAAGGGTTTCCTAGCTACAAACAAGTAGTTTTGACAGATCAGAGAGAAGGGATATGCCAAAATGTCATCTAGGAAATCCCAAATCCATGCCAGCAGTTGAGAATTCCTGACTGCTTTTGGAAATATGCCCCACATATTTCTGGGTAGAAAACCATAACGCTGGACTTCTAGAACCTCAAATCCACTTTCTTGGCAAAGAGTTTTGATTGACTGGCGAGTATAACGATATTGATGATGGTATTTGTTAGGCAAGCGGGAAGCGATCGCTTCAATCAAACTAAACTTATTGGGAAAATGGTAACAAATAAAAAAGCCACCAGGTTGGAGCAAGCGGAATATTTCCCTTAAGCTGGTAATTTCATTTCCTCCAGTCTCTCTGACATGTTCTAAAACCCCTACAGAGACGATTGCATTGAATTTATTATCTGAATAGGAAATGACTGTTGGCTCTTCAGCACTCCCTTTCCTAAATTCATAAGTTGAGCTGTTTAGAGTTTTACGAAGGCAAAAGTCCTCAAAGGCAAATCCAGAGGTTTTATAGCCAGCCTTTACCAGGAAATAAGAAAAATGACCGTTTCCGCACCCCCAATCTAATACTTCACTTCCTTTGATAACATATTTTAAAAAAATTTTATATAGCTGAAGATATTGATTAGCGCTGATTAAGCTTCTAAATTGCCATAAACTGCAATTCCTATTTTGCTCTTGAATTTTTATTAATTGATGGGTGATACTATTGATGTTTAAATTACTCACACTTGCTACAGTTTTATTAAAAATTTTAGATAAAATATTTTACGATTTCCAAGAAAACTAAGCGTTAAACCAACGCCAGCTCATAAGCTACATTTAACAGCAGTATTTCATTTAGAATTTTAGATAGTTTTCTAAAAAAATCCCCTACCCGAAGGCAGGGGATTTTCTTTTAATTACCTACAATGCTAGTTTCAGCCAGATTAACCGAATTTACCAGCAGTGGAAGCAATCAGGAAGGCGGCGTAGGTCAAGACATAGCCAACTGTGAAGTGAGCTAGACCAACCAAGCGACCTTGGACGATGGACATAGCAACCGGCTTGTCCTTCCAGCGAACTAAGTTCGCCAGCGGAGTGCGCTCGTGTGCCCAGACAAGGGTTTCGATCAACTCTTGCCAGTAACCACGCCAGCTGATGAGGAACATGAAGCCAGTGGCCCAAACTAGGTGTCCGAACAGGAACATCCAGTCCCAAACCGCCAGGTTATTCATGCCGTAGGGGTTATACCCGTTGATCAACTGAGCGGAGTACAGCCAGAGGTAGTCGCGCAGCCAGCCCATGAGGTAAGTAGAAGACTCATTGAACTGTGCCACGTTGCCTTGCCAAATCCCCAGATGCTTCCAGTGCCAGTAGAAGGTTACCCAACCAATGGTGTTCAGCATCCAGAACGCGGCGAGGTAGAAGGAATCCCACGCGGAGATGTCGCAGGTACCGCCACGACCGGGACCGTCGCAAGGGAAGGCGTAGCCGAAGTCCTTTTTATCGGGCATCAGCTTGGAGCCACGAGCATCCAACGCACCCTTGACCAAAACCAGGGTGGTGGTGTGGATGGCGAGGGCGAATGCGTGGTGAACCAAGAAATCGCCAGGGCCAATTGTCAAAAACAGAGAGTTGGTGCCGTTGTTGATGGCATCGAGCCAGCCAGGTAGCCAAGCAGCACCAGCGGTGGAAGCCACACTGTCAGGGTTAGACAGTAGAGTGTCCAAGCCGTACAGCACCTTACCGTGAGAAGCCTGAATGAACTGGGCAAATACCGGCTCAATCAGAATTTGCTTTTCGGGAGTCCCGAAGGCAACCACAACATCATTGTGGACGTACAGACCCAGGGTGTGGAAGCCCAGGAATAGGGAGACCCAGCTCAGGTGCGAGATGATCGCTTCTTTGTGCTGGAGTACCCGATCGAGGACGTTACCTCTGTTCTGTTCTGGGTCGTAGTCCCGCACCCAGAAGATTCCTGCGTGGGCGAACGCTCCCAGCATCAGGAAACCAGCAATGTACTGGTGGTGTGTGTAGAGCGATGCTTGAGTTGTGAAGTCCTTCCCGATGAAAGCATAGGGAGGCATCGCATACATATGCTGCGCTACCAGGGAAGTAGCAGTTCCCAGAGCTGCCAGGTGTATAGACAACTGGAAGTGCAGAGAGTTGTTATAGGTGTCGTACAACCCTTGGTGAGGCAGGTTGAATTGACCTTCAGTCTTGGTGCCAAAGAAGTTTTTGGCGTTCAGCATATCTCTGATGCTGTGACCAATGCCGAAGTTAGTCCGGTACATGTGACCGGCGATGATGAAGATGACTGCGATCGCCAAGTGGTGATGAGCCATATCCGTCAGCCACAGCGATTGTGTCTGGGGATGGAAGCCACCCAAGAACGTTAGAATCGCTGTTCCGGCACCTTGAGCGGTACCGAACACATGACCAGGAGCCTCTGGGTTCTCAGCGTAGACACCCCAGTTGCCGGTGAAGAACGGCCCCAAGCCTGCTGGGTGAGGCAGCGTTGTCAGGAAGTTATCCCAACCTACGTGCTGACCGCGAGATTCGGGGATAGCAACGTGAATCAGGTGACCTGTCCAAGCCAAAGAGCTAACGCCAAACAGACCTGCCAGATGGTGGTTCAGCCGAGGCTCGGCACTCTTGAACCAAGACAGGCTGGGACTGAACTTGGGCTGTAGGTGCAGCCAGCCTGCAAACAAGAAGATTGCAGACAGCACGATCAGGAACACTGCACCTTGGTACAGGTCATTATTCGACCGCATACCGATGGTGTACCACCAGTGGTAGACACCTGAGTAGGCAATATTCACTGGAAAGGTCGCACCACCTTGGGTAAAGGCATCTACTGCCGGTTGACCAAAGTGGGGGTCCCAAATCGCGTGAGCGATGGGACGCACATTCAACGGATCTTTAATCCACTGTTCAAAATTACCTTGCCAGGCGACGTGGAACAGGAGGCTAGAGGCCCACAGGAAGATAATTGCCACATGACCGAAGTGAGTAGCGAAAATCTTTTGATAAAGATTTTCTTCCGTCATGCCATCATGGCTTTCAAAGTCGTGAGCCGTTGCAATCCCGTACCAGATCCGACGTGTAGTCGGGTCCTGAGCGAGGTCTTGGCTAAATTTGGGAAATTTTGTCGCCATAGTCTCCTCAATTATCAGTGCTGAGTGCTGAGGACCCAGAGCATCTTACTCCTTACTCAGCACTCGTTACTCAGGCTTAAATCATCCTATTGAAAGGATTCGCGCCTCGAAGAACGCCCAGATCGTGACGATCGCTCCCAGGAGGAAGTGAGCCACCCCAACGGCCCGACCCTGAATGATGCTCAGAGCGCGAGGCTGAATAGAAGGGGCAACCTTCAACTTATTGTGAGCCCAAACAATCGACTCAATCAACTCCTGCCAGTAGCCACGACCGCTGAATAGGAACATCAGGCTGAAGGCCCACACAAAGTGAGCGCCCAGGAACAGCAGACCGTAGGCTGAGAGGGCTGTACCGTAAGACTGAATCACTTGAGCAGCTTGTGCCCATTGAAAATCACGCAACCAGCCATTGATGGTGATGGCACTCATCGCAAAGTTGCCTGCGGTGATATGGTCCACCGTGCCATCAGTATTGACTGTGCCCCACACATCGGATTGCATTTTCCAGCTGAAGTGGTAAACCGCGATCGCAATAGTGTTGAACATCCAGAACAGACCCAAGAACACATGGTCCCAACCAGAAACTTGGCAGGTACCGCCACGACCGGGGCCGTCACAAGGGAAGCGGAAGCCCAGATTCATCTTGTCTGGAATCAGACGAGAGCTACGGGCAAACAAGAAGCCTTTCAGCAGAATCAGAACGGTGACGTGAATTTGGAAAGCGTGAATATGGTGGATCATGAAGTCCGCCGTACCCAGCGCGATTGGCATCATCGCCACTTTGCCGCCTACAGCAACGATACCGCCACCGAAGGCATAGCTTACTGGTTCTAGCGCGTTAGGTGCTGTGCCACCAGGAGCCAGAGTGTGCAGGTTTTGCACCCACTGAGCAAACACCGGCTGCAACTGAATCGCCGTATCCGAGAACATATCTTGGGGGCGACCCAAAGCACTCATCGTGTCGTTGTGGATGTACAAGCCAAAGCTGTGGAAGCCCAGGAAGATACAAACCCAGTTGAGGTGGGAAATAATTGCATCCCGGTGACGAATCACCCGATCCAGCACGTTGTTCTGGTTCACCACCGGATCGTAATCCCGCACCATGAAGATGGTAGCGTGAGCCGCTCCGCCAACGATACAGAATGCCCCAATCCACATGTGGTGGGTGAATATGGACAACTGAGTCGCGTAGTCAGTGGCAAGGTACGGATACGGAGGCATCGCGTACATATGGTGAGCCACGATGATGGTCACAGAACCCAGCATGGCAAGGTTGGTTCCCAACTGCGCGTGCCAGGATGTGGTCATGTTTTCATAGAGACCCTTATGACCGTCACCCGTGAAGGGACCTTTGTGGTTCTCTAGAATTTCCTTAATGCTGTGACCAATCCCCCAGTTCGTCCGATACATATGACCGGCGATCAGGAAGAGTACTGCCAAGGCTAGGTGATGGTGTGCCGTATCTGACAGCCACAATCCGCCCGTCTGGGGATTTAAACCGCCTTTGAACGTCAGGAAGTCAGCATACTGGCCCCAATTCAAAGTCCAGAATGGCGTCAACCCTTGGTTAAAGCTGGGATACAGTTGGGCCATCAAGTCACGGTTCAAGATGAACTCGTGAGGCAGCGGAATATCTTTGATGGCGACTCCCGCATCCAGCAGCTTGTTGGTGGGCAGTGCCACATGAATTTGGTGAGCGGCCCAAGACAAGCACCCCAGACCCAGCAACCCAGCTAGGTGGTGGTTTAGCATCGACTCCACATTCTGGAACCATTCCAGTTTGGGAGCCCGCTTGTGATAGTGGAACCAGCCAGCAAACAGCATCAGAGCTGCTGCTACCAAGCCACCGATGGCAGTGCAGTACAGCTGGAATGTGTTTGTGAAGCCAGCTGCCCGCCAAACCTGGAACAAGCCGGAGGTGATTTGAATCCCGTGGAAGCCACCGCCCACATCGGCATTCAAAATATCTTGACCGACGATAGGCCAAACGACTTGAGCGCTAGGCTTGACGCCTAAAGGATTAGCTAGCCAAGCTTCGTAGTTTGAAAACTTAGCGCCATGAAAATACATACCGCTTAGCCAGATGAAGACCACGGCTAAGTGACCAAAGTGCGCGGCAAAAATTTTCCGAGATACGTCTTCTAAGTCACTGGTATGACTATCGAAATCATGCGAGAGGGCGTGAAGGTTCCAAATCCACGAGGTGGTTTTTGGACCTCTAGCAAGGGTGCGGTCAAAATGACCCGGCTGCGACCACTTCTCAAATGAAGTGGGCACTGGATCGTTATCGACGACAACCCTTACTTTTTTCTCCTCTCGCTCCGGAGGACTGATTGTCATGAGGACTCTCCTCTCTCTAGACAAGGAACGAGTTCTGTCCCATTGAAAATTGATTTTAATGGGTAGGAAAGCTGGCTCTTGAAGAACTACTTTCCCCAATTTATGGAATACCCGTTTTAAAGGGTTCGCTGAGAGGGAAGGGTTGCAAAACCACACCCTCTATCTTTGTAGATAATAGGACTAGGTTTACTGGGTATTTCGAGCCACTTAACAATAATTCAAATTTGGTCAAGTATTGATGCAACTTAGCTTGCACCCCCATATTTGGTGTTAAAAAGTCAAGAGGGATTAAATTTAGTTAATAAAACGCAACTATTAGCTCATTTAAAACCCGTGTCTTCTGGGTTGTCAGAGCCTGAAATTCATGGCATTTCGAGCGGGGTAGTTGATGCTTTTGGGCTATAGTTCCCTATGGACAGGTCTTGATCTTTAATGTTGGTCGCGGAAGGAGTAGGAGTGCGTGTTGGGCATGAATCGCCGGTGGAACCCTGTGAGAACGCTAGTTTCGTTGCTGATGGCAACTGTTTTGGTGGGGAGTTTAGTCGGTTGTGGCGATCGCGCCCTGACGACGCCATCAGGTACCTCCAAACCCTCATCTTCCCTAGGTGGGCAAATCTCAGAGGTATCTCCCCCTGAGGTCATTCAACAGCTGCGCCCAGCTTTGGAGAGTTATCAGCCTCAAGTCGCCATCCTCAGTCCCCAAACTGATGAAGTTCTTCAAGCCACAACAGTGGCAGTGCGACTCCAAGTTCGGGATCTGCCAATCTTCAAAGACCCCCAACTCGGTCTTGGTCCGCATTTACACGTCATCCTCGACAACCAGCCTTACAAAGCCATTTATGACTTAGAACAGCCCCTAGTCTTTGAAGATTTAGCTCCCGGAACTCATACCCTGCGAGTCTTTGCCTCCCGTCCCTGGCATGAGAGCTTCAAAAACGAAGGCGCTTACGCCCAAACAACCTTTCACCTTTTCACCAAAACAACGGACAACAACCCCGATCCAGGGCAGCCCCTGTTGACCTATAGCCGCCCCACGGGCAGCTATGGAGCCGAGCCAATCATGCTTGACTTCTACCTGACTAACGCCCCCCTGCACTTGGTCGCCCAGTCCAATCCCGACGACGAAATTGCCGATTGGCGAGTTCGCGTCACCGTAAACGGTCAAAGCTTTGTCATGGACAGGTGGCAACCCCTTTATCTCAAAGGCTTTAACTCAGGGAAGAACTGGGTACAACTGGAATTTCTAGATGAACAGGGAAATCCAGTCACAAACGTCTTCAACAACACTGTGCGGCTGATTACCTACGAACCGAAAGGCAAAGATACCCTTGCCAAACTGGTACGAGGGGAACTCTCAGCGATCGCTGCTGGCCCGATTGTAAACCCCAACTACAGTGGGAAGACGCCAGTGCCGACTGCAACCCCTGAGCCATCTGTCACGCCGACACCCGAACCGTTAGAGCCTCCTGTCGTTGAAGAAACACCAGCACCGCAGCTGGGTAAAGAAGAACCGACGCCCTCTGAAGTTGAGCCAGCAAAGCCATCTGAGGCACCCCCAGCGGCAAAGCAGTTAGAAAAACCCCAAGGCGGATTCTTCAATCGTTTCCGGCGTCCAGAGACTCCTGTTAGCCCACCGCCTGCACTGCCAGTGCCTGAGGCAGTTGAGGAGCCTTCTCCCTTACCCACACCCCCAGAAAACATTCCTAAACCAGGGACTTTACCAGAGATAACACCAAGTCCAGAAGCAAGTCCAGAAGTAGAAACGGCTCCATCTACACCCCCAGCGCCTCCAGCGGCAAAACAGTTAGAAAAACCCAAAGGCGGATTCTTCAATCGCTTCCGGCGTCCAGATGCAGGTGTTGCTACTCCTACGCCCAATTTACCGCCCACCTTACCGGAGATAGTCCCATCTCCAACGCCAGAAGAGCCGCAGTCAGCACCTTCTCAACCAGAGAGTTCACTACAACCACTGCCTTCGCCTCAGCCGACAGCTTCTGTAAAGCAGAAGACTGAACAGACAACCCAATCGGCTCAATCATCCCCAACCTCCGCTCAAGCAAAACCAAAAGTCGATTTCAATGACCTATTGATTCCTAAACCTGCTGCGGCTCCACCGCTGCGGATTATCCAAGCTCCATCTGAGCCAGATATCCCTAGCAGTTTCTTCCAAAAATCAAAACCAGCAGCACCCGAGCCAGAAGCTCCAGCCGAGGAAAATACAGAGGATGAGCTAGGGGAAGCCGCTACGCCTTAACGCTCTCAGGACTTACGCAACATCACTACATCTGAGGGCAACCACAGGGGGATTGAACCCGAAAAAACGCTATATGTATAAGCTTTGCGTAAGTCCTGGCTCTGTTCCCATCGTGGTCAGTGAAAAAGGAGACATCATGACGCCCCGTGTTAGAGCGCCAGAATTTCCTCAGAACCAAACCTGGTTGAATACAGATCGTCCCCTTTCCCTAAGGGAATTAAAAGGGCGAGTGGTAATTCTTGACTTTTGGACGTATTGCTGTATCAACTGCCTGCACGTCTTGCCAAAGTTGAAGTACCTGGAGCAGAAATACAAAAACAGCCTCACCGTGATTGGCGTCCACTCCGCCAAATTTGACAACGAAAAAGACGTGGAAAACATCCGTCAGGCAGTTTTGCGCTACGACATTGAGCATCCAGTCGTCGTTGATAGCAATTTTGCGATTTGGAGCCAGTATGCCGTCCGTGCATGGCCCACCTTGATGATGATTGACCCAGAAGGTTACGTCATCGGCTATGTATCTGGCGAAGGAAATCGGGATGTCGTAGACGAGCTGATTTTGCAGCTGATTCAACAACACAAAGAGCGAGGAACGATTAATTTTCAAGAACTCAGCCTTACTTTAGAAAAACAGCGGCAACCACTGGCAACGCCGCTGGCTTTTCCCGGTAAAGTGTTAGCGGATGCAACAAGCGATCGCCTCTTCATCGCCGACTCCGGACATCACCGGATTATTGTCACTACCCTTGCCGGTAAAGTGCTACAGATCATTGGTACTGGCAAACAAGGCTTAACCGATGGTTTCTTCACAAACGCTCAGTTTTTTGCACCCCAAGGCATGACACTCGACGCAGAAAATGAAATTCTTTACGTTGCCGATACCGAAAATCATGCCCTGCGACAGATTGACCTAAAGAGTCAAAAGGTAGAAACAATTGCCGGTACTGGCGAACAAAGCGATCGCATTCGTCCCTACAGAGGTACAGCACGAGAAACTCCGCTCAATTCCCCTTGGGATTTAGAAAAAGTAGGAAATCGCCTGTTTATCGCGATGGCGGGACCCCACCAAATCTGGGAAATGCAGATGGAAACTGGCATCGTTGGCACCTACGCAGGGATTGGTGCAGAATCATGCGTCGATGGAAATCTTGACGAATCTGCTTTTTCCCAACCCAGCGGCATTACCACCGACGGACAAGAGTTATACGTTGCTGACAGCGAAATTAGCTCAATTCGTGGCGTCGGACTGGGTGAAAAGGCTCAGGTGCGGACGGTATGCGGCAGTGGTGAGCTATTTGGGTTTGGAGATATTGATGGTGAAGGCTTTGAGGTGCGACTCCAGCATTGTTTAGGCGTTGAATACGCCCAAAATTACCTCTGGGTTGCTGATAGCTACAACCACAAAATTAAGCGAGTTGACCCTAAGACTGGCATTTGTCAGACGGTTTTGGGGGATGGGACAGCAGGAAACCAAGATGGTCAAGGCACCAGCACCCGATTTTTTGAGCCATCAGGACTGAGTGCGATTGGTTCTCATTTGTACATTGCCGATACCAATAACCACGCTATCCGTCGTGTCGATGTCGCCACGCTGGAAGTAACAACCTTGAAGTTTGCGGGGTTGTGTGCGCCAGACGTATGTATTCCTACCGCTGATTAAAATAAGCGGCAAGAAACTGGGTGCATCTTATTTAGATTTTGGATTTCTGATTTTGGATTGTAGAAGACTTGCGGCTCGCGCGTCTTGTCAGTAGCCACTTCCAGCAATTTATTTATGGCGACCTTACAGGTGAAATAGTATTACACGACACTAGCGTGCCTCTACTCAGTAATCTACAGCCCCAAGTACCTGTAAGACTCTCTCAATATTATCCAAATCCCCCACAATTCGTCGGACAGGTTCGGGCCAAACTCTAACAAGGGTGGGTGTAGCAGAGATATGATTTGACTCCGCCTGCTCTGGATGTTTGAAGATGTCAATCACTTTCAAAGTGTAAGGATGACCGAGAGACTGCTCTAACAACTGATGCAAGCTTTGGAGAGTGTGTTCCGTGGCTCTATTATGACCGGAAACGAACAGGCGTAGGACGTACCCAGGAGTTGCAACTGGGCGGAATGAAGGCTGGAAACCCGTGCGTTCCAAGCGCACAATTAAATCGTGATTTTCCCAAAGTTGGGAAAATTGGTGACGATAAGTTTCTAATACAATGGGATCGCCTAATTCTGGGGGCCAAGGAGCAACTTGCCAGTTTTGCAAGTTGGGATTCTGGAAAATCCTATTCAGCAATGCCTGATGCCGTCGCACCGGCAGATAAACCTCAGCCGCAATCCGTAACTGCTGGGTGTAAGGATCGAGCCACCGATCGATCGTAGCGGTATACGCTGGCACTAAAAAATGGGGAGGTTCTGGTAATCCCAGCATTTCTTGAAGTCCAGCACACAGATGTAGGTGCCAGTGGCTCTGCTTATTGGGGTCAATGCAATAAATTAAGTCTCCCCCTGGCGTAAACAGGGCAATACCTTTAAAGAGCTGGGGGATGGAGAGAGGATCTTGAGTCAAGAAAAAGCGCCAAAATAATAAAAATGAAAGAAGAAACCCTTCTTCCATTTTTAATTTTTAATTTTACATTTTTAATTGTTACACCCGACCTCGGAGAAACTGAGCCATCTCGTTCGGAGTGGGTGACATTTCCAGAGCAGTCTCTTCGGTGATTCGACCCTCATGGTAGAGTTCGAGGAGGGCTTTGTTCATCGTCATCATGCCGTCAAAACTGGAGCCTAGCATGATTCCCGTAATGTCTTCGTACTTACCCTCCTTGATGTAGTCCTTGATTGCTTCCGTATTGATCAGGATGTCGTGGAAAGCCGCACGCTTGCCATCGGTAGTTTTGCACAATCCTTGGGAAATGATTGCGACCAGAGATTCAGCGATCGCTATTTTCATCGAATGCTGCTCCTCTGCTGAGTAGAGGTTGAGAATCCGCTCAATCGTTTTCACAGCGCTATTGGTGTGCAGCGTCCCCATCACCAAGTGACCCGTTTGAGCCGCTTTGAGCGCAGTGTTGACAGTTTCTTTATCCCGCATTTCCCCGACCAGAATCAAATCGGGATCTTCCCGCAACGCGGCTTTTAGGGCGTTGTCAAACTTCAAAGTGTTCAACCCCACTTCTCGGTGCTTAATCAGCGACTTGCGACTGGTATGAACAAACTCAATCGGGTCTTCAATCGTGATGATGTGCTTCGCCATCTCCTTATTGATGTAGTCAATCATGGCAGCCATCGTGGTAGATTTACCCGACCCCGTGGGACCTGTGACCAAAACTAATCCCTTATGGTAATGGGAAATATCCTTGAACACCTCTGGCAACCGCAGCTGCTCCAAAGTCAGGATATTGTTCGGGATCAATCGCATCACCATTGATGGGCCGCGCATCGAACCAAACACATTGATCCGGGCGCGGGAGAATTCATACTGCGTAACGCCGTCAAAGTCTAAGCGCTCTTCAAATTCCCGAATCTGGGCGTCAGTCATCACCTCTCGCAACCAGCTCATGAATGTCGCTTCATCCGTCTGCGGATAATCGGTCATCTCCATGTCGCCCCGTTTGCGGTAGCGCGGAATTTCACCGACACCCGCATGAATGTCGGAAATTCCGTTTTCATGGGCTTTTACGACGATTTCCTTTAACGTGGGCTGTCCGGGACTAGGGCCTGCTCCCCTTGCAGGCGTCCGAGCCACCACAGTTGTTGCCGTTGCTGAGGTTGCCGAGGCAGCTGCGGCAGGGGATCGAACTCCTGTCCCAGCTGCTGGGGGAGCCGCTTTCGGTGGAGGAGGCAAAGCTGCCCCTGCATGGGGGGGAGGTGGCGCAGTCATCTGCATCGTTTGCATGGGCTGCTGCTGAGTAGAAAAGGTGGCAGCATCCCTACCAGGAGGTCGCATTCCTGGCGGGGGTGGGGGGGGAACGCGGGGTGGAGGCGGTGGTGACATGGGCGGACGCTGCGGTTCTGTCATCTTTCAACTACCACTGATGGGAAATTTGTAGGAATCGTTACCAAAAAAGCTAAGGATAGCTCGCGAATACGTTCTTCTAAGGCACGAAGCGATTCGGTGGAACACTCCACAGCTTTTTTTTGGGGAGCGTTAAAAACTCCTATTGCTAGTTTTCCCAAAACTTTTGGTTCGCTAACATTCAGCGCCAAAAATTCTCTGACCGGCTCAAAACAGCAGCATCGGCAACTCAGCAGTCTGTTCGCGGTTTACCTGTTAAAGCTAGATGAGCTGAATTATGAGAACACCTGTTAAAAGTTATAAGATATGTTAAGCATACTGAGATCGACTTTGGTTGTTTCCCTCTGCCACTGGTTGGGCGGCAAAATTGCTCTATCGGTGGAAAAGACTGAAACCCAAAACCTCTTCAAATTTCTATCTTTTGGATGATGGTCGTTTTCTAGGGCAGTCTACTATAGAACATCAGGAAAAATTTCGCATCCATAAATGTTCGGGATTGACTGTAAATTTTGATTAAGAACGGCTCATCTAAAGAAAAGGATTAACTATACTGATTTTCACTTAGTCGATGCCTAGGGATCGATTAAAAGTCATTTTCTGCATATAAATTTGTTGTTTGACTATCTGGAGAAAGGATCGTGCAATTAAGTCAAAATCAAGGTTTGGCAAAGGTTTATTCATTGTCTATGGTCAAGAGCTTTTTGATCTGGACTTTTACTCTAGGGGTTTGCTTGCTGGTGGTGGGTTTCCCCTTAGTTGTTTTGATGGTTACGGTAGGAGCTTTGTTAGCGATCGCTTTACAATCTGTGCTGCCAGTTAGCGCAGTTTTGTTGGTCGCCGGAGCCTTAATTGGCGGGAATATTTTGGCAGTTGTCGCCGGTGCGGCATTGCTAACCCTGAAGGGTGTTAATCCCCAAGAAGTCCGTTGGTTGCACTGGCTGCATGGTGAAGCCAATCCTTTACATACCTCTGTCTATGCAGCTTGCCCATTAACCTGCGATCTAGATTCTTGAATAACCTGTGAACGCTTTTATTAAGTTAGTTTCTTGTCTGCAAGAGTTCTGCGACCCGGCACCTGCCGGGTCTTTTCGTAGGAAAATGGCAAGCGTAGGATGGGAATGGAAGCGCTTGCCCGACAGGTCGGCGCAACGCGCGATCGCGCCGTGCCTCTAGCATGGCGATCGCCAGCCACCCGATTATTCCCAATTAAGCTAAATTTCCATGCCGCCATCTCCTATCAAAGTTTGCATCACACTGGGAACCCGTCCGGAAGCCATTAAGTTAGCACCCGTTATCCAAGAGTTTCAGCGATCGCTGACTTTTCAAACTCACGTAATTTTGACGGGTCAGCATCGAGAGATGGTCGAGCAAGTCATGCAGCTATTTGGGCTGAATGCCGACCAAGATTTAGAAATTATGCAACATCAACAAACTCTGACAGATATTACTTGTCGGAGTTTGCGAGGACTGGAAACTGTATTTGAGCAGTTACAGCCTCATTTGGTGTTAGTTCAAGGAGATACAACCACAGCCTTTGCAGCAGCTTTGGCAGCGTTTTATCAAAAAATTCCTGTCGGTCATGTGGAAGCGGGATTACGCACCGACGAGCTTTTTAATCCTTACCCGGAAGAAGCCAATCGGCGATTAATTTCTCAGCTGACTCAGCTGCATTTTGCCCCCACAACCCTAGCGGTAGAAAATCTGCAACGTTCTGGAGTCACTGGCGAAGTTCACCACACTGGCAATACAGTCATTGATGCTTTACTAACCGTGGCGAAAAGTCAGCCGGATTGTCCGATTCCCGGTTTGGACTGGAGTGGATATCGCACGCTGCTGGCAACAGTCCACCGACGCGAGAACTGGGGAGAACCCCTGCGGGGAATTGCTGAGGGATTTCTGCAAATATTAGATAAATTTCCGGATACAGCCTTACTGTTGCCGCTACATCGCAATCCCACCGTGCGAGAACCGCTACAAGAACTTCTCGGTAATCATCCCAGAATTTTCTTAACAGAACCTTTAGATTATGCCGAACTGGTGGGGGCGATTCAACGCTGTTATTTGCTGTTGACCGATTCCGGAGGATTGCAGGAGGAAGCACCGAGTTTGGGGAAGCCGGTACTGGTGTTGCGCGAAACCACCGAACGACCAGAGGCGGTAGCAGCGGGAACTGCAAAATTGGTGGGAACTGACCCCAATCAAATTGTTGCCGCCGCAACAGAACTGCTAAGCGATCGCAGTGCTTATCAAGCGATGGCAACGGCAATTAATCCATTTGGCGATGGTCGCTCCGCCCAACGAATATTGCAAGTTGTTGAGAAATATTTCCAAAGCTGTTAACAATTCCCTAATTCTTAAGGAAACAGAGCATCGCCCGTGGTGGGATCAAAGACAAATAACTGGTTGAGGTCGAGTTGTACAGAGATGCGATCGCCCGAATGACCCCGCCAATCTGAAGCTGCCTGGATATTTAGCGGTACCTCAGATGCCGGTAAATTAGCCCGAATCAGCGTCTCCCGTCCCAGCGGTTCTACAACCTTCACCTCAACCATCAGAAGTGAGTGCTGTAGGGGCGGGGTTTCCCCATTCATGCTCAGTGCTTCTTTTTCCTCTTGATTCTTAATTTTTAATTTTTCATTTTTAATTGTTATATGTTCTGGGCGAATCCCTAACTCCACGCCTTGCCCCTGGCTAAGTTGCAACTTGTCCTGAAGCGCTGGGGGACAAGATAAAGACTGACCCGCCACCTGAAAAACTTCACCCGTATAAGTCGCGTGCAGAATATTCATCGGTGGATTGCCTAAGAATGTAGCAACCATCAAATTTGCTGGTCGCGCATAAATTGTTTGCGGGTCGCCAATTTGTTGAATCTGACCGCGATTTAGTACCACAATTCGATCCGCTAGCGTCATCGCCTCTACTTGATCGTGGGTGACGTAGATGGTGGTAATTCCCACTTGTTGGTGCAATTGCTTGAGTTCTGCCCTGGTATCGTCTCGTAGCTGGGCATCCAGGTTAGAGAGGGGTTCATCTAATAAGAATACTTGGGGTTGACGAGCGATCGCTCTCCCCAATGCCACCCGTTGCTGCTGTCCCCCCGATAGTTGCCTGGGTTTGCGGTCGAGGAGATGGGCGATATTGAGCGATCGCGCCACCGTCTCCACTCGTTCCTGCATCGTTTTCGCGTCAACCCCGCGCATCCGCAGACCAAAAGCCAAATTTTTAGCAACCGTCATGTGCGGGTAGAGGGCATAGTTTTGGAACACCATCGCCACATCTCTTGCCCTAGCGGGAATCCCATTCATCAGGGCATCCCCAATGTAAAGATTGCCGCTACTTTGCGTGTCCAAACCTGCAATTGTCCGCAAAATCGTGGATTTGCCACAACCGGAAGGTCCCACCATCACCCAGAACTGCCCATCAGGCACCTCAAAGGAAATATCCTCAATAGCAGTGGCACTATTAAATTTTCGGGTAATTCCTTCTAAGCGAACATTTGCCATTGTTGTTAGAGATGAGTCGATTAGTCATTAGTTTATAGTTCAAAGTCCTTAGTTACTACTGCCCACGTCCTATAGCAATCCTGATTAATTTATAAACTTCTCTCTTTTTTCTTCCTTTGCGTCTTCGCGGTTCATCTAAAATCACCAAAGACTAATAATTATCACAAAGTTGGCGATCGCTTTCTCGGACTTTGGGATTATTTTCTAGATAGTCCTGCACCCAACTACAACTGCGTGCCAGGAGATTATCTAGATCCAGATTCCACAACATCACGGTTTTGTCCTTACTGGCAGAAGCAAGAATCTTCCCGTCCGGACTAAAACTGACACTGGTAACGCGATCGCTATGACCTTGGAGCGTTTTAATTAACGTGTCATCCAGTCGCCACAATTGCACCGTGTTTTCCCAGGTCGTCGTCGCTAGAATTTGACCATCTGGGCTAAAACTAACGTGAGCAACGCTATCCGTATGCCCTTTCAAAGTTCGATATAAAGAACCATCGCGCCGCCAAAGTTTTACCGTGTTATCATAACTCGCTGATGCAATTAGCTGACTATCCGGGCTAAAGGCAACATCCAGAACCCAACTACTATGTCCCGGTAGAGTTTGCAGGTATTTTCCCTGACTCGTCCAGAGTTTGACCGTATGATCGTCGCTGGCAGTCGCTAGTAATTTGCCATCGGGACTAAAAGCCACTGCATTGACGCGATCGCGGTGCCCGGTTAAAGTTTTAATCAAATTGCCCGAAGTATCCCAGAGTTTCACCGTCTTATCGCGAGAAGCAGAAGCAATCATCTTGGCATCGGGACTAAACGCCACATCCAAAACCCAATCGCTATGCTTATTCGCCTCATTCAGAGGGTTGAGAAGCGTACCCGATCGATTCCAAAGTTTCAGCCTCTTGTCACGAGAAGCAGAAGCAATCAACTGAGAATTTGGGCTAAAACTCACACTATTTACCCGATCTTTATGCCCATTCAACGTAGCGATCAAAGAACCGCTTGTGTCCCACAGCTTCACTGTCTTATCCTGACTGGCAGAGACAATCATCTGACCATCGGGGCTGAAACTCACATCATAGATATCATCCGTATGTCCCTTTAAAACAGTGCGCGACATATCATTAAGTCGCCATAATTTGACGGTTTTATCGTAACTGCTAGAAGCAATCGTCTGACCATCGGGGCTAAAACTGACACTTGTCACCCCATCGCTATGTCCCCGAAAGATTTTCAGCAGCTTCCCGTTACGCTGCCAGAGTCTCACTGTATTGTCATTACTGGCAGAGGCAATCATCTGGCTATTGGGACTAAAACTGACTCCAAACACCCAGTCACTGTGTCCCTGAAGAACCCGGATCGTTTGCCCAGTGCGGTAGTTCCAAAGCCTCACTGTTTTGTCATCGCTTGCCGACGCTAACAACTGCCCATCTGGACTGAAATCGAGGTTGGTTACTTTGCCAGTGTGTCCCTTGAGAATTTTTAAGGGTTGCTTAAGCGTCATGGAAGCCATGTCCCAGATTGTCACTGTTTTGTCGTCACTCGCCAATGCCAAAAATCGACCATCCAGGCTAAAGTTGGCGCTGGTGACTTTCCCGTTGTGTTTCAACGTTTTCAGCAACTTGCCGGTGCGATAGTTCCAAAGCTTTACTGTTTTGTCATCGCTTGCCGAAGCTAATATTTGACCGTCTGGACTAAAGCTGACCTGATTAACCAAACTACTGTGTGCTTTGTCAAAGGTTCTCAGTAAAGTACCGTCTGTTTGCCAAAGTTTTATTGTCTTGTCAGAACCAGTCGAAGCTAAGAGGCGACCGTTGGGGCTAAAACTGACACTGGTGACGCTGTCACGATGACCCAGAGAACCTGACAGGGTTTTCAGGATCTTGCCGTCGCGCCGCCAAAGTTTTACCGTCTTATCGACGCTTGCAGAGGCAATTGTCTGACCGTCGGGGCTAAAACTCACGCTCCAAACGACATCACGATGTCCTTCCAGGCGATTGCGCTCTTGTACCCCGTAGATTGCCTGCTGCATCGCCGTGACGACGCGCATTTGGGTATCAGGTTCTACCCCAACTGAACTTTTGAGGCTTTTACCTGCCCTCAAGGCTTCGATTAAGGCATCAAATTCTTTGTAGGAGACAAAGAGAGTTTCGGAAGAAGCGCTCAGGGCGGTGAGTTGAGCATTTGTTTGCGCGATCGCTGCTAGTTTTCTTTGAGCTTCGGCTCGCAGCGCAAATCCCCCGGCAGAAACTGCCAGGATCGTCATCATAATGCCGACGCCAATCGTTTGCAATTGTTGTTTCCGAGCCTGATGCAGCTTTTGCTCACTTTGTGCTAGTTGGGCTTTCAAGTTCAGATCGGATTTTTGACGAATCCGCTCGACCAGATAATCATGAACCAATTGGTAACGGGCTTCTGAGCCTTCCCAAATCACAAAAACTAAACCAGATCCTACAAGAATTTCTAAAATTAAGTCTAGTAGGGGCAATTCCTCTCCCACTAATCTTTCCGCCTCAAGCTGCAATACGGTTGCCAACTCTTGCTTCGTCTTCAGGGGTCGCGTCCCTTTCTCGTTAGTCAATAAGAATAAAACATTCCAAGCCACAGCTTCGTTTTGGGTACCACAATCAGCAATGACTTTTTTCAGAAATCGCTCAACCAGTTCGGCTTTTGGATTAGAACCCAGTTGCTGATACTGTTGCATCGTGGTGATTTTGTCTTCTTCTTCCTGCAATTGGGCACCCACTAATTGCAGCTCAATGGGGCGCACCTCTCCCAGTTCTTCAGCCAAATCTTCCACCAACCGATTAATTAGCTGCGGCTCTAAATAAAAAAATGGAGAGCGTTCGGTTAAGCTTTTGACAATCTGCCGCGCATCTGACTTAGAAAAATTCCCCAAGTAGTAGCGAATCTCTTGGTTTAAAATGTCGTTGTTGATGACATCTAAATACTGGAGTCGTTCGCACTCTAGTAAATAATGCAGATAGTCTTCTCGCAGAGACAAAATAACTTTTACAAAAGGAATGTTGAGGCAGTCGCGCAAAAATTCATAAAACTGCCGCCGCATCGCTGGGTGAGTACAGACGAAAAAAAACTCTTCAAACTGGTCAAAAATGAGAACAGTTAACAGATTGCGATCGCTATTGTGTCGCAACTGTTCCAAAAGGTTGGCGGTGAGTAATGTCGGCGCTACCTCCGGCTCATGCGTTTCCTCGGCGCGATCGCTTTCTTCTAAGATTTCCTGTAAAGATAACGTTTCCCCACCCGTTCTTACTTCACTGCTATCTTCTGACTCCTGTACAGACCCGATGGTGGCGGGAAGATGTTGGGCGTCTCCCTCCTCCCCTAAAGTAACTTCCGACTCCTGGTTTCTGACTCGGAGTGCCTTCGCCAATTGTCTCGCCAGCGTCCCCATCCAATCTTTATAAACCTCTACCACGACGGGCAAAACATCGCGTGCGCCGATGCTCTTGAGCTGTAATGCCGGAACTAAGCCAGCGGTGATAATTGAGCTTTTACCAACCCCTGAAGGGCCGTGAATCACAATTAATTTGTAGTCATTGCGACCGATCCGTTCAATTAGGCGCGTGACATCCTGCTGCCGACCAGAAGCGGCAATTTCCTGGGGAATCGACCCTCCCAGCCGCGTGTCGCCTCCAGATGCGGCACCTGGGTTCAGAGCCTGCCGGTAAGGCTGTAGGCGTCCGGCACCCGTAAAAGAACGGAACCCGTATTGATGCTCTAGGGAACGCTGCTCTTGCTTCAGTTGAAAGGCTTGTAGATACTCACCCTGCTGAAAGTAGAGCGATCGCAGTGCCTTGAGAATCCGAAGACATAAATGTGGATCGTACTGATGGTTACACTTGTCGAGCGCCTGTTCCAAGTTGTGAATCGCGGCGGCAGCTTGCCGCTGTCCCAAATGTTGCTGAGACTGTGCCAGCAGCAACAAATATAAGCTTTCATACTGAGATTGAGGGATTGAGACAGAAGTTGTCTGGAACGTTTCTTGCGCCAGCGTAGAAAGTGCCAGATTCGCTTGCTGATACGCTTCTATCCAGTCCAACTGGATAAGCGCCACTTCCGCCAAAAAGCCAAAATCTTGGGCCTGCTGGAGGGTTGCATCATAAGTTTGATGCAGTATCAAAGCTTTTTCTGCCAACTCCTGCAAATCTGCCCACGCTTCTAAACGCCGCAGCACTTCACAAAGGAATGAAATAAACTTAGCAACCAGTTCTGGACGTTGAGCTTCCTCAAAAACCTCAATGCAGTGCTGAAAATAGCTTCTCGCTTGCTTCCAGTGCTGGCGGCTCATTTCTGGTCGCAAGTTAGCCAAACGGGTATAGCATTGCCCCAAGTGAAACAGCAGCAAACCCACTTTCAGGACTGAGTGCTGAGGACTGACGACACAGAGGGAAAAATCAGAAACCCTGACTCTTGCCTCTTGGCTCTCCTTTGTGATGTTTTCCTCAGTCCTTACTTCCTGCCGTGCTAACAGTTCTGAGTCTTCAGTCCTGAAATAAGCCAGACTTCGTTGATAATGGGCGATGCTTGACTGGATTTGATCGGTGGCGTAGTCATTACGTCCCCGCACAAATTCCAGACTTGCCTGTAGTTGAGGCTCCAATTGTTGCCCGCGACGGCGCAAATCTGTTAAAGCCGACTCTAGTTCCAAGCGATGCTGGGAACCAACAGCCAAATCGAGGCTGGAATGATGCCACAACTCAAAATTGCTAGAATCTAGCTCTTTGGCAAACAGGGAGTCCGCCTTCTGCCGCAATAATTCGATTAACTCCTCCCCTGACATCACAAACCGGATTGAAGAAGCTGCCCAGCTTTTGAAATCTGGCGCAAACCGGATCAGCTTTTGCAGCACCGCATCGGAGATCCACAAGACGAGGGGGAAAGGAAACTGAGCGCGAAACTCATCGCGCACTTGGTTGGTCGAGGTCAGCAGCTGATCTAGAGCGACCACTGACTCCAGCCCTAAGATCATCGCGGCGGATAATATTTCTGTTTGTCGGGACGAATTCCCTTGTTCTAGCGCTTCTAAAATGGGGTTGTAAAGCGTCTTGACCGAATCTGCTAATACCACCTCGCGCAGCGAAAATGGATTTTTTTTTCGTACCTGCTGCACCATCCGCTGTTGCAACAAGGCATAGTTGCAGCGCACCAGAATTAGCGAGAATTGCCCCTGAGAAAGGGCGATCGCTCTCAAGAGAGTCTTTAATGAGCGTTGATTGTATGCAGCTGCCTCTTCTGGTCGGCTCAGATCGGTCATTGCTTTTACGTTTGTGCGCGTTCGATGGAGATTATTCCTCTGCCAATGCGTTAGCAGTAGCGGTATTTTAAAAACGAATAGGCACAAATACTACTTTTAATCGGCTGAACCGGCTTTGGAGCTGCTTAGGTTTTGCAATTAACTAATAATCCGCCAGCATTATCGTCGTTATATGTGAGTTTTGTAATTACCAGAAATCGTTGATTAAAAGGAGTCTCTCCATTTATTCCTGCCAAAATGTCCCTTCTACAGGCGACTTAAGTCAAGAGTCTGGCAAATAATCCAGATTGGGGAACCATCTAGAACTGCATACCCAGCAGGAATTTTCGGCATTGCTCCCAGTATTGGCGTCAAAGCATGGTTTGCGCCGGTTGGTTCGCAAGTTTCCCCTCTAGGAGAGGTTCTTGACGTGATTCGGCAGCGCACCTCTTATTATGTCTTTACCAGAGAATAAACGATTTTTCTGATAAAGAAAATAGTATCTGTACTTAGTGAGGACTAGACTCTAACCGCTCCCGATCCAATCCAGTTTCTCTAATCCGGGGTAGGCATCCGCTCATCCGGAAACTTTAGCTGATGTTTAGGGCAAAGTTGCACTCATTGGGATTCCTTGCCCAAAAAATCTCCGAGACTGACGAGAGCAGACTGGAGACTTGGAGAAAATAAGAGCGAATAACAGATGCGAGAAAGCGCGATCGCCTATACACAAAAATTGATGCTTCACCCCACTTCCCGCACCAACAAACTGAAAAACTCCCTTGGCTCGATTAAAGTTTAGCTTCCAGAGACTTGAGAAACTCTGTATTAACACCCGACTCGCGGGTAAGGGCGATTTTGCCGGTGCGAGCAATTTCACGCAAACCAAATTTATTCAGCACTTGGACAATCGCCACCAATTTGCCTGGATCTCCCACCACTTCTAAAGTAAGCGCATCCTCAGCGATGTCTACTACCCTAGCGCGGAAAACCTGAGCCAGTTCAATCACTTCTGAGCGATTGGAACTGGTAGCATTCACCTTCAGCAGCATCAGCTCTCGTTCTACACACGGAGTATCCGTTATATCCTGAACTTTTAGTACATTCACCAGCTTGTAGAGCTGCTTGGTGAGTTGCTCGATCACCCGGTCATCTCCCGGCACGACCATCGTAATCCGGGAGATTCCGAACTGCTCAGCTGGGCCAACAGCAAGGCTTTCAATATTAAATCCCCGACGGGCAAACAAACCGGCAATCCGGGTCAGGACTCCAGCTTCATCTTCAACCAAAACTGAAAGGGTGTGTTTCATTTTATACAAAGCAAGCAGAGGCGCGATGTTGCGAATGCAACACGCTCGATATTTTGCTTCCCTACGAGAAGCGGCGTTGGGTTGTAAACAGTACGTTAGCAAAGACATACTGCCTACACGCTATGCGAAGGCAATGCTGACAGAAATTACGTCAACATAACTCTATCTTAATGTTACTGTATAGCACCCCCTGACTACAAAAAACGGCTATCTCTGTAGAAGCGAGATTTAGCGCCCGGAGAACCTTAAATCTTTTCCTTGATAGATGTCTTGATTTGGCAATTTCATAATAATGGTATAGTTCAGCTTAATTGGAGCAAAAATACCTATGGGTTGGTTAAAAAGACTTTTTGGCATGGAAAAGCCGCAAAATGCCCAAACAAATGCGGTACCAGCACCGACAGCTCAAGCTCCTGCCTCAACCGGCACCGAAAGTAGCAGCGAGACGATTCCCCCAGAGCGAGTGGGATTAACTGGGGAATATGACCAAAGCGGACTTGCCAAGCGGGTGGCTCTAGCTTTCGATGAAGATCCGAATTTGGATGATATTAATACGCTCTATGTCGCCCAAACCAGCGGCACAGTTGTGCTAAAAGGACAAGTTCCCAGTCAGGAAATTCTCAATCAAATGGTCTCGGTGGCTCGGAGTGTGGAGGGTGCCACGGGTGTCGAAAGCGATCAAGTCACCATTGGCTAGAAGCTAGACGCAAGCAGAGAAAATCGATAGGGTGGGCAGTACCCACCCTACTTGACTAAAAGCTAATCACTCACTGCTAACTGTTTTTGGGGTGTAGCAGAGCTATCTGCCTTGTCTTGAGGCATCGTGTCGAGCCAGTTGAGGATAATCTGGTTGACTTGATCGGGACATTCGTCATGGGGACAGTGACCGGCATCCAGCTCTACTAACTGAAGCTTAGGGTTGAGATCGCTGAACCGAGCCAGTATGCTCAAAGGAATCATTTTATCTTGCCGCCCCCAAATCAGCAGCATGGGGGTGTTCAAGGTTGGCAGTAAGGTTTTGACACTGGGGCTAAAGTTAGCACTGGTCATGGCTTTGAGGATGGCACAGAATGCTGCTGCCGAACCGCGATCTTGAGCAGGACCTACCAGAATATCTACCAGTTCGTCGGTGACAGCATTTGGGTTAGCGTAAGCGATCGCTGCCCACTTGCGGACGAAGGACGGACGCCTGACTAGATAAAAAACGTTCTGGAGAATCACGGGGGAAGCCACAACACCTTTAACCGCTGTCACAACGGGTTGCAGCCATGTAGGAATCGCCTCCTGCTCCACGGATGGATCGGGTAAACTCATCATCACAAAGCCCTTCACCATCTCTGGATGCGCTGCCGCCACCGCCAGACACACCAGCGATCCAATCGAATTTCCGACTAACACCACTGGCTGCTGAATGAAAGTGCGCCAAAAATCGTAAACTTGCTCTACCCAAAGATCGATTTTGTACTCTACCTGCGCCTTCCGGGATGCCCCAAATCCCAGCATATCCAGCGCATAAACCGTGTGAAACTGACCGAATACGGCTAGATTGTGTCGCCAGTGTCCAATGGAAGTTCCAAATCCATGCAGCAGCATCAAGGGAGTCGTCATTTGTGTCGGTTGAGACGCCCGGATGTATGTATAGCGAGTCTGCCAACCCCGCCAAACCCAGTCTCGTTGACTGCCAATTCGATGCTGCCAATGCTGGGTCACGATCGCTTTTGCCTCAAATTTAATAAGTTTTACAAACTTTGTCTTTGTCTGTTAACTTCCATTTTAGTGGTTTGCCGCTAGAGATTGTCTCATCGGTTTTTCTGGGAAGTTAAGTTAATAAACCTAGACAAAACCCGTACTGTATGGCTATAGCACAGAAAAAGTCTTTACCTACTGACACCAGACTGGCACTGCCTGAGTGAATTGCCAATACGCAGTCGGTTGAGGGAGAGATGCCAGCGATCACTTTTTGGAAGTTACATGAACAACTATAGACAGAAACTCTCCCATACTCAGTAGAATGGCAAGTACAAGTTTGAAAAACTTGGTTTCGTTGGGAGTGAAATTGAGAACGCCAGGGAGCAGCCTGTAGTCCTAGTGCGATCGCTCAACCATTCAGTAACCCACTGCTATCAAATTAACCTTATCAACTAACCGAGCAAACATAACCCTAATGCCTGTGATTGAGAAAAGACGCACTCGCGATCTACCCCAAATCAACGAACGTATTCGCTTTCCCCAAATTCGCGTCATCGACACCGATGGCACGCAGCTGGGAATTATGACGCCAAGCGAGGCTATCCGTATCGCCGAAGAAAAAGAGCTGGATCTTGTCCTGCTCAGCGATAAAGCAGAACCGCCCGTTTGCCGGATTATGAACTACGGCAAGTATAAATTTGAACAGGAGAAAAAAGCGCGGGAAGCCCGGAAAAATCAGCATACCGCTGATGTCAAGGAAGTGAAGATGCGCTACAAGATTGAAGAGCATGACTATCAAGTGCGTGTCAATCAAGCCGAGCGCTTTCTGAAGTCGGGAGATAAGGTCAAAGCCACAATTACGTTCCGAGGCCGAGAAATTCAACACAGCGATTTAGCCGAGGAATTACTCAAGCGGATGGCGACGGATTTACAGGAAGTGGCGGAAGTGCAGCAAGCTCCCAAAAAAGAAGGTCGCAACATGATGATGCTGCTGTCTCCGAAAAAATAGCTCAGTCGTCGGCGGTCAGTAGTCAGGTAGTCAGTGGTCAGTGGTGTGGGGAGGACCAGGCGTCGCCCGAACAGTGGTCAGTGGCAAAAAAGAAACAACTGACCACTGACTACTGACAACGGACAAAATACCAATGAAACTGAACAATCGCGCTTGGTCTTGGTCCGATTGGGGACGGGCATTACTCCAGTGGGTCAATCTTCGTCCAGAAGAAGGAGAGCGAACACTATTCATGTTCGCTTTCTACACCACAACTTCCATAGGCATCATCTGGGCAGAAGCCAGCACTGTCGCCCTCTTCCTGAAAGAGTATGGCGCAGAGCAATTGCCCCTGTTCTATATCCTCTCTGCGGGTATTGGTTCGAGTCTGGGCTTTGTCTACTCTTGGATGCAAAAGATTTTGCCTTTGCGCTGGGTAGTTGTCCTAGTTGCCTGCCTTGCAGTCGTGCCCCTCGTACTATTTCGCCTGGGATTAAACATTGTCTATCTAGCTGGCGTCACGGTCTTTCTGATGAGGCTGTGGGTGGAAGCGATTAACGTCCTCAATGACCTCAACACTTCCATCACTGCCAATCAACTGTTCAATATCCGGGAAATTAAACGCACCTACCCCCTCATTAGTAGTGGCATCCTCGTCGCAGATGTGATCAGCGGCTTTTCCCTCCCTCTGATCCTCGCCACCGTCGGACTTTATAACGTTTCCCTAGTTGCTGTCGTGATGATGGGGCTGGGAGCTTGTAGCCTTTTTTATCTCACCCAACAGTATAAGCAAGCCTTCCCGGATTCTCCCCTCAGAGCCAGCTTGAATCAAGAAACCGACTTCACATCCAGGCGTCTGAGAGGCCCCTTACAGCGCTACGTCATCCCCTTATTTGGCTTCTTCATCGTCGGGCAGATTCTGTTCTTGTTAATCGATTTTCAGTATCTCAGTCAATTAGAACTGAACTTTGATAGCAAGGAAATTGCCAGCTTCCTCGGTTTGTTTAGCGGCATTGTGGGTTTATGCGAACTGGCAACCCAGTGGTTTATCTCCAGTCGAGCCATCGAAAGGCTGGGGGTATTTGTTGCCGCTATGTTGTTGCCTGCGGCAATTATTATCCTTAGCTTGGTCTCTCTCACCGGGATTACAGGCTTTTTTCTGGGTCTGATCTTCCTCAAATTTATCGACGAACTGCTGCGCTATACCCTCATGGCTGCCCTTGGGCCGGTTCTATTCCAACCGCTCCCTGATAATATTCGCAGCTCAATCCTGGCTCAGGTGCGAGGCATTGCCGAATCCCTCTCTACAGGATTTACTGGAGCGGGGATTTTAGGCATCATCAGCCTGTTAGCCTTTGCCTTTAACACCCTGTCGGAGAACTCGCTGCGATATCTCCAGAGTTGGGTGTTTGTCGCCGTTATTATTATTTTTGCCCTCCTCTGGCTGTTAATCGTTTTCCAGCTCCGGTCAAGCTATGTCGGCTTACTGGTTCAGAGCGCCCAAGGAGAACGGCTAAGCGTCTCTGATGTCGATCTGCGAGTCCTCAAGCGTGCTGTCGTCGAAACCTTAGAAAAACCAGGTACCGAAGCAGATAAACGCTCTTGCATCGAACTCCTGTGCCAAATCGACCTGGAGGATGTGGGCGAAATCCTCGCGCCGCTGCTGACTCACCTCGCTCCAGCCTTGCAGCGCCAGAGCCTAGAAGCAATGCTGCTGACGCCGAATCCCACTTATTTAGACCAAGTTCAGGCGCTGATTGCCCAAAAACCCAACCCAGAAGTTCTTGCCGTCGCTCTGCGCTATGTCTGGCTAACTCAGGAAACCCCCGATATTAGCCAGTTACAGCCCTACCTCCGCCCCAACGTAGACCCGGTGGTGCGCGGAACCGCCGCCGCCCTAATCTTGCGCCGGGGCACCCCGACGGAGAAAGCCGAAGCCACCAATACCTTGCGCCGGATGCTGACTCATCAACGGGAACGGGAACGAGTCATGGGTTGTCGAGCGCTGGGAGAGGCAGATTATTTGCAGGCACTGCGACTTTATATTCCTACTTTGTTGCAAGATGAGTCTTTGCGCGTGCGCTGCGCCTTGCTGGAGGTGATTTCCTCAACCCGCTTACACGAATACTATCCGGCTCTGGTGCGAGGGCTTTACTATAAGTCCACCCGCGAAGCCGCCCTAGGTGCGATTGTGCGTTTAGGAGATGAAGCGATTCCGATGCTGGTCGAGTTGGCACAAGATATCCACAAGCCAGACTTGGTAAGGCTACAGGCTTGGAGCGCTATGGGTCAAATTGGCACGTCCGAAACCCTCAATCAGTTGGTGGCTCATCTAAAAACCGGCTGGGGGACTACGCGACGCAACATCCTGCGGATTCTGCTCAAAATGCCCCACGAAACCGGAATTGACGGGGTTCTCGACCGATTAGGTCGCAGTGGCGTTGAAATGTTAATCGAGCAGGAAATGCTGTTTGTCGGACAGTTGTATGCTGCCTTAGTAGATTTGTCAGCGGATGAGCCAATTGAGTCCTCGTTTGCCTCAACACTAGAGGCGAAGCAATCAGCACTCTCATTGCTACGACGGGCACTTCTGGAAGAGCAGTCGGATGTGATCGAGCGGTGTTTTTTGCTGATGAAGTTTCTTTATCCGGCTAGCTCGATTCAAGCGGCAGCGTTTAATTTGCAATCTGATTCGCCGTCGAATATCGCGCTGGGTTTGGAAATTTTGGATAATACTCTGGATATTGCCAAGAAGCGATCGCTAGTGGGAATTCTCGACCGGCGATCGGAGGAAGAAAAACTGCAAAACTTGGCGGAGATGTTTCCCTATAAACCGATGATTCAGAGCGATCGCCTGCGTCGGTTGCTTGATTTACGTCATTTCCTGTCAGACTGGCCTTTAGCTTGTTGTTTTCATGCAGCACGTCAGGCGAAATGGAGTCTGACACCGGAACAGACGCTGGTGTGTCTGCGCCATCCCACTGGCTTTGTGCGGGAAGCGGTTCTGGCTTATTTGAGAGCCGCTGCACCTCGCGCTTTGCAGGAAATGTTGCCCGTCCTGAAAAATGACCGCGATCGCCTTGTAGCCGCCCAAGTTCAGCAGATGATGGCAGAACTGGGACAATAGAAGGGCTACGGACTCTGGACTCTGGACGATTACCGTATGGACGATGGGCTGCTCTAAAGTCTAAAGTCTAAAGTCTAAGGTCTAAAGTCTAAAGTCTAAAAGTCTAAAGTCCAAAGTCTAGAGTCTAGATTCCGATGTTAACCAGTGTTGAGCGCCTATTATTTGTCAGGGGCGTCCCGATTTTTCAGGAACTGCGGGATGATTTTCTGGTGCGGCTGGCTTCTGTGATGGATGAGTTATCCTTTCCAGCGCATCATACGATTTTTACCGAAGGACAAGAGGGGCGATCGCTCTACATTGTCGTTTCCGGCAGGGTACGGGTTCATTTTGGCGGTCGGGATTTGGCGCACCTGGAACAGGGAGCCACTTTTGGAGAAATGTCGTTGTTTGATGCTGAGCCGCGTTCGGCTTCGATTACGACTTTGGAACCCTGCGAGTGTCTGATGCTGACGCAGTTGCAACTGTATGATGCGATTGATGAGACGCCAGGAATTGCGGTGAACATCATTCGTCTGCTGTCCCGTCGTATCCGCGAACTGAACAACAAGATCAACGTTTATAAGGTGGAAAATCAGGAAGCAGATTTAAGCAAGGCGGGGAATTTGGGGGGATAAACCGCGAAGAAAGAAGAACAACGAAGCAAGAGAGAAAAGCGATGCGATCGCGTTGCGCTGACTTGTCAGTTCGCACATTTACCAAGCGTCTCTAATCAACAGCGATCGCCTTTCTACCGCCCTATAGGTAGCATGGAAGCCAGAAATATTAGTATTGATACGTATGTCTGCTAAAGATGTCTTTCATGAAGTTGTCAAGAGAGCTTTACCAAGAAACTGGGTTTAAAGCCCCGCCCTTATAGGTGTTCCCTGAGCCTGCCGAAGGGCGGCTTTTCTTTGACCGAGATTAGTGGAAATAGAATTTTTCTTGATTTTATAGCTATCTAAAGCTATAAACATGATACAATTCCTCCATGATTGTACTTGAGTTCAAGTTGAAAGGAAAGCCACAGCAGTATCGGATCGTCGATGAAATGATCCGGACCGCGCAGTTTGTCCGCAATAAAGCACTCAGGTACTGGATGGATAATCGTAGCGTTCAACTACCCGATCTCTACAAACAATGCGCTGTAATGGCTAAAGAGTTTAAGTGGGCGGGTAAGCTTAACTCAATGGCGCGTCAAGCTTCGGCTGAACGCGCCCTAATGGCGATCCAGCGTTTCTTAATTGCAAGGCTAAAAAGCCGGGAAAGAAAGGGTATCCACAGTTCAAGAAATTCACTCGTTCTGTGGAGTACAAAACTTCAGGATGGAAACTTTCTCCTGATAAGAAATGTCTCGCTTTCACTGACGGTTTTGCGGCTGGCACATTCAAGTTAATCGGCTCTCGTGACTTGCACTTTTACGCGCCGGAAGAAATCAAACGGGTGCGGGTCATCGCCAGAGCCGATGGTTACTACGCCCAGTTCTGCATCAATGTAGAACGAGTAGAGGAAGTAATTCCTACGGGTAAGGCGATTGGTTTAGATGTAGGACTAAACCATTTCTACACCGACAGCACTGGAGCAACTGTACCCAATCCTCGCCATCTCCGCAAAAGTGAGAAAGCGCTGAAACGGGCACAGCGGCGAGTCTCTAAGAAGAAAAAAGGTTCATCTAATCGCTTCGTAGCGATTAATCGGTTAGGGAGAAAACACCTCAAGGTCAGTAGGCAGCGTAAAGACTTCGCCATTAAGACGGCGTTGTGCGTAGTGAAATCTAACGATTTTGTAGCCTACGAGAATCTTCAGGTGAAGAACATGGTTAAGAATCATAAGCTCGGTCTATCAATTAGTGACGCAGCTTGGTCGCAGTTTGCCGGGTGGTTGCAGTATCTAGGGAAGGTGTATGGAAAGACAGTAGTCGCTGTTGCCCCTCACTACACTTCTCAGGATTGTTCTACTTGTGGTGCTACGGTCAAAAAATCACTCTCAACTAGGACACATATTTGTAGTTGTGGAACTGTTCTAGACCGCGACCATAATGCAGCGCTGAACATTTTAGCGAAAGGCTTGAGGCAAGCTGGGATTGAGATAAATACGGCGGGGCACGCCGGAATTAACGCTTGGGGACAGACCGACCTCTACTCCTTGGTGGTGACATTAAAGAGCAAGCCGACTGGTTGAGCCAAGAATCCCCGTCGATTTATCGCGGGGAGTGTCAAAGAAGGACGGTTGGCAGATTATTCACGATCCGCTCTCGATTGGTGTGGGTGGTGTAAATATGTCTATTGATTTGGCAGCAGAAAAGCTGATTGCGGCAGAACGGGAAGGTGAGAAAATTGCAGTTGAGGTTAAAAGCTTTCTGGAGAGGTCATCTGCAGTCTCAGAATTCCATACTGCATTAGGGCAATTCATCAATTACAGAGGCGCACTGAGGCGGCGAGAGCCAGAACGTGCTTTATATTTAGCAGTGCCTCTGACGACTGACAAAACATTTTTTCAACTTGATTTTCCGAAAGCGATGGTGGAGGAAAATCAGGTCAAAATGATTATTTACGATGCAGAGCGTGAGGTGATTGTTGAATGGAGAAACTAGCACGGTATCGGTAGCTTGTGCAACAAATGCTTTTGGCGTTTGGCAAGCGGAAGCCAGCTTACGGGGATATTGAAGTTGAGACGATTTTTGATATCGAGCGCGATCATTACCAAATTGTATATGTGGGGTGGGATCGGCAGGATTGGGTGCATAGTTGTGTCATCCACATTGACATCAAAGGTGGAAAGATTTGGCTTCAGTGGAATGGTACAGAGGATGATATTGCGGCGGATTTAGTTGCAGCGGGGGTTTCAAAGGAGGATATTGTGCTGGGATTTCAATCGCCGTTTATGCGACAGTTTACAGAATATGCAGCGGGTTAGGGTATTTTCGGAAGCGATCGCTATTACTGTCTCTAAATAGTAGCGATCGCGTTTTAGGTTGGTGGTTGTGGTAGAGGCGATAGCGAAGCGCAGAAAAAGTCAGTTCGCTCATTATCCAAGCGTCTCTGATGAGCCATTTTGTGGAGCATCAGGCTCCAAATCCAAAGCGAAAAGAATAGCTTGTTTGATTTGAAGCATTACTTCATCTGGCAGTTTACCCAGTTTTCGCTCAAGTCTCAGTCTTGGGATAGAAGCCAAACCTTGCACATTTGCTATGGATTCCCGCTCAAGGAAGTGGAGCTTGGGCAGTACAACTTCGTATAAACTTTCCCTATTCTGAGTTGTCAGTGGCACATAAATCACCAAAGCCCGTGGCGGATTCGGATCGTAGCGAGATAAAATCACAACGGGTCGCGTCTTCGCCGCCAATCCCAGATCGGCAAGCCAAACTTCACCGGGTTTCCGGTTCATCTAGTAAATCCAATACCTCTTGCTCAACAGCTCGCGATCGCAGAATATCCAGAACATCCCGATCTGCCATTTCAATGATTTCTGCTACACATTGCCGTACTTGTTCAGCAACATCAGGTTTCCACTGGCGCAATTTTGCGTCTAGTTCCTCTATCAGGGCATCCATAGATACCTCCATTGTCGGTTGTGGAGTGTCTCAAATTCAATACTAGAATATCTTTCCAAGAGCGATCGCGCGTTGCGCCGACCTGTCGGTTCGCGTTTTGGTGGTTGTAGTAGATGCGATCGCGCGTTGCGCCGACCTGTCGGTTCGCGCAGTAAAAGAGGGAATAACGCGATCGCATCCATTAGTCAAATTCTCTGGCAGCCTACCTAATTGTCTGTACTGGCTTCCAACTATCCAACGATTTCCGAATTGAGGTCAATTCATTCATATATTCATTCAGTTGGGCTTTCCGTTCCTTCAAAATTGCCACAATTCGATCGGGATCTGCTTCCTGCTTCTGGGGTTCGTTTGCCAAATGGTCAAGCTGATTCTCTAATGTTACAATTGCCTCATTAATTGGCGGTTCTAAACTTTGGGAATCTCCCTTTTTTTGAATACTTTCAGTTTTTATTTCCCAGTTCATGAGGCTGGTATTCAGAGAATCTTCAATTACTTTAGCAGCTTTATTGAGTTCTGCCAAAACTCCATTCAGAAGGTTCCAACCTGAATTTTGAATAATTCTTTGAAGCACTATTTCTTGAATAACCGGAATTCCGCTATCTTTTAGAACTTTAGGCGCAATTTCTATAGGTTGGGGAACTCTAAATTCACCTTCCTCGGTTTCTTCAATATAGTTCCCTAAAAATACTTGTACAAACTCTTTTGTATGACTGCTAGTTGCTGTGCTGCTTTGAATCAGTTTTGCTAAAAGTCCTTTTTTAGAACTTGCCGAATAGATAATTGGATTGGAAAAACCTAAGCCAAATAACTTTTGTTTCCAAATTTCTATGACCTCAGGAACGTCTGCATCTGTGTCCGGTTTCGGCTCAATTTCATTAATAACAAAGAAAACTTTACTTTGATTTACTGCTAAAATTTTGCGGTAATTGTCTATTATTTTCTTTAAAAAACCGGAGATAGACTCATTTTGAAAATCGCTATCGTTTAAAATAAACAAAATCACATCACTAATTTTTAAAGCTTCCAAAATAATCTGTTTCTGGTCTGTTGTCGGGGTAGATTCCCGCTCATTTTGAACAGGCAGATCGGTCAGGGTGAAGCCAGCTAGAGATGAAAGCGTGCTAATTGCTTCAATCGGATGTTCTATTTTAAAGCGGATAGTATTGTCAGGATTATGATGATTCCGAATATAGTGGGTACGCTCTTGGAATTTTTGTTGAATTTCGACCGCATCACCAGAGGCGATCGCAACAGGTTGCCGATTTCCTTCTCGATACTCCAGAAATCTAGGCACTTGTCCAGAGTCAATATGTCGAATATCTGTACGGCAGACAGTACTCGCTTCGGCTTCACTTGGTAAAATATCTGCCCCCATTAAGGCATTGAGAAAGGTGTTTTTGTCTGCATTCTGGGGAGCAATAACCGCCACTTGATACTTCTGCTCTTTTAAGGCGTATAGCGCTTTAGTAATGTCATTTTCAATGCGTTGTAACGCCTTGGTATCGTCTCCCTCGCCTTCGCGTGTCGCTCGAATCTCTTGAAGGGACTGTAAGAGTAGCCTGCCTGTGATATAGATGCTGTCGTGTGCTGCTTGGAACTGTTCAGAAGACATAGCGATCGTCCGCCGAAAGGGGCTAGCGTAAGTTAGCTAAAGCTTACATCAGCTGAACGCAGAAGAAGCAAGCAAAAGTGACAGTTGCGATCGCAGGCTACTACACGCTCAAGCATTGCAGACAAAAGTAGCGAGCATCCGCCCACCAATCGGTTTTACATCGTGCTTGACTCCTTACCAGCTTGGGCAAAATGAAGACAATGCTTTAAGAATCGAGCGGGAATCTCCGGACATCCGCCAAAATGAAGATGGACGTAGGAAGCATGAACGTGATGCACCGCCCATCCCTCGCTAGTAATCGGGCTGTGGGGATCGTACCCCCGAATTTGAAATAGAGGCGCTTCCGGTTCCTCAGTTAAGTGGGAACGGTGAAACTCATGCCCCCAAACGGTTGCCCCAGTAGGCAGGAGGGGACTTTCTTGCAGCGCGATCGCTTGCCGATACCCCAAACTCAGGCGCGAATTCATCGCGGCTGTGGTGGGCAAAACTCCTACCATTGGGTAAGAATTTCCCTCAAAATCTACAATCTGTTCCGACAAATACATTAAACCGCCACACTCGGCATAAGTGGGCATTCCCGCCAGGATTGCCTTCCGCACTGCATCACGAGTCGCGGTATTTTCAGCCAAGTTTTGGGCAAAAACTTCAGGGAAACCACCCCCAAAATACAATCCTTGGATGTCTTCTGGTAAGCTTTTGTCCGTCAGCGGACTCCAAAACACCAATTCTGCTCCCAAAAATGCGAGTACATCTAGATTGTCCTGGTAATAGAAGCTGAAACCGCGATCGCGTGCAACAGCAATTCTTAAAGGATCGAGGATGTACCCCGACGGTTGGGATGAAGTATCAATCAATTCTACCTGTTGCCTTTGTTCTACCTTGAGAAGCGGCAAGAGGTGTTCCCACTCAAAGCAACTGTCTCCCAAATCGGCAAGCCGATCGATTAAAGCGTCCATCTGAGAAAGCTCTGCGGTGGGCACCAAGCCCAGATGTCGGTCGGGAATGCTGATATTATCCTGTCGCCGCAGAATACCTAGAACGGGCAACTGCAAGGGTTCCAGAGCGTCTTTGAGAAGTTGCAGGTGGCGATCGCTTCCCACCCGATTTAGCACCACTCCAGCCATCTTGATTCTAGAGTCAAAGGAACGATAGCCATGAGCGATCGCTGCCACCGAACCAGATAACCGGCTGCAATCTAACACCAACAGCACGGGTAAATCCAAAAGTCGCGCAATATGAGCCGTACTCCCAAAATCAGTGCTGAGTGCAGAATCTTCCGCTTCTTGGTTAATGTTTAATTTTTCATTTTTAATTCTCTTGACTCCATCAAATAGCCCCATTACCCCTTCCACTACGGCATAGTCGCTCCCGCAACGATGACGTAAAAAACACTGCTGCACGTAAGTTTCAGAGGTCAGCACCGGGTCTAAATTTCGACAGGCACGACCAGTCACGTACCTGTGAAACATGGGATCGATATAATCTGGGCCAACTTTAAAAGATTGAACCTTGTAACCCTGACGACATAAAGACGACAGCAGGGCGAGCGTAACTGTTGTCTTGCCCACCCCGCTGCGTTCTCCTGCGATCGCTAAAGCCATATTTGGTAATTGCTTGTTGTTCATTGTTCATTTATGTTGCTATGAACGATGAACAATTAGCGATTAGCCATTAGCGATCGCTAATTTCAGAATTGCCGTGGTGATCGCCATACTTTCTACGTAAAGCATATCCCGACTCCAGCGCCGCAACTGCTGACTTAACAAGAACTCAGCCTTTTGGTCAGACATCGGCGCTACCTGCTGAATCCGGCAAGCTTGGGCACCACCACCTGCCTCCATCCGCATACAACCCGTGGTTTCGGAACACAAAACCGTACAACAGTCTGCATCCAGGTTCGTCGAACTCAGACGCAGCGCAATCAAGTCACCCGGTATATCGCCCCAGTCAGCAGTGGGAATCCCCGCCAACTCCGCTTCTATCGTCCGCTGATCGGGAGCAACAAATTGAATACGCTTGATATCATAATCACCGCCTTCTTGTGTATAAGAAACGGGGTGCCACTGCAACCGACTTCCCAGCCAACCGATAAACATCAGTGCTTGGTCGGGATTGCCCTTTTCATAATTAATCGTCACCTTATCCACTTCCTTGAGAGCCTCGCGGCGCTCTGGTGGATCGAAAGCCTCGGCGGTTAACTCTTGCCACGGAGCCAGCCGACGCCAATTCAGGTCAGCAACCGGAACGCCTTGTTCCAGAACGGTTTGTACCCGCAGTAAATCGTCCTCTGGTTCGTTGAAAACACAGGAATCAACGATGACAGAATTGCAGACTGCTGCCAGCCGCTTAAACAGACCATCATTGGGATCGGGCGTTCCCTTCCACCAGAGGAACTTAGGCAGACCGCCGATTAGCAGCCCAGTCACAATCCCACCGATGCGTTCCAGCGCTTCCGCAGTGCCTTGCAGAGTAATGTATTCGCAGCAGATGAGCGTATTTTGACTTTGCTTTTGGATGGGGCAATAGGCTGAGACTTGGGCAGTCACGCCTTCATCTTGCCCGGAGACGGGACACAAGGCAATGATGCGGCAGGGATTAGCGGCAGCGATCGCATCCGCAATTCTAAAGCTATCTGAGGAAGACTGCTGACCGTTACTGGCATCTGCCTCGGTTGTATTCCCAGCGGAGCGTTTCTTAGCTTGCTCTACTCGCAGTCGGTCGAGGATTCCGGCATCCGTCTTGCCCGTTACCGGCAGTCCATAAGCTTTCTGAGCCGCCTTGAGAGCCGCCACCGTCAACGGTCCATCAATTCCATCGATCGGGCCTTTGTAAAATTTTAAGGCTGCCAACAGCTGCTGAGTTTCCTCCGGTTCGTAAACCACAAAAGTAAACGTGGTTGCCCGTGTAGCCAAAGGAGACTCGCCATTGCCATTGTCGCTATTGTAGCTTTGCCAAATTTGATGCAGTTCCGCCTCAATTTCTGTCATTGAAACATCTTTGGGCGGCTGTATTGAAACAATCGGAAGAGATTGTGTGGTCATATTCGTTGCTAATTGCTAATTGTTCATTGTTCATTGTTCATTGTTCATTGTTCATTGCTATTAACCATGAACGATGAACCATGAACTATTAGAGCCTGCGCCAGCGGCGTCCATCTTGATTAATCAGCAGTTCTGCCTCCTCTGGCTCCCAAGTTCCCGCTTCATACTGGGGAATTGAGGTCGGGTCAGTCATCGCTTCCCAAGCGTTTAATGCCGGTGTCACAACACGCCACGCTTCTTCCACTTCATCAGCTCTGGTGAACAAAGTTTGGTCGCCTAGCATACAGTCGATTAACAGCCGGTCATAAGCATCGGACGTTGCCATCCCAAACGAGGAACCATAGCTAAAGTCCATATCTACCGACCGCGTCCGCAGTTCTGTTCCCGGCATTTTGGCTTCAAACCGTAGAGAAATCCCTTCATTCGGCTGAATCCGCATCGTCAGCACATTCGGGCTAGCTTGTTGGGCGGCAGATTGAAAGATTAAGAAAGGAACTTCGCGGAAGTGGATGGAAATCTCACTGACCTTTTTGGGTAGCCGCTTGCCAGTTCGCATATAGAAAGGAACTCCTTGCCAGCGCCAGTTATCAATTAGCAGCTTCATGGCGACATAAGTTGGCGTCGTGGAGTTGGGATCGACCCCCGGTTCTTCTCGATACCCAGGCACCGGCTTACCCTTCATCCACCCAGCAGAGTATTGACCCCTGACCGCTGATAACTCCAGGTTATGCACGTCTGCCAAGTGAGTTGCTTGCAGAACCTTCATTTTTTCTGTGCGGATACTATCGGCATCCAGGGAATTGGGCGGTTCCATTGCTGTGAGGCAGAAAGTCTGCATCAGGTGGTTCTGCATCATATCCCGCAAGGCTCCGGAGCTTTCGTAGTATCCGGCACGGTCTTCGACGCCTACGGTTTCTGCCACCATAATTTGAACGTGATCGACAAACTGCCGGTTCCAAATCGGCTCAAAAATTGCGTTAGCGAAACGAAAAACTAGGAGATTCTGAACCGTTTCTTTACCCAGATAGTGGTCGATGCGGTAAACCTGTTTTTCTTGGCAAACCTGCTGCACTACGCGGTTCAGAGCTTGGGCGGAGTTGAGATCCCGTCCAAAGGGTTTTTCAATCACCAAACGGGTTTTAAGTGCGTCATCAAGCATTCCCGCCGTACCCAGTTGGCGAAGGGCTTCTGTGAAGAATTTGGGAGAAACGGAGAGGTAAAATACGCGGTTTCCTCGCGTTCCGCGCTGACCATCCAATTCTGCTAAGAAGGCTTTCAGTTTCTGATAGCTTTCTGGCTTGTCAATATCACCAGGGCAGTAATACAGACCTTGGGCGAAGTCTTGCCAGAGTTCTTCTGAGCCAATACCATCGCTAAATTCTTCGATCCCCTGGCGCATCTGCTCCCGGAAGTAGTCGTGGCTCCAGTCCCGACGCGCCACGCCGACAATGGTCATTTCTGCTGGCAGGCGTCGTTGCAGCTTCATCTGATAGAGAGCTGGCACGAGCTTCCGTTGCGTCAAGTCTCCGGATGCCCCGAAGATTACCAAAATCTGCGGCTCTGGTATCCGTTCCTGCCGCAACCCAACACGTAAAGGATTTTCTAGCAGTGTGACCATAGAAGGATAGTTTTGAATTTTGAATTTTGAGTTTTGAATTTTGAGTTTTGAGTTTTAAATTCATAGATGAATTGATAGTTTTGAATTATCAGGCTATTTTCTTAACTCAAAACTCAGCACTCAAAACTCAAAACTTGCTTACACAGGTTGCAGATGTTTGATTTTCTCTTCCAAGGATGCTGTTAGAGATTCAAAGGGCTTCACAAATTTCTCAATTCCTTCGACTAGCAATTCGTCCATCACTTCGTCTAGATTGATGTCGATGTCGGGGTCTTTGAGACTTTCGATCAGATGATAAGCTTCTTCCACCCCAGTTTCAATGCGAGAGGCAACGTCGCAGTGGTCGGCGCAGGCTTCAATGGTATTTGGTGGCAAGGTGTTTACTGTTTCTGGGCCAACCAGCTCATCAACATACATTACATCGCTGTAGCTGGGGTCTTTGGTGCTGGTGCTTGCCCACAACAACCGCTGGACATTCGCACCTTTTTGTGCTAGAGCTTTCCAGCGATCGCTCCCAACGATCTCTTTGTACTTCTGGTAGGCAATTTTGGCGTTAGCGATCGCTATTTTGCCCTTAATTGCTAAAAGTTCTGCCTTTTTCTCGATTCGATCGACGCCTGCTTTCAGCTTGGCATCAATGCGACCATCAATATTAATATCGATGCGGCTGAGGAAGAAACTCGCCACCGAGGAGATTTTGCTGATGTCTTTGCCTGCCGCTGCCCGCTTTTCTAAGCCGCGAATGTAAGCCCAAGCAGTCTCAATATAGCTCTCCACAGAGAATAGCAGCGTCACGTTGACGTTGATCCCGTCTGAGATGACTTGCTCGACGGCTGGCAAGCCTGCTGAGGTGCCGGGAATCTTGATCATGACGTTATCTTTACCGATTTCTTGGTAATAACGTCGGGCTTCCTCAATTGTGGCTTGGGTGTCGTGGGCGATGGTTGGCGGTACTTCAATGCTGACGTACCCATCCAGACCTTCAGAAGAGTCATAGACAGGGCGGAGGATATCGCAGGCATTGCGGATATCCTCAAACACCAGCGATTCGTAAATTTTGTAAACTGGCAATCCAGCTTTGATCCCGGCTTCAATATCGGCGTCGTAGATGGCATTTCCGGCGATCGCTTTTTCAAAGATAGCTGGATTAGAGGTGATCCCGCAGATCCCCTGATTCTCAACCATATCTTTGAGTTCGCCGCTTTGAATCAAATCGCGGGTCAAGTTATCCATCCAGATACTCTGACCGTATTCTTTGATCTCTAATAGATGATTGTTTGGCATATCTGTCATTTTTTGGCTCCTAACAATTGTCTTTGTAACGCCAGATCGATAATGTTCCCGTTGAGCAGCTGGGAAAGCCAATTCGGGAATTTTTTCGAGACCGCAAAACCTTATTGAGGCACGCGCGAACGAGCGATCGCGTTTTTATCCTCATCCCATGCCCGTTTCTGAATGAAAGATTCTACCAAGGTGACATCTTCTTTGCTACCGATAAGCAACGGCGATCGCGCATGAATGGCATTTGGCACTACGTCCAAAATATCCTCAGTGCCCGTACTAGCTCGACCCCCGGCTTGCTCTATTAAAAAGGCTAAGGGAGCCGATTCATACAGCAACCGCAATTTTCCTTCGGGTTTTTTCACAGTACCGGGGTAAAGAAAAACACCTCCTTGGAAGAGAATCCGGTGAATATCTCCCACCAATGCCCCGCCGTATCGAGCCGTATAGCCTTCCTGACGATGAACATAGCGGATATAGTCTCGCAAGGGTTCTTCCCACTGCCAGAAATTGCCCTCATTGACGCTGTAAATAGGGCCGTGGTTGGGAATTTGAATGTTTTCACTCGAAAGGATAAACTCACCTAAGCTGGG
This sequence comes from Coleofasciculus sp. H7-1, assembly GCF_057473865.1. Classification (NCBI taxonomy): domain Bacteria; kingdom Bacillati; phylum Cyanobacteriota; class Cyanophyceae; order Coleofasciculales; family Coleofasciculaceae; genus Coleofasciculus; species Coleofasciculus sp. H7-1. Next base: position 45,255 of record NZ_JBYCCT010000066.1, read on the forward strand.
ATCGAGGGTGAAAGCGTGAACCCCAGTGCCAATCGAATAAACCAGCATCGTGCTAGGGCCGTATAGCACATAACCTGCCGCGATTTGTTTGCGCCCATTTTGCAATAAATCGCCGCCTGTTTGATTTTCATCCGTTCCTTCTTGTTGGCGAATTGCGAAGATGGAACCCACGTTGATATTGATATCTACATTCGAGGAGCCATCAATCGGGTCATAAAGCAGGGTATAGCGCCCGATGGGGCAATTTTCGGGAATATAGTAAGGCTTCTCCATTTCCTCGGATGCCAAACGGCAGACTAAACCGCTTTGCTTAAACACCGAGATAAATACGTCATTAGCATAGACATCCATCTTTTTGACGGATTCTCCCTGCACGTTCACATCACCCGTAAATCCTAGGACGCCTTCGAGTAATCCCGCCCTGCTAAGTCGTCGCGCAATCAACTTTGCCGCCAGGGCAATGCGATTCATAATCGCGCTCAAATCCTGTGCGTCTGCCGAAAAGCTGTGGAGTTGCTGCAAGACGTGACGAGATAGCGTCGTGCAGTCACGATCCAGGGCTTGTTCCTGAACGACGAAAGGCTGTTCCACGTTGGACATAGTTTTCGTCCTCCTTTCAATAAATGCTTTGTTAACAGGGCAGCTCTGATTGAGACTACTGCCCCAACATATCAAGACCCGGTCGCCCTACCTTCTATCTTAGGGAGCCATTTCTCAGGATGGTGTTTAACTTTATATCAACTAAAGAAATAAAATCTTGCTTACCCGCTTTATTGTCTAAAAGACAACGCTTAAAGTGAGATCGGATAATTATCGGTCGCAATACAAAAAAACAAGATGGGAGAATACAAACGGATTGGAATCCTGACCAGTGGGGGTGACTGTGCTGGGCTAAATGCCGTGATTCGGGCAGTTGTCCGCTGTGCAACTGGTAGCTATGGCTGGGAAGTGCTGGGGATTTGCCGCTCTACTCTGGGCTTAATGAGCAGTCCGCCAGAAGCAATCAAGCTGGAGTTTGATAAGGTTGACCACTTGCTGACGATGGGCGGTACAGTGCTGGGGACGACGAATAAAGGAAATCCCTTTGCGTTTCCAATGCCGGATGGAAGTTTGCGCGATCGCTCAGAAGACATTATTGCGGGCTACCATCAACTAGGCTTGTCAGCCTTAATTGGGGTTGGCGGGGACGGCAGTTTAGCGATTCTCCGAAAACTAGCTCAACAAGGCGGGATCAACTTAGTCGGAATTCCCAAAACAATTGATAACGATGTCGGTAGCACTGAGCGTTCTATCGGATTTGATACCGCTGTCAATATTGCCACCGAAGCTCTCGACCGATTACACTTTACTGCGGCTAGCCACAATCGAGTCATGATCCTGGAAGTCATGGGGCGCGACGCCGGTCATATTGCCCTGAATGCGGGAATTGCCGGTGGAGCCAATGTCATCTTGATCCCGGAAATTCCTTACAAAATTGAGAATGTCTGTCGCCAAATTCGAGATCGTCAGGCGATGGGAAAGAATTTCTCGCTCGTGATTGTCTCAGAAGCAGTTTGCACGGCTGAAGGCAATCCGGTTAAGAGTGTAGATCGATTCGGGGAATGTCGATTAGGAGGAATCGGGCAGTACCTGGCGGAGGAAATTTCGATGGCGAGTGGTGCAGAAACCCGTGTGACTGTTTTAGGTCACGTTCAGCGAGGAGGACTGCCTTCGCCCTTGGATCGGTTACTGGCAACTGCCTTTGGGGTGGCGGCAGTCGATCTGATCGCTGAGGGAAAGTACGACCACGTTGTCACCTGGCAAAACCGCGAAATTGTCAGCGTGCCGATTGCTGAAGCGATTGGACAATACAGAGCCGTCGATACCGAGGATACTCTGGTCAAAACTGCCAGAGGTTTGGGGATTTGCCTGGGAGACTAAAAGACTAAAGTGCTGCAAGCTGGTGTAGAAACATCTAACAGAGGAGTTTGCGATCGCTTGCTTCGTATGCTTCGCTCTGACAGCGAAGATTGACTGTGACGATGCGTAGTGAAAGCTAGCACGGTTGTCCTTTTTTATGCGTGTTTTTCACGCCAACCGTGCTGATTTCGCCCTATCTCTCCTTAAAATCGGCTTCGCCTCGCGCCGCCGCGATCGTCCTCCTTGGGTCGTGCTTTATTAACTCTAAGCTGACGGCCCATCCATTCAGCCCCATCTAATTGTGTGATGGCTGCGTCTTCTTGGGCATCATCTGTCATTTCAACAAAGGCAAATCCGCGCATACGTCCCGTTTCGCGGTCTGTCGGCAAGACAACTCGCTTCACCGCGCCGTACTCTGCAAAGACTGCTGTCAAATCTTCTTCGGTCGCTTGGTAAGACAGGTTTCCAACGTAAATGGTCATGTGGATCGCTAAAGCTGAACGAGGAACTAAAGTTCAGAACCCTTAGATGGCTAGATGTGACCCATGATGCCAGGTCAAGACTTATTTACCAATGGTGAATTTTCACTCTTCCCCGCCCACAAATGTGGCTGCACGAGTCCCAAATCCGACCATTAATAGGACTGAACTTTGAGGTTTCGTCCTATCATAGCCTACTAATTTCATTGTGGGAGGTCATCTAGCGTACACACTGATGGGTTTTCTAATTATTAAAATTCCTTGACTTTTAACTGTGGCTCGGATGGCATTGCCCAAGAGGGAATTTTAAAGATTAAAGAGGCTAAATTTCACCGGAAAATGGCTTGCCTGCTGCCAGCTTTCCAGCCGTCTTTATCTTTAGCCTCATTCAGCTTTCGGTGCCAAGTTAGTCAATAGAAATTGACTGGGGGCCATTGCGTCTGCCGTTTCCACTGCTGTTGGAAGAAGCCGTAGGGGAGGGAGGAACACCTGCCTCCCCGTCGAGCCAGCTTTTCACGGGATCATCATTAAGGTTGATGCGGAGTAAGCCAGAAACCAATCCACCTAAGAAAGCGCCTGGGTGCTGGGTGAATTCTTTAAAGAGCGGTGTTAGTTCATCGAGAAACATGGAAAGTCTCCTGCTGAGGCGATAGTAACTGATGTCTATGCGTTGATCGTAGCGCGTCTGATTGCGGATATTGGCATGGGAAGAAGCGATCGCTTCTTCCCAAATACAACGGTTATGCCTCTATCCAGACTTTTGCTCGGAGAATAAGCACTTATCCGAGTCGCACCCAGCGGGACCTGCTTCCATTAAATCGCCTGAATCGTAGCGACTTAAAGCAGCATGAAAATTTTCTGTCTGGCGTCGCCTTTCGACTGCCTGTACTATCTGCTCATACTGCTCTTTGGTGATTGGCTCAAACGGCAAGCGCGGGAATGTCTGATGATCGTCGAAGCGAGCCAGAAGTGCGGCTGAGATGTAACCTTGATCGTCTCTAATCGCTTCGTAAATCCGAGTACCTAAAGCTTCGATCTCGTTCTCGCGCAACTCGATGGTAGCTGAGGTATTGTGACGCACAAAGAATTTTTGGACTTGCATATAAAAATCCATTTGCGCGATCGCGTTAAACTTGCCGATATCGATTTGATCGGCTCCAGGCAAATCAGCCCAAGCTACGGCGACGGGGATTTCTACCAGCCATTCCGAGCATCTGGGATCGAAGGGATCGTTCAAAAGATTGCCGTTTTCATCTTTATCAGACTGAGACGGAATCACGTTGTACCCGTAGTCAATACAGGCGAGGGCTACGGGGTCATTCTTTCTGAAAGTGATTCGACGCAGAAAACGTTGAGCTTTTGGGGGATGCCAGCCCGGTGAAGCACCAGTGAGCAAGGATTTTGTACCGGAAGGCTGAACGGTGGTGCAGCGATTGGGGCGTTTGATGCCGTGGCGATCGCAATATTCCCACACCACCCGATGCACAGTTTCTCTCCAGCGAGTCAGATATTCCTGCTCTTGCTTCTTATAGTTTAGTCCTGCCTCTGTTTCAGGTCGTCCTTCCGTCCACCACTTAAGCCAATCCACACCAAAGGCATTCACAAAGAAATCAAATAATCCCGTGAAAGAGACTCCCACAATCGGATCGAGTTCGCGTGACTTCCGATAGCGTTCTTCGACAAATTGGTGATTTAGCAGTGAGGCTACTGATAATGCTCCCGCCGTGAAAGCTTCCTCTTGTTCTTTGTAGTTGTATGGGTCAATTTGATTGAGATGAACCTCCGAAAGGTTGCAGTGGAAGTTAGAGCCGATGATTTCCTGCGCTTGTTATCCACTATTTCTAGTGGTCTCGGACTATATCTTCACCTGGTCTAGGTGGAGGGCGCTATCTGACCATTATTGGTTTCCCGCAGGTCTAGTCTCTGAACCTTCTCCAGCTCTGGGGCTTGGCTGCCTTACATCTGGAGCTTGGCTGCTGATTACCCTGTACATTTTTTGTGTTTAGGCTTCCAGCAATTCACCCTCTGACTATCTAACCTGTCCCCAGGTTAGGCGGCAAAATCTAGGCTACCGCAAGGATTCAAACCAACACGAGCTAATCGATGCTCTACCTCATTAGGAGGTAGGTCGGGGTAGTGTTCTCGCAACCATTGTTCAGCCTTCCCTTGACTATAAGCTTGCAGAAAATCATCTTTTAGCTCAGGGGTTTCCAATAAATCGCAGTTGGCTCTCGCTAATGCTTCTCCTGCCCATTGAATTGCGCCTTCACCGGAATAATGCTGTTGACGAACTGCTGCAAGGCATTCTTCTAGAGTTGGTTTGTGGTGAAAAACTCTAGTGTGATTTGCCATACGAAGCGCATCCCGTTCTGGATCGATGCGCCAGTTGCCGTTTTCATCCTGCTGCCAAAGATTACCTTTGGCGTTGGCAAATTTTTCATCATCGCTAGAACCTTGCCTCATTCCAGCTGAACGCCTGACGTTTCCAGCAACCACTACAACGGCGGCTTCATCTATTAATAAACAGCACTCAACCGAATTCAGTTGCCTTCCTAGAGCTTTATTTAAAATTGACGCGCAACGTTCATAAAGACCTGACAACTTCACAGGATTGGCGACGCCGCCAAAGCCTTTGAGGGGTTCTCCCGCTGCTCGGACATCGCACAGATCGAGAGATACCTGTACTTCTGTTGTGAAGCGCTGATCGCTGGATAATTCCAGCAAGGTTTGATAAGACTTAACCCAGCCTTGGCGACTGTCTCCCACGTAAATTGTGACTTTTTCGCCCTCTACTTTAACTTCTGTCAGTTCGCGGCGCTGCAAGGCAGGAGTAGAGCCAATCTCACCTTGTACTGTCACAACAAGGCGATTGCGAATTCGCGGCAGTTGATTAATGTATTTTGGTTCGAGAACGGCTCCAGTGCCACACCCCATCATTGCCAGATCCATCATCAGACCAAAAGCACGCCAGTCTACTACATTGGTACTGGTGCAGTTGTAAGCTCCTGAAAAGTTTTCTGGTCTTTCAATCCACTCGCTGCCACCCACCCACAGCCAACGTCCAGAGGCAAGAGCTTTCATCTGGCGCTGCATACGATCGATCGTGTCCGCTTCTTCAGGGGTGAGCTTGCCAAGCTTCGTCAACGCTCTAATCGTGCGATCGCACACTTCATCCCAAGTCTCGCGCCCGGACTGGGTGCGACGGCTGTACGTCCTAAAGAATACAGGATTTGCAGCCGGTGCCGTCTCAGGAAACCGGCTCGTCTGGATTACTCGCTCAAGCTCTCGAACCATAGGTCAAGTCTGATTGGTTTTGGGAAAAATTCACAGATCACTTACTATACGCGATCGCAGATATGGGGTCAAAGCTTGAAAAATATAGGTAATTGCGCTATCTGTATGGCTTTCTAGATTAAATTAGCAAAGTAAAACATCCCATTAAGCTGCTCAATTAGTCAAAGTTGTAACAGTTAAAAGATCGTCGGAAAGCAAAAATTAAGGGCGATTGTCAGCCGCCCTTTCCCGTCGTTTGAGATTACTATCTCGGTTCCAATTACCTTTTTGAGAGGCGGTGCAAAAGTCCAACAGCAAACTTATTTCAAGATCGCAGCAGGCAAAATATTCCCAGTGGCAAACACGCCCTCTTCCAGCCATTTCGCCGATCAATTTTACAAACTTGAGGCTGAAACTTGCTTAGGCCGATCATCAGATCCCAGATGATTGGCACAAAAACCTAAATCAATCGTTCGATTTGGCTAAATCGTTCATCCCCAGTCTGGCGGAGTCACGACATACTGCGACCCTTGAGGGACAAAAGTGCCATTCCAAGTATTATTAATGGCAGCTTGATTCATCTGAAACCTTAGCCGCCAGTTTTTAATACTTGTATTGCCTTGGTTAGTCACCCACCTATTGATACAGAAGCCAGTTTTGTTACCCAATCCGGGCAGCGAGTCGTAAAACTACCAGATGGCGAGCGAGTTAAGTTTTCCAGAGCCGTTAAAGGAGCGCCAGGACACAATTAAACAACTGAAGACACTAGACTAATATTTTGGGGAATGGGGAAAAAGGTAATGGGGATAAATTCTTGACGATGATGCTTGCTCCCTGGCGATCGCTTCTTGCCCGTGCCCTACATCGTAACCGTAGCGAACCCCATTCTCGCTACTTACAGCTAGCCACCGTCCAGGCTGACGGGCGTCCTGCTAACCGCACGGTCGTATTTCGGGGATTTTTAGACGATACCAACCAGTTAAAATTTGTCACCGATTCTCGCAGCCAGAAAGCTGACCAAATCGAGCATCAGCCTTGGGCAGAAGCTTGCTGGTACTTTACCACCACCCGCGAACAATTTCGCCTCGCTGGGACGCTGACTCTGGTAGGAGCCAATCATCCCGACTCAGCACTCCAGCAAGCGCGTCAGGCGTCGTGGCAAGACCTTTCTGACGCCGCTCGCCTGCAATTTACTTGGCCCCATCCAGGAGAAAGTAGAGCCGATGTCAGCACTTTTTCTTTGCCGTCACCCGATCCAGAAAAGCCGCTAGAGAGTTTTTGTCTCCTACTGCTAGAACCCGTACAGGTCGATCATTTGGAGTTGCGAGGCGATCCCCAAAACCGATGGCTCTACCGCCTCGACAGTTCTCAAGCTTGGTCTACTCAAGCCGTAAATCCCTAACAATTAAAAATGCAAAATTAAAAATTGAGAAATTTAATTTTTAATTTTTAATTTTTAATTGTTTAAATCCCAGAACCATCTAAGAATTGCCGGATTAATCCATCTTGGACGCGACAGCTGGGAGCAGCGGCGACTGGGATATCCGATACATGATAGTTTGCTGCTACTAAAGGAACAGGCATTGAGACATGAGCCGGTTGTTGTAACTCTTGTACCTGTTGTTCCAGTGCTTCCAGACGGTCAACCAAAGCCCGAATTACCGCAGCTTCAGAATCAGGAAGGCTTCCATGTTCCAGCGGATTCACTCGGACGCCGGAACGATAGATAATCCGACCAGGGACGCCTACTACCGTACAATCCGAAGGAACATCGCGCAACACGACAGAGCCAGCACCGATGCGGACGTTATTGCCGATTTGAATATTGCCGAGAACTTTGGCACCGGCACCCACCACGACATTTTCCCCCAAGGTAGGGTGACGCTTGCCGCTTTCCTTGCCAGTACCGCCGAGAGTAACGCCCTGGTAGATCAGAGCATAATCTCCCACAATTGCGGTTTCGCCAATCACTACACCCATGCCGTGGTCAATAAAAACACCCCGTCCAATTACGGCACCAGGGTGGATTTCGATGCCGGTAAAAAAGCGAGCCAAGTGGGAAATCAACCGGGGGATGAAGGGGATTCCCAGTAGTTGTAGCCAGTGTGCAAGGCGATGGAATAGCAGCGCTTGCAAACCGGGGTAGCAAAATAAAACCTCCAGCCAGTTACGGGCTGCTGGATCGCGCTCGAAGATGATGCGAAAGTCAGCTAGAAGCGTAGATAGCACGAGTGGGTACCCATTTTGGCACTACAGACCATTCATATCATATCGTTCCTAGTGTGTTTCTAAGGTGGGGGAACCGAACCTGAGTTTTGAATTTTGGATGGCGGTGCGAGAACGATTGGAGATCGCAAGGCATCTAATTATCTAAAAAATCGGCTCTTCCGTAGTTGGTATGCTAAATTTATAGTCAAGAAGCGCCACAAGCTATACTAGCCATGAATTTAAGCCAATTTAGCGTTTATTAAATAGAAAATACAGTCCAAAATCGTTATACCTTGCTAGGTAAGCCTTTCAAGTTTTGGAATCAACTTTTTAGCATACCAAGTAATGAAGAGCCAAAAAATCTAGGGTTCTAGTCTTGTTGTACTGAAAGAGTATAATCCCATCTTTGTCGCTCTTTAATGGAACCGACCCAGACACTATAGTTGCCTGATTTCCAGTTTGAGTCTGTGATACTCGCATCTTTGTTGGAACCCGTGTCATCGCCACAGCGAATTTTACCATCAGGTCCCTTGATGACTAGAGTGCTGTCCTTGCCTCCAGTATCTACTTTTACCGTTAGCTTGGGGAAGCCTTTCTTCAATACCATAATATGGTCGGGAGTTTCGTCACCCCCATAACCAATACAGGGGTTGTTTTGGCGATCGCGATTAGCGATCGCTGACAAGGAAAAGGCTCCGCTAGTATAACCAGTCACAACCGCCTTGCCACTTCCATCAACAATCAAACGGTCAAAATTTGCTTCTTTTGCTAAAACGGTTGTAGTGCTGAAGGTGGTAAGTAAAGCTAGAATTCCAAAACGCCTGAATTGCATGGCAAGTACCTCTTCTCAACTACGGTATTTATTTTCTCTCCGTAGATGAGTACGGAATATAGATAAGCCTACTTATAGTTTTAATCAAGACTCTTCTCTCTGATGGCAGTATAGGTGACAGCTGTGTGTCTGCCACATTCATAACCAAATTTTTTTGTCGCGCTAGTTTGTAGGAGGTTGTGTGCCCCTCGTTATCTTGATGATGCTGCTGTTTATCACCAGCTGGTTCTTTTCAGAGGTTTTGGTTTTATTTCCTTTGAGCATTTTGAATTTAGTATCAATACCCCACTGGTTGGTGATGGCAGGTATCTTGATCTTTTTTGTCTGGTGTTTTGGGGAATAATGCTCAATTGTGTGAGTGTCGGCTCAAAAAATAGGGAGCATCTTCAGACTTTTAAACAAACTAATCGGCTCGGATGCCTACCCCAGCCCTATCTGTTCGCAAGGAGAAATTTTATACCATTTCACTTTTGAGAGATTACACATCAAATCCCCCTAGCGCGACGATCAATTGAGGGCAATAGACAGCTAAAATGTGGCGATAAAAAAGTTAATTTGTATTATGTCAGGACTTACGCAACTTGCGCGACATAGTAAGGGCAACCACAGGGGGATTGCCCCTACAAAGCAACTTGCGCGACATAGTAAGGGCAACCACAGGGGGATTGCCCCTACAAAGCAACATCACTACAGCTGAGGGCAACCACAGGGGGATTGCCCCTACAAAGCAACTTGCGCGACATAGTAAGGGCAACCACAGGGAGATTGAACCCGAAAAAACGCTATATGTATAAGCTTTGCGTAAGTCCTGCATTACTTAAACATGGGATCGGCTAACTCGCGCTCAACCTCAGCTTCTGTCACCAGGGGCAGTATAACCTTCTGTTCCGAATAAGGTAGAGAGTGGGGACTCTTAAAGGTTTTCTGAGCATCGGGTTTTTGACACGCCATCATGGTTTTGACGTGTTCGCCTTCGTCATCCCGGATGTTGACGAAAACGTCATAGAGGTTGTCAACCGCAGGGCGGCGAGATTCTGGGACTACGCCGGTTTGAAATTCATCAAATAGGTAGAGATCGCCGTCTCGGTAGTAGTTGATCGCGACTTGGGGTGCTGGTTTAGCTTTCAGTTCGGCTTCATGTTCGCGCAAGAAGGTGTCGTAGGTATGATGGGCGTGTTCTTCCACCATTTCCATGAAGTTGTAGGCGGTGCGGGGCGAAACGATGTAAAGTGCTACAACTACCCAGTAGTAGAAGAGGGCTGTGGTTTGGGCAAGGAAGCGATCGCTCCAATGTTTGTTTCCCCCCAACGATTCCATAATCAGCAGGTGGTGCATTTCATTCCAAGATTCGGCGAAGTGAACCTTGAGCCAGTCAGCTTTTCGCCACCAACCGAGGGTTTCGTAAAGGTGTAAAACTGATAGGAAGGAAAAGTAGGGGACGCGAGCCACTGTTTCTAGCACGTAGAAGCGCTGATAAGGGCGATCGCGATAAAGCGTGTCGATAACGAACACAAGCACGCCAACGAGAAATCGAATCATTCAAACCTCCCTTAGGAGTGAGAAAAGTGGCTAGGAAATCAGCCTGGAGGAAGATGCTGTTGGGTTTTTCTGTCCTCCTACTTCGATCGTAGCGATCCCCGTAGCGATGGGTATCGCCTGAGTGGGTGAACTAGGGTGAGAAGTCCGAACATTAAGGTTCGGGTTGCCTTGACCTAACAAGAACAGCCGCTTCCCTACGTAGCTTCCCACCGCTCCCTTGGAAGCAAGCTACGTAGGGAAGGGGGTGAGGTTCCTACAGCACCAAGCTCAACTGAGAACCGTTGGGGGTTTTATACACTTCAATTCGAGTTTGGAAGGCTTCTTTGAATTGCGGCATATGAGTGACGGTGAGGATGCAGGCGAAGTCAGCAGAGATCGCATTAATCGCAGCAATCAAGCGATCGCATCCTTCCGCATCTTGGGTGCCAAATCCCTCATCGATAATCAGCATTTGCAATGCCGTTCCCGCACGCTGCGCCAACAATTTCGCTAAAGCTAGACGAATTGCAAAGTTAATCCGAAACGCTTCCCCTCCAGAATAGGTTTCATAAGGACGGGTGCCGCGAGCATCGGCAATTAAAATATCTAAAGTGTCAATCATTTTGCTGGCTTTTTTTGAGGAACGTCCACTCCGTCCTGCTTTCTGGGTAACAAACTGTACGTGCAACTGGTTTCCACTGAGCCGAGACAGGAGAGTATTCGTTTCTGCTTCCAATTGAGGCAGAATATTCTCAATCATCAGCGTCTGGATGCCATTTTTACCAAAAGCTTGCCCTAATTCCTGGTAGACGCGATATTGCTGTCGTACCTTTGAGTGCTGAATGGTGAGTGCGTCATGCTGAGTTTGGAGAGTTTCTAGATAATGTTGTTGTTGTTGCAAGCTTCCTAACTGGCGTTGCTTCTCGTCGAGTTGCAGACGCCGCTGCTGTATCTGCTGCTCAAGGGTTGTAATTTCGGCTTTTGTATCGGGTGTTTGTTGCAACTGTTGAAGGATGGTGTCTACCTGAGTCGCCATCTGTTGCAAATCTTGCGATCGCATTTGCAACGCCTGAGCCAAATCTTGCGATCGCTTTAATAAGGAAGGATATTGCTGCTGCGCTGAAGCGAGTTCCTGATAACGGACTTGCCACGACTGAGACTTGCGTAAAGCGTTTCTGAGGGCATCGTGCTGCGATCGCTCGTAACCAATTTCCGCCATTTCTCGATCGAGTGCTTCAATCTGCCGCGATAATTCGGAATTTACTTGCAGTTGCTGCATTTGCGATTGCAGATTCGCAATTTTCGCCACCAATTCTGGCATCTGAGCGTCTATTTGAGCTTGACGCCGTTGCGCTTGTTTAACTTCTGCTTGCTTAATTTCTGCCCAGCGCCAGCGCTCTACGTCGCCTCTGGCTAGGGCATGGTTTTGCTCATTGTAGTTGAGTTGTTGCAACTGTTGCTCAAGGTGGCGCAGTTCTTCTTGTCGATCGGGTGCGTAGTTGCCAGAGGAAAGCGATCGCTCAATTTGTTGCTTTTCCACCTCAATTTGTTGCAGGCGCGTCTGGATTTCAGCCATAGCAGAACTTTCCGCTGCCAACTGTCCCCGTTGTTCGCGCAAGGAATCGTAGTTTGCCAATGCTTGGGCAATTTCGGCAATTTCCTTGTGCAACCCCTGTAGCTGGTACTCACAAACCGCGAGTAGCCCCTCTACATCCCAGAATTGATCTTGAATTCCCTGTTGCTGGTTGTGAGTTTTTTGCACCACTAGCTGCCAGTGGTGTTCATCGAGAGGGCGATCGCATAAAGGACAACTGGCATTTGGCGTCTGGATCAGTTGCAGCTTTTGGTCTATTTCTGCCAGTTTAGTTTCGCATTCTTTTTGAGCCGCCTGGAGGCGATCGCGCGAACTTCGCTGTTGCAGTTCTTTCTCCTGCACCCGTTCCTGATAGACGCGCTTTTTGTCAAGTTGCTGAATTTGAGTTTGAACTTGTTGTAATTGCTGTTGCAATTGAGGTAAGCGTTTTTGCCTGTCTTGCAACTGGGCGGCGGATTTGCGAAGTTCTTCTAATCTGGCAGATAATCGTGCTTGAGAGCGATCGAGTTCCATCTGCACCTGTCCGCGACGTTGCACCAGGGGCGCGACTTGTAACTGCAACCGATCGAGATAACTGACATAACCCCGCGCCTCTTGGAGTTGTTTTAATCCTGCTTCTACTTCTTCGGTGCGGCTGAGGATTTGCTGAATATCTGCCCTAGATTGCCGCACCACTTCTAGTTGTCCTTGAGCTTGTCGGAGTTGCCCTTTAAGTTCGTTAATTTGCTGCTCAAGTTGTCGTTGGAGTTGTTGCCGTTGCTGTTGGGCATCTTGGTAAGCTTGTGACTTAGCGGTGAGCGTTTCTTCCTGGGCTTGCAAATTTTGGTAGTGAGCATATCCAGCCGTAATTTGTTCTTTTTGATTCAGTAAAGCTTCTAATTGTTGCTGTTGCAGCTGAGTTGTGGCAATTTCTTGCCGATAGCGATCGCAATCTTGTGTGAGATTTTGATATTGCTGCCGAACAAAGCTCAGTTGTTGTTCCCAAGTTTGCCGCTGATGCCGGATTGTTAGCAAATTTTGGACTTTTTCATTGTCAACAGCTTGGGCTTGCTGTAATTCTGTCAGTTGAGTTTCCAGAATTGCTTGTTGTTGAGCGATCGCATCTTTTTGTTGCAGTTGTTGCTTTATCGACTGCAAATTCTGCTCCAATTGCTCCGCTTGTCCTTTTAATTGGCGGGATAAATCCTTCGCCTGTTCTGCCAATTCTTCATATTGAGACAGTTTCAGCAAATCGGCGAGAATTTCTTTTCGTTCGCTGGGGCGCTTGAGCATAAACTCATCCGCCCGTCCTTGACGCAGATAAGCCGAATTCACGAAAGTATCGTAATCCAGCTTCAGGTGATGAACGATCGCCTCTTGCGTCGCCCGGATTCCGCGCCCGGTTAAAGAGCGAAAATCGCCGGATGATTGGACTTGAAATTCCAGCGATCCACCTTGTCCCCGGATGCGAGTGCGAATAATGCGATAGGTTTGGCGATCGCATTGGAAGGTGAAATCAACCCGAACTTCTTTAGCACCGGCGTGGATGACATCATCTTCTGTTGCAGCGCGGCTTTCACCCCAAATCGTCCAGGTGATCGCTTCCAACAGAGAAGATTTACCCGCACCATTAGAACCGCAAATACACGCAGTATGTAGACCGCTAAACTCTAAGGTAGCCTCGCGGTAGCTGAGGAAATTTTTGAGAACCAGTTGCAGTGGGATCATTCAGGCTATAGCGCCATACCTTTTATCAGAAGTAGCAGTACATCTGCACTATTGTTTAGTTTAGCGGTTGAAAAATCAGGTTTCTGGCGATTAAGACCTAATTTGATGTAAAAATTTCTGCTGAATGGGGATGCGGCTATAAAATGAAACCCATCTGGTTGATGCGAACATCCTTGGCGAATGGAATTCGCGGCTATACAAACGAAACCAGCGCAGGCGGGTTTTAGAAATACTGCTAACCACTGCTTTATCTCGGCTTTGCGCCTAGCCTTCTCTTCTCGTTCTTCTCGTATCATCCGCGAAGCAGCTTCGATGATTTCTAAGCGTTCTTCGGTTGTCATTTGCTTGAGTGCTGCCAAGATTTCTGCTTTTGTCATCAGTTTCCTTGGTATGTAGGGAATGCGATCGCATTTCCCTTAGTAATCTTGCCAACTGAAATCTGGTATTAAACCGATCAACCGCCAGCCAGGGGTTTAAACCCCTGGCTAATAGCTGAAGTCCTCTTCTAGAGGACTATTTAAAAGTTTTAGTCCATTTTAATGGAATGCAACTTGTTAGCCCGGAACTTGAGTTCCGGGCGGTTTGGCGGTTTTCTTCTATTCGCCCTCCCCATCAGGTGGCTCCTGAAATGAGGTTTTTTGCAGTAGCCAATCCAGATACAACACCAAAATCTGGAGTTTAAAAGCAGTGGTGAGATGCTTGAAGTTGCGATCGCTTAATATCTTCTCTAATAACTTATCCAGGGCTTTTTCCACGAATTTTTCGGCTACCCACAGTAGAAGCATCAGAACGATGTTCATAAAAGAACCTTGAATCACTACTCTTCCAAGATGGCTGTAATCCTGTCTAGGCAAGGAACGCCCTATGTCTGACTTCGCGTACAAGTTGTATGAGTTGGAAGACAGACACGCAATCGAGGCGAGTAAAATAGGCAAAAGTTTGTATTTTACTTATGACAGCGCGATCGCTCCAGGCGTCTCCAAAAGGTATCCAGTTGGCAAAACAAGCTCTAATCGCCAACAGATGGAAACAGACTGATTTAATCGGTGTCGTTTGTATCAGTCGTCAACCGATCTCAAAATTCTTTACAGGTAAAGCAGTTAAAAGCGAGATATTTGTTGGTCTTTGTGAAAAGTTACGTTTGGATTGGCAGGAGATTGCGGATTTACCTAAAGACGCTGTACCTGTTCCATCTGACCAGAATCAGAAAAACAGCATTGATATTGATGCCCTAGTGCAAGAGGTACGCGAAAAGATAAAACCCATCATTCAAGAACGCTGCGGGACAATGCGCGTACTGGATATGACTCAGCCGATTGGGTTGAATGATATTTACACCAACGTCAACATTCTGGAGAAAATCACTGGACGGCGGCGTAAAGATATCCCTGAATTACTGCAAGAGTGCAACTCTGAGAATATTGAGCGCTTCGGACTCAGCAAAATCACTGAAGAACGAGTGCCCGGACTGGAGGCAGTCGAGAAATATACCAAGCTGATGATCTTGGGGAAGCCTGGGGCTGGCAAAACCACGTTTTTGAAGTATTTAGCGATTCAGTGCAATCAGCGTGAGTTTCAGGCTGATCGCGTGCCGATTTTTGTCACCCTCAAAGAGTTTGCTGAAGCCACTAATAAACCAGGCTTATTAGAATACATCACTCAGCAATTCGCGGGTTGCGGGGTTGTAGAGACAAGGGTTATCGCGTCTCTACAAAATGTAATTAAACACAGCAGGACATTGATATTACTCGATGGGCTGGATGAAGTTAGAGAGGAAGACAATAAGCGCGTCTTAAGGGAGATTCGTGATTTCTCTGACCAATATCGTGACAATCACTTTGTCATGACCTGTCGAATTGCAGCGCGGGAATATACCTTTGAGAAATTTACAGAGGTAGAAGTTGCTGATTTTGATGCTGAACAAATTACTACCTTTGCAAACAACTGGTTTAAGAATAAAGCTGTAAAACCAGAAACTTTTATTAAACGCCTCGAAGACAATAACCGAATCAAACAACTAGCCGCCAGTCCGCTACTGCTGACGCTGCTATGTTTGGCATTTGAAGAGTCAGGAGATTTTCCGGCGAATCGTTCCGAACTATACAAAGAAGGGCTGGATGCGCTGTTGAAAAAATGGGATGCCAAGCGCGGGATTCAGCGCGACCAAGTTTACAAAAAGCTATCAATCCAGCGTAAGGAAGATTTACTCAGTAAAATCGCCCTGACTACGTTTAAACAGGGGGACTATTTCTTCAAGCAAAAAACAGCCGAGCAATACATCACAGATTACATCCGTAATTTACCTGATGCCAATGCTGACCCGGAAGCATTGCAACTAGACAGTGAGGTAGTTTTGCTGTCAATTGAATATCAACACGGGCTATTAGTCGAACGGGCGAAAGCAATTTACTCTTTTTCCCATCTAACATTTCACGAGTATTTCACTGCTAGAGAAGTTGTTTTTGGAATCCAGCCATTAGAGGAGAGGTTGCAAAATTTAGTCAGCCACATCACCGAAAAACGCTGGCGAGAAGTTTTCTTTCTAGGGGTTGGGATGTCGCCAAATGCAGATCGTTTACTACAGTTAATGAAACATCAAGTTGATGAAATTTTAGCTGCTGACGAGAAGTTACAGCAGTTCCTAATGTGGGTAAACGAGAAATCTTTTTCCGTCGAGGTTCCCTACAAGCTAAGTGGTGTTCGAGCTTTTTATTTTGCTTTTGCTCTTGACCGTAAGATTTACGAAATGCTCCTCGATACTAGGCTTTCTCATTGCTTAAGCCGCGACTTAACTAACGACTTTGGAGATGTTCTTAACAGTAATAGTGATCGCGATCGTGCCAGTGTCCTTGCCCTCGACCAATCCCTTCTCTTTGAGCTTAGATTGGCTCGTAACCACGCTCTCGGTGGTAGTGGTGCCAGCAAATATGCTCTTGAGCCTGAACTCAAGCGTGCCCTCAAACAACTTCAAGAAACCTTAAAAGACCAACAACCTAACTTGATTAAAGATACAAAAGGATATAAAAGTTGGTGGAAAAATGAAGGTCAGGCTTGGACAGAGCAATTAAAAGACTTAATGATTAAGTATCGCAATATTGGTCATGATTGGCAGTTTAATGAACAGCGGAAGGAAATCCTAGATCAGTATTACGATGCTAATTTGTTGCTAGTGGAGTGTTTGAATAGCGATTGTTATATCAGCCGTGAGGTACGGCAGGAAATAAAAGATACTTTATTGTTACCTATAACAGAAATTGAGAAACGAAAGGTATAATTATTCTATGGTCAATCAAATATTTAATTATGTTAAGTAAGGAGAAATTATAATGACATACAAAGTTAACATTTTCATAGAAAAGAATGAATCAGGATATTCTGCATCTTCTCCTGAAATAGCTGGATATCAAGTTCAGGGTGATTCTCTTGACATGGTGTTTGATAATCTTAAAGAGGCTGTCAAGCAAGACTTAGAAAAAATAACTGTCAAAACAAACGATAAGGTTGATCAACCAATCTGGGAAGTGGCTGAAGATATTATTCAAGATATGACAGAAGAGGAAATTAACCAACTGCCCATAAATGGTGCTGAACAGCATGACCATTACATCTACAGAACGCCCAAAATAGAAAGATGAAAATGGTCTTTGCTGACACTTTCTACTGGATATCCTTAATTAATCCTAGAGATGGGTGGCATAAGCAAGTTCTAGAAGTTACTAAATCGCTCACTCGGACTCCTATAGTTACTACAGATCAAGTGCTAGTCGAGGTTCTAGCTTTCTACTCAAAATCCGGTACTCGAATGCGTCAGCGGATAGTTCAGCTAGTTAGAAACATTATGAATAATTCAAATGTTCAGATAGTTGAACAGACCCATGAATCTTTTCTATCTGGTTTAGATTTATATGAAAGTCGCATCGATAAGGGATACAGCCTGACTGATGGCATTTCTATGATTACTATGCGGGAATTAGGAATCGCTGAAGTGCTGACGCATGATAAACACTTCACTCAAGAAGGCTTTACGATATTGTTTAGAAACCTGGACGATTGAATCGGGTTTAGCGCGATCGCATTCTTTCTCCACTTCACTCCAAAGCGCGATCGCATTTTTGGCAATTCTTCCCGAACAGCGCGATCGCACGTTGAAGATAGATTGTTTTACCTGTTGCAGAAATTGATACGGCTAATTAAGGTTTAGTATTTCGCAAAAAAAAGTTCTAGTTTGCAGAAACTTTTTAAGCCCACGAACTTCTAAGAAGGTATCAGTGAAAATACACAGAGTTCGTGGGTTCCCTATTTATGACTTCCTTAAACAACTTAAAGTCTGGCGTTTTGGTATTGATGGCTCTGGGCACATTTGCCGGTTCTGCTGTCGCTGTACCCATCAATGTTCCCGTCCCTACAACCACTCGTGCTAGCAACCCATCTCAGACCAGAACTGTAATAGCTTCTGGAGCTTCCATTCCCGTTAGATATGACGGAACGGCTGAAAAAATCCTGCTATCTCGAACCGAAAAAGTGCCTTTAATTTTAACAGTTTCATCAACTGTTAAAAGCAGTTATGGTACAACTTTGATTCCGGCGGGGACAAAGATTATGGGTCAATTGCAACCCGCTGGTCAAGGCTCTCAATTTGTGGCGACACAAATTGTTCTCCCCTTTGATGGTACTAGGACAATCAATGCTAGTTCTGCAATTGTGACGAGAACTGAACAAATCAAAAAAGGTTCTAGAACCAACACAATCTTGAAAGGTGCCGCCTTGGGTGGAGCCGCTGCATCCGCGATCGCCGCACTGACTGGCGACAAAGCGATCGCTACTGAAGAAGTCTTGGGTGGCTCAGGCTTGGGCGCTTTAGCTGGGCTATTTTGGGGACGCAAATCTGTTGATGTCATCTCCGTTAATCCCAGCCTTGATTTGAGGACTGTCACCCTGCGTTCTGAGCTGCCAGTCACAGTCGCCCTACGCTAAACAACGAACAGGTAATACCAATTTCCTTTGGTGATGCTACACGAGCCGTCTGTTACAGACATACTGTGAAATGGTATAAGAACGATCCGGCTCCCTCCCCGAATCGGGGAGGGTTGGGGAGAGGTTCTTTCCGCAGCGCTCTCCATTTTTCCTTTGCCATGCACTAAATCAGTTCAATTGTCAAGAAACAAATTCAGCAGCGAAGCGTCTTGACCCTTATCCGTATAATTGCTGAGAGTGTTCCCTATGTCTCGCTTCAATCGCTGGAAATCAGGAACCGCTGCACTCATGGCATTGACAATTACCGCCGGTGCAGCTGCTCCCTTCGTCGCGTCTGCGCCTGCTGCTGCCCAATATTACGAATTTCCGCCTCCACCCGTTTCCCAAGTCAGCATTCCCTCAGGCACAACCCTCCCCTTGCGCTATAACAAGGCGAATAAAATCATTGTGTCTCCCAAGGAAACGATGCCCTTAACGCTGACGGTGGCAACAAACGTCAGAAATACTCGCGGAACTATCTTAATTCCGGCAGGAACTCAGGTGATTGGTCAACTGCAACCCGCGACTAGAGGCGGTTCCCAGTTTGTTGCCAGAGAATTAGTTTTCAACAACGGGAAACGGCAGTATATCAATGCCTCTTCCAGAGTGATTACTCGCACCGAACAAGTTAGTCGCGGAACTAATACCAGTTCTATTTTGAAGGGTGCAGCCGTTGGTGGAGCCGCCGCAGCTGCAATTGGCGCTTTGACTGGAGACAGAGCGATCGCGACTGAAGAAATTTTGGGGGGTGCTGGTTTGGGTGCCTTAGGCGGACTGCTGTTGGGCAAAAAAAGAGTTGATGTTGTCGTCGTTAACCCCAACACCGATTTAAATGTCACACTGCGCTCGGCTCTGGCGCTGCGCTAGCCTTTATTCGAGCCAATGCGGTTTTTAGCTCGTTGTCTCAAAGAAGATGCTGTAGGGCGGGGTATACCCCTGCCCTACGGTAAAGACGTTGCACGCAATGTCTCTACAATCTTTATGGGTTTTCTAAAAATTTTCCAAAATAGACTTAGGAACTAGGCTTGCCTACACCGGGGTTTGCCTCTTTCTTGACTTCAGGCACAACATCCGGGCGCTCCTTATCTTCCCAACCCACAGGGCGTTTAGAGTTGTACCACGCAACGGAACCGATGGTTACAGCGGCAACAAAACCTACCACGTACACAGCAGCCGCAGAGACTGGAAAATGAGGCGTATTAGTAGCAACTTCCATCAATAAATGCATTCTTTGGAAACTCCTTATCGATTTTTGGTTATCCTACCAAAACTCAGGGGATCGTCTATCACCCCTGAGTTTGATCCCCATTGTTTTAGCGATCGCGCCTGAGAGTTAGAAAGTTGATTCTGACCGTGCCTAATTTTCCTTCCGCGCGGCTGGGGGAGCAGGAGGCGGGGCGGCACTTTCCGTTGTTCTCCTAGGTGCCCGTGGAGCGGGTGGCGCAGGAGTGTAGGTTCGTCTTCTCCTTGGCTGTGCACTGCTAGAAGTAGAATCTGATGATGCCCTTCTGCGAGAACGACGCCGAACGGGTGCCGACTCCTGAGAGCTTGTGCTTGCTTGGCGACGAGAACGGCGGTAGCTACGGCTGCTGTTGCTCGGAGTCTCTTGGCTTTGAGAATTTGTATTTGCTTGGCGACGAGAACGACGGTAGCGAGGTCTAGATTCTTCTTGAGACTGGACTTCTTGGCGGCGACGGCGTCTGCGAGTAGGTTCGCCCTGACTGGAGCTTTGGACGCTGCTAGTACGGTAGCGTCTACGCCGGGGAGTTTCTTCACTGGAGCTGCCATCGCTATCTCTAGTCCGACGAGACCTGCTACGCCGGGGGGTGTCATCGTCGTCGCTGTTTTTGGAGATGATGCTTCCAGAGAAGATGCTTTTAGGCTTGATGGGCTTGATCGTGAGCTGGGGTTTACGTCCTTCTAGATCGGTGGGTCGCTCTGGGAACTTCTCGACCGGGATATCTTTTACCACTTTCACCATGAATTTATTCCAGGTGTAGGCGGCTGTACTACTAGCGCCCCAAGTCGGTTTGTTGTCATCGTTGCCCAGCCAGACACCCGCAACCATTTGGGGGATGTAGCCAATAAACCACAGGTCGCGTGCCTCGTCCGAGGTGCCCGTCTTCCCAGCAACGGGTCGATCGTCTAGCGCGGCGGCGCGACCCGTCCCCTCATTGACGACGCCCCGCAGCAACCAGGTCATAATTGCAGAGGTATCTTCTTGTAGGACACGGTCGGGCTTAAACTTCGCTTCGTAGATAACGTTCCCACGCCGGTCGAGAACGCGACGAATGCCGTAAGTTTTTGTATGCATCCCTTGGGTCGCAAAGGTACCATAAGCACTGGTGAGTTCCAGCAGGTTAACTTCAGAGGCACCTAAGGCAGTGGAATAGGTCGGCTTCAGTTCTGATTCGATGCCCATTTTGTGGGCAACATCGATCACCGTATCCCATCCCACATCGACCAACACTTTGACAGCAACGACATTGATTGAGCTAATCAGAGCATCTCGCATGGAGATCCAGCCCAGGTGGTCTTCGCTGTAGTTTTTGGGGGTATAGCCGTCTACTTTGTACGGAGCGTCCAGGTAGCCGCGATAGGGAGTGAAACCGGCAGCCATTGCCGTAGTGTATACAAACGCTTTAAATGTCGAACCGGGCTGGCGCTGTGCCTGAGTAACGCGATTAAACTGTTGCTTGTAAAAATCTTTTCCCCCGACCATTGCCCGGATCTCGCCGGTACGCGGATCGATTGCTACGAGGGCGGCTTGCTCGAAGTTTTGACCCCGACCGCTCTCTTCAACGGTTTCGATGACGGCTTTTTGGGCAGCTTCCTGCCACTCTGGCTTCAGGGTAGTTTCCACCGTCAATCCCCCAGCCTTAATCGCTTCTGGCGAGACGTGCTTGGGCAGTTCTTGTTGGATGTATTCGGTGAAGTAGGGGGCGAATCTTTCGAGTCGCTTAGGAAGACTGGGTTTTGTCACCAGGGAGGCAGCGATCGCTTTCTCGGCTTCGGTTGCGGTAATGAACCCCGCCTCCTGCATCTGTTGTAATACCAGATTGCGGCGCTCTTTAATCGCTTGTGGATTCTTAATTGGCGAGTATTGATTGGGTGCTGGTGGGATGGCGGCAAGTGTCGCCATTTCCGACAGGGTTAGTTCATACACTGGCTTAGAAAAGTAAACCCAAGCTGCATCTGCCACTCCATAAGCACCTTCTCCCAAATAAACCAAATTTAAGTAGCGTTCTAAAATTTGATCTTTGGTGTTTTCCTGCTCGATTTTTTGAGCTGTCCGAACTTCCTTAAGTTTGCGCCAAACGCTACGTTCCTGATCGAGAAAGACCATCCTCGCCAGCTGTTGGGTGATGGTGCTACCGCCTTCTACGACATCTCTTGCCACCAGGTTAGAAAAGGCTGCCCTTAAAACGCCCTGGTAATCGACTCCCTGGTGTTTGTAAAAGCGTCTGTCTTCTATCGCTATGAAGGCTTGAATCAGCTGCTGGGGAATTTTGTCAATTTTTAGGGTTTCGCGAGTAGCGGGGCCGATTTGTTGAAGTATCTTGTTGTTTGAAGCTTTGATCGTCAAAGTCTCTGGTCGCATCAAGGTTAAGGCATCGCTGGTATCGGGTAAGCTACTCTCCAGCGACCACCCAGCGAACGAAAGCGCGATCGCTCCTCCTCCTACACCCAAGGCAAGCCAAAATCGACGCTGATGATAAAGCGGGTTCTCGCCGGTGAATGGCTTCTTAACAATTTCAGGAAGCTCCTGAGTGGAGAAGCGCTTCAGCCGCAAGAGATTTCGCTTCAATTGCCGACGATGTCTTGATGCGTCTCTCTCTCCTTTGTCTTGTTCCTTGTCATCAATCGGAGTATCGACTGGTTCTTCTTTGTTACCTACAGGAGTATCGACTGGTTCATTTGACACCCCCGCATTGAACTTGCCTGATAAATCCTTCAGTCTTGAGATGAACTTGGTCACGTCAACTCCTCAATCACCAAAAACTTCTGGCGCAAAATTCCCTGCTTATTGTTGCCTATTTTATGGCTTGAATCCGGGATCTGTGCCTAGACAATTGTGAACTTATTCGCTTTTTGTCAAGTTATTGTTTTTTATTCCATCAGAAAATACAGCTCAAGTCACCCAGCACCAAGCTTTGCTATAGACATTGTTTGTTTATAGCTGGAGCAACCTCAAACAATGGGGCAAATCTCTGGGCATTTTCTAGCAAACTCCTGATTATCACCTTCTTTCTTCCTGGCTGAGCCTATTTGAGCAGCAGACGTGGTATTTGAGAAAATCTAGCTTTCTGGGAACTCATCTGGAAAATGGCAACTCCGGTTTGTAAATAAAAATACCTTCCCTAAGACAGATGTACTCGCTGGGGTTAGTATAAGCGATCGCTATTTCCGCTCAAAGCGCGATCGCACTTATTTTTAGAGAAGATATGTTTTGAACGAACCGCCAAGGACGCGAAGGGCGCGAAGAAAGAGAAAGAAGAGGAAGAAGAGAAGCTTACGAATTACTTAGGATTGTTATAATTTCATTTGCTATAGTTTAATCTTATCTCTAAATATTTTTGCAAATAAATTGACAGCAGCATGGATTTTGTGACAATTTTGGGATTTTTGGCGGCAACGTTGACCACTGTTGCCTTTTTGCCTCAACTCTTTAAAGTATGGCAATCAAAATCAGCTAAAGATGTTTCTCTGGAAATGCTAATTATTTTCTGTACGGGTGTCTTCTTGTGGTTGGTGTACGGCTTTTACATTCAATCTTTTCCGGTTATTGCTGCCAACTTGTTGACCTTGATTTTTAATCTGATAATTTTATCGCTTAAAATTAAATATGAATAAGATAATCTTTTAAGGTTTTACTTGCCTGTGATGTCTGGAGTTTTTGCCGCAGAACGTCTTTTATTTACACCCGCGATGCCCGACACCGACGCCATCCGGACTATATTTGCCTTCCCGAATGAGTATAGCGTTGGCATCACTAGCCTGGGCTATCAGGTGGTGTGGGCGTCTTTGGCAATGCGCTCCGATCTTGAAGTCAGCCGCCTATTTACAGATACTCACGAGCCGCTGCTGCGATCGCCTGAATTAGTCGGATTTTCCCTTTCTTGGGAATTGGATTATGTCAATATCCTCAATTTGTTGGAATTGCTGGAGATTCCTAATCGAGCATCTGCGCGTGATGACAATCATCCCCTCGTATTTGGGGGAGGACCAGTATTAACCGCCAATCCAGAACCTTTTGCTGCCTTTTTTGATGTCATTTTGCTGGGAGATGGCGAAAATCTGCTCAGCAATTTTATTGATGCGTATAAAGAAGTTAGAACCGCTACACGACAAACTCAACTGAGGCGTTTGGCGCAAGTGCCTGGAATTTATATTCCTAGTTTGTATCAAGTTGAATATCACGCGCCCGATGGCTTGATCCAGTCAATTTTGCCCGTAGATGCGGAGATTCCCGCCGTAATTGAAAAGCAGACATATCGGGGAAATACGCTTTCCGCTTCAACTGTGGTGACACAGAAGGCGGCGTGGGAAAATATTTATATGGTGGAAGTGGTACGCAGTTGCCCGGAAATGTGCCGCTTCTGTTTGGCGAGTTATCTAACGTTGCCGTTTCGGACAGCGAGTTTGGAAAGTTCGCTAATTCCAGCCATCGATCGGGGATTGACGGTGACGAATCGACTGGGATTATTGGGGGCGTCTGTTACGCAACACCCAGAATTTGAAACCCTGCTAAATTATTTGAGTCAGCCAAAGTACGACGATGTACGCCTAAGTATTGCTTCGGTGCGGACGAATACGGTGACGGTACAGCTAGCTGAGACTTTAGCAAAACGAGACACGCGATCGCTCACTATTGCCGTAGAAAGTGGTTCGGAACGGTTGCGGCAAATTATCAATAAAAAGCTGACTAATGAGGAAATCATCCAAGCTGCAATCAATGCCAAAGTGGGTGGATTAAGCAACCTCAAACTCTATGGAATGGTGGGAGTTCCGGGGGAGGAACCAGAAGATTTAGAAGAAACTGTGGCGATGATGCGATCGCTAAAAAAAGCCGCGCCTGGGTTACGCTTGACATTCGGATGCAGCACTTTTGTCCCCAAGGCTCATACGCCGTTTCAGTGGTTTGGAGTCAATCGGGACGCTGAAAAGCGGCTGAAAAGCTTAGAGAAGCAATTGCGACGCGAAGGCATTGATTTTCGACCGGAAAGCTATAACTGGTCAGCGATCCAAGCTTTAATATCAAGAGGCGATCGCCGACTTTCCCATCTTTTAGAACTGACGCGACACTACGGCGACTCTCTAGGCAGCTACCGCCGTGCCTTTAAAGAACTGCGAGGACAACTGCCGGATCTAGATTACTATATCCACGCCAGTTGGTCGTTAGAGCAAGTTTTGCCTTGGAGCCACTTGCAAGGGCCATTACCAGCCGCAACCCTACAGAAGCATCTAGCCGCCGCTACGGCTCATTTTCGGGAAGCTTCACCCTGTTTAACCTAGCCTACGGGGTGATTACGACCGTAAGGACACGGATAAGCCGATTCTGCCATTTTATGAAAACCGCGATCGCACAGATGTAGTTGTTAGAAACTCCAGTGAGACTCTAAGAAGAGTTTTATTCTCCCAAGGTAGGCTAACAGATGGCATTCGTAAAACCTGAATTTAATCGTAAATTTGCTTCAAAACTGGCTCTAGTGGGTGCAGGGGCGCTTTTGTGCTTGATTCCCTCCGTAGAAGCGATCGCCAAAACCGTTGCTTCCACAAGTGCTGCGGCAGTTGAACCAACCGTTCTGGCGGCTCAACCCCAAGGTCACACCCAGCGGGTTCGATTTGCCAAAGGGAAAAGCTCAGCAGTTGTAGAATACTCAGTAGTGCGAGGGACTAGAGATATTTATCTGCTGGGTGCCAAGGCACGCCAGAAAATGACGATCAGCATTACCTCCCTTGAAGACAACGCTGTTTTTGATATCGTAGCTCCCAATGGGCGGATTATTGAGCAAGAGGCAACTAGCTGGAGCGGCACATTGCCTAGAACCGGGGACTATAAGATCGTTGTTGGCGGGACTAGAGGGAACGCCAGTTACAGAATGCAAGTGGGGATTAAATAATCGTTCAATTTGTCAGAATTTCTCCCCGCCGGACGCTGTACTGGCGGGGGAATTTTTTTGATAAATTGAATGGATTAACCAACAAATGACAAGCAGATGTTAAAACTAGCTTTGGCGGGTGTAGGAGCATTTTTATTTCTGACCTCTTCGGTGTACGCTGGAGAACGGAGTGCCGAAAGCGATCGCTTTGAGTTTTTCCTGCAAAAAGCAGAAATTATCCATGTTCAACACTTAGAAAAAGTAGTTTTATCAACTTCCAACTCTATCGAACTCGCTCAACTTCTGAACACCCGCTGCCCACCGAATACATCTTTATACCGTGCTGCTGAAACCAGAAACTATTTCGCCCAAATCTGCGCGGCTAAAGGGGGTACTTTCGTCTATATTGGGGGTGCCAAAAATGGAGCGGAAAACACAGTTAATGCGAGGATTCCCAGTAACAGTGGCGAACAGTTTGTTGCTGTTCAAGGCAATACCCGTCACATCCTTACCCAAAACCAGCTACGCATTCTTCAAGATAATAAAATCATCGTTAACGAAAGAGTGTTGCGATGGACTCAATAGCGATGATTATAGGAATAAATTAGATGCAAACGACATCCGAGTATTTTTGTGCCTATTGCGGCGAACCAAATGTTACGTTTGTTGACATAAGTGCCGGGGGTCAGCAGTCTTATATTGAAGATTGCCAAGTCTGCTGTCGCCCGAATATTCTCTACATTCGGCTTGATGAAGAAACCCTTGACATTGAAATCGATAGCGAATACGAAGGCTAAAGATAAAGTTTTATTACTTCCTACCTAGCTTACTCGCAAAAGATTTTCTGGGATTTCTGGAAATGCCTTTCGCCCTTCTGAAGATGAAACTATCGACAAACAGATAGTTCCTCAAAAAACAACCGTAATCTTACGGTTTTTATCTTCCAAGGAAGGTCAAATTATGGCATTCATGAAACCTGAATTCAATCGCAAACAGGCTTTGAAATTAGCTTTAGCGGGCGCGGGAGCATTATTATTCTTAGCACCAGCGGTACAAGCAGCAGAACTCACAAAAGGTGCTTCCGGTGCAAGCGATCGCCCAATCCAACTAGCTGCTTCTAACGATTGCATCAACGACATCGCAGAAGGTTTCTCTGTCGAAACAACCAATCATTATGTAGGAATTTGTTACACCCGCAAAGGCACCTTCTACGTGGGTCGTGCTAAGAATGGCAGAGGTAGCATTCTTCTCCCTGTTTCTTCTCAAAAGAAAAATGTCTATGTCGCCAAAAACGGTCGGTACACTTACACTCTGAATTTGAATACAAATCAGTTAATTATTACCTTACCTAATGGCAGACGCTCTATCGAAAGAGTCGTGAGAGTATTCGATTCCTAATTCTTCTCAAGCAGCTCAGAATTGTTAAGTTTTTAATTCTTCGCTCTCTTCTCACACCCAGATGCCCTCATCTGGGTGTTTCTTTATGCTTAAAAAAGCTGGGAATAAAATGCTAATAAGCGTTACTAAATTGGTAACGAATAAGAATTTTTAGCCAAAAAAGTGGCACGGTAGGAACTAAATTGCTTGCAACTTTCTTGAGGTACACCAGTTTTATGAAACTTGTTCATATCCTACCCGCAACGCTGATGATGGTGGGAACGCTGGCGATCGCTGCCCCGCCACTCATGCCATGCGGTGCCCCAAACACGCGCCCAGTCTCGGTGACATCAGGCGGGACGAGGACAAGCAGCGGCATTGAAGGGCAGGTATTGATTGGCCCTGTATGCCCTGTCCAACGGATAGGCGATGATTGTGCAGATCGTCCCTTTCAAGCAAGCATTACGGTTCTGAATCAGCGGGGTCAAATTGTGACTCGCATCAAAACTGACGGACAAGGGAAATTTCAGATAAAACTTAAGCCAGGAAAATATACGATTCGCCCAGAATCTCCTGGCGTTCTTCCACGCGCAGCAGAACAAACTATTACGGTGACAGGCAGAAAGTTCGCGCCGATTCAAATTACTTACGACAGCGGCATCCGGTAACTCAGAATTATCCAGTGAATGTGTTTAAAGATTTTTAAAGTTTTCCTAGAAGCGATCGCTTCTTTGGAGCTAGTGTGCAATACGGTTCAGTGAAGCTTTTTATGCAGCACTGAAGATCCCTCCTAGCCCCTCTTAACAAGAAATTAGCCCTAGGGGGTTGAAAGGATCTCCAAGGATGACGCTTCCTCACCCTGAGTTACGAATGAGTTTCCCGTGTCTGTCCGTCGATAACAGCACTCCAGTCATCATTATTCACCGCCGCTTCCAGCTTTTGCTGCCGCTTGGCATCACTTTCCTCTGCATCTGCCAAATCCTTGGTGAGCGTCGTATCAGCCATCGCTTTGCGGAGTTTGAGCTTTTTCTCCTCATAGGCGTTGCGCTCTTCCAGCGACATCGCTGCTTTTGCAACTTCGCCCACAGTGCTAGCCCACATCCCGCTGACATCAGCGTTACCAGGCGGAACGCTGCCGAGTTCTGAAATCCACGCCTCTCGCAAATTTTCCATGTCCGTGCGCTTCGGGAACTTGAACGCCTGCACCCGCACGAAAGCGCAAGTTTCTCTGCCATTTTGAGCGACATGACCGTTCAGGGAAAGCAGCACATTCCGCGAGTAGCCGATGTATTGCGTCTGGCGTTGGGTATTTAACACGGCGTACACCCCAGCAATTTTCGCATTCTGGACGCGATCGCACCAGTCCTGAAGCGGCAGCACTTCAGTTCCATCGTTTTCCACCTCGGCAGGAATAGCTATCTCAGGGGCAGCGTGTTCGTCGTCTGAGCTATACAAAAAGTCGTGCAGCCCCCGGTGCCCTTCGGGTACATTTTGGTGTTCAACGGGCACATTCTGGTTTGTCTCCACCTGAATTAGTCTCCATTCAATGAATTTGCCGCCGGGAGTCGGTCAATCCTGGGATTTATCCACTACCCATAACTTGTTTATAGTTTAGGGCGTGGGCAGTGGTGATTTCAGTCCCGCTTAGTATGACTAAGTATTAATACAGAAATCTATTAACGAACCGCCAAGATGCCAAGGACGCGAAGTAAGAGAAGAATTAGTTCACCGAGTGGTTTGCATATAGCTCAACAGCCAATTCGCCGCTGTCGCCCGACGAGTCTGTCTGGGGCCAAATTCACCCAATTTGTAGCCTTTAAAGCCGAGTTGTTCTTTTAGTAGTTGCTTGTTCTCTGGCGGAATCGAGCGGGTCAGCTTTACCGTTGGTGGACGGTTTGCAATAAAATCAGGCGGCTGCGGATATTCATCTTGCCATTCTGGGAGAAGTTCGCTGGCGTCCCATTGATTCGCGGCTGTGTCGTAGCGATAACCCAAGCATTGCCACAGCAGTTGGTTGACTGTGGCATCATCAATTTCATCGTTTAGGATAGCCCAAATCGTTTCGGTATTCAGCGGCGGTAAGTTAGACATGAGAATAAACAATTGACAACAAAAACTGTATCAATAAAATTCAGCTTCAGGACTTACGCAACATCACCACATCTGAGGGCAACCACAGGGGGATTGAACCCGAAAAAACGCTATATGTATAAGCTTTGCGTAAGTCCTGAGCTTTTTTCCCTTAGCAAATATCTCTGGAGAATTCTATTCGCCCTTTTTACAAAAATGGTACGCTCTCAGTGCTTTTAACTTGCCAAAAGTTGATTCCTTATGTTAGCAGTTGCTTCCTCCTGGGTGTGCCAAACTGGAATCTCAATACAAAATTCCGTTCCTTGTTCGGGTACCGATACGCAATTAAGCGAACCCTTATGCTTCTCCACCACAATCTGATAGCTGATGGATAACCCTAGTCCAGTGCCTTTACCGACAGGCTTGGTAGTAAAAAATGGTTCAAATAATCGGGCTTTAACATCTTCATTCATGCCCTGTCCGTTATCACCAATCCGCACAACAATCGTATTGGAAGGGGTAAGTTCTGTGCGAATCGAAATTTTACTGGGTTTGTTGAGTAATTCATCCGAACTGCGAACCCCTGAAAAGGAGCATCCATTTGGGGCTTCGCTACTGTAACGCTCTAGCTCATCAATCGCATTGCCGAGCAGATTCATAAATACCTGGCTCATTTGCCCTGGGTAACATTCCACCAAAGGTAAATCAGCATACTCTTTAATCACTTCAATCTCTGCATGGTTGCCATGTGCTTTCAGCCGGTTTTGCAAAATTAGCAAGGTGTTATCAATCCCTTCATGAATGTTCACCTGCTGCATAACCTGTTCATCATTGCGAGAAAAATTCCGCAACGATAGCACAATCTGATGAATGCGCTTTGCCCCTATTTCCATTGAAGACATCACTTTAGGCAGGTCTTCTCTGAGAAAATCTATATCGATTTCGGCGATTTTTTCTTGCATCAGGCAGCTAGGATTGGGGCACTCTTGCTCGTAAAGCGTCACTAAATCGAGCAAATTCTGCACATAGTCAATTGCATAATTCAGGTTCCCGTAGATAAAGCTGACGGGGTTGTTGATTTCATGAGCCACACCTGCTACTAAACATCCCAGATTGGACATTTTTTCTTTTTCAACGAGTTGGGATTGGACTTGTTGCAGGTCGTGCAAAGCTTGCTCTAAATGCTTTGCTTGAGCGTTCGCTTGGGCAGTGGTGGCACAACTTTGCTCGTAGAGTTCCGCTTGATGAACGTCAATGGCTAGTTGTTCAACATCACTTTCTTTTTGATACTGGCTCACCACTGCATCTAGAGCTTCAAGCAGGTTGGTGGAAGACTCTGTGAGAATGTAGTGCAGATGCGGATTGTCTGATGTCAGTTCTTCAGGGGTTGCTTGGGCGATCGCTCTCGCTTGCGCGATATATTGGCGTATGTGCCGATCTAAATTTAGAGGTGGCTCAAAGTACATTGACCGAACAACTGGTGATGGTTGACCCGGTAGTTTCATCTCCGGATTGCCCTCGATCAAACCACTGTGCGACCTTTCCATCAAATCCAGGTCAGCTTGCAAAGTAGAGCGCAATTTCTCCTGTTCGGCAATATCTTTTGTACAGACCAGTCTTAAGCCGAACAGTGCCGTGCGTTGGGATAACATCCGCTGACGACCACTGACATTGACCACCGCCGCGTTAATTTCCCGCACTGTGTTAATTTCGTTTAAATGTAAATAATTAGTCAAGACAAGTACCGGCAATACTTCAAAGAACCATAAAGATTGCGGAATTATACCATTAGCCGTTTTTTTTGTCATGGTACTTGTTAGAGCTTTTTTGAAGTGAGAAGCAAAAAAACCGCGAATTTAGTGTATAGTCACGTAAATCTATGACTAAGTTCCAGTTTACTTGTAATTAAAGATGCAGCTTTGACTTCCTCCGAATTGTGGCTTGGCTAGTACTGAAAAACTATGAACGAAAGCGGTGCCAAATTTAGTGCATTTTTATACGGATTAAAAAAATTAATGTTACCTAAAGGCGGCAGCTTCTGTGAATTAGTCGGACTGATTAAATATTTTGCACTCAGCAGGCAAGGCATCGCCAAGTAGCTGTCGGAAGCTGGCATAATATATGCCTACAGAAGTCTGGTAAACGGGGGATGCTTCGCCTCGTAGCTTTTCCTCGGTATTAGAGGAAGTCGGGAGGGTTTTTTCTCTCATCCACTCTTGTTCCTCAGTTTTCGTTCCTGCTTCTAGAGCATCAATCGCATTGCTGAGAATGTTCATAAATACCTGGTTTAGCTGGTCTGGGTAGCATTCTAACAGTGGCAAATTGTCGAATTCTTTAAAAACTTGAATGGGGCAATTCTGGCATTTTGTCGTTTTCAAGCGATGCTGCAAAATTAAAAGCGTGTTGTCAATGCCTTCGTGAATATCAACCAACTTCATCTCAGCTTCATCTAACCGCGAGAAGTTTCGCAAACCCAGGACAATTTGCCAAATTCTGTCTGCTCCCAAATGCATGGAATTGAGAAGATTGGGTAAGTCATCAATCAGAAATTATAGCTCAATCGCTTCAGCTTTTTCCTGAACGGTTATTGGGTTGGCGTGAACCAGGTTATCGCCGATGAAATTCACCAGGTTGTTAATTTCGTGGGCGATACCGGCAACTAGATAGCCGAGGCTGGAAATTTTTTCGGTTTGAATCAGTTGGGTTTGGGTTTGTTGTAACTGTTTTACTGACTACAAACAATTGCCCCGATATAACTCAAGGAAATTCCCCCTTTTTTCTAGCTCGGCGGCGCTCCCTTCGCGATCGCTAGGGGGGATCAAAACGCGACTGGCAGTTCAAGAAGACTTGTGTGTACACGGTAGCCCGAAAAGCAGGGAACCCCAAGAAAGCCATCTCTTGGGGTTCCGGGAAATTATGGGAATCAAGCGGACATGATATGACTCACCAGCGGGGGAGGCGGGAAGTTTTTAGTGATTACCTACCCATTCCCTTTCCCCAACTCCGATTTGTGAATCATTCCTCAGCCTTGGCACCTAGGCGGAGGAAGACTTTACTGCGGCGAACCCCGTCATCGCTGCCGTAGCTGCTAAAGGCAAGCGAATTTAGCTCGTTAAATAATGGTTTCGCCACCAGTTCCACCACTTTGACAATGGGCAGCTGACGCTCTAAGAACGCCTGACTAGATGCCCAGTCTAGATACAAATAGCCGTTATTCGGCTGGGGTAAAGAGGCGATGTTTGCCTGGAAGCGATCGCTCTTGACGAGAGAATTATTAGGAGCCTTAATCGCTTGATTCATTGCCTCGATCGAAGTGGTGAAAATCTCGTATTTGCCGATACTGGCGTGAACTCCTTTCACCTGTGCCTCTAGCCTGACTGGATCTTGGTCTTCACCCTGATTCTTATCGGCGGTGGTTGTTAATTTTGTCCAGGCAGAAATGGGTTGATTCTCCAGGGTAAATGAGCTAACGCTCAACCCTTGTTGTTTGGCAATGGCGTCTAGACGATCGATTGACTCTTCTGCTTTTGTCGTTGCTCTCTCGGCTACAAAAATCCAATCTGAATCTTTGCGGTCGGGACGAGGTAGCATTCCCAAAGCGTACTCGCCTTGCACCCAACTAAAGATATCTTGCCTCAGATCGATGCCCCAACGAGCTTGGAGATTCGCTATGGGTTGATTGATGAGTTGGGCAAAGCTATCATTGCTATCTAATCTAGAAGTGAGTTGAGTCCATTGCTCCAAGTTGCTACCAGAAGCCGCGATCGCTATTTTCTCTGGCAGATACTGCAACGCTCCGACTGGTTGAGATAGGGTGGGAGTTGTCGGGGGGATTTCCTGTCCGGTAGCCGCCAACAAAGCGGTTTCTGCCAGCAATCCTTGAGTTTTGGGAGAGAGGGCGATCGCTAAACTCTCATACGTCTGGCTAATTTCCATCTGTGAATTATTCCCCAGCAACTTCGCCAGCGCGGGCAGATTCACATAAGTGAGACCAATTTTCGGCTGAGAGATGCTTTCTATTGCCCGCTGATAAGAAGTTGAATCGCTGAGGCTGAGATTGGGCGCTTGCACATTATTAATGGCTTCTCTCAGCACTCTAGGATGATTGGCAAACAACACAAAGCGATCGCCGACAACTGCGCTAGCAATTGTATTTTGAGTAGAGGCGCGATTTATTATCGCGTCTTTTTGCAAAGATGCCGATTTATCGCGGTTGTAGAAGCCTTTATTTCCCGCGTCTTGAGTTTTGACTCCTGAATCCTGATTCCTATAAATCAGCTTGACACCTTTATAGGTTTCAAAGACTAAATCTGTCTCGACATTTGCTTGCTTCTGCCAGAATAAATCCACAAACTCGCGGCTGCGTTGCGGGTTTTTGGTGGTGACAGCCAGTAGCAGCCCGCGCTGCTCTCCATTGTCACGGGTACGATCGATATCTAAGCTGGTGAGAGCCAGCGTGATTTCATCCCCCAGCCAGGGTTGGATATCTCGGCGATAGTCCAGATCGGTGTTAGCGAGTAAGCTTTGTTTAAATTGGTTGAGTTCTGCACGCGATCGCTTGCGGTTCGCGGGACGCGCTACAGCCTGGCGCAACCCTTCCAACCGATCTGGATTCACAAGCAATGACACCATTACGGGTGCCTGTTTCGGCACAAATATGGTGGCAGTTGGGTTCGTCACCTGCCCGCCCCCTATAAGGGCGAGGGGACTGTTTGCCCTCAACCAGTAAAAGCCACCGGCACCAATTAACAGCAGCACTAAAACGCCAGCTGCCAGAACGTAGAAAAACGAGCGTCGCTTCATGGTGAAATGTAGACCTTGGGTGAGCGCGATTCAGCTAAGAACACTAATCCCGATGCCAGAACCTATTATTTCAGCTCATCGGACTGCCAACTATTAAAATCTTAGTTAATCTCAAGCGTTGCACAACCTCATGTCTGCTCAATCTTTTAGCCAAGATATTCCCCAGATTAGTGTAGAAGAACTTGCCAGCCGTCTTGCCGATTCCCCTCAGAGTCTGCAATTGGTGGATGTGCGAGAACCACGGGAAGTAGCGATCGCCAGCATCAAGGGTTTTGAAAACCTCCCCCTGTCGGAATTTGCCGACTGGGCTGACCAAATCCACACCCAGTTCGATCCGCACGCCGAGACGCTGGTCATCTGCCATCATGGCATCCGTTCGGCTCAGATGTGCCAGTGGCTAAAAATGCAAGGCTTCACCAATGTCAAAAATGTTGCCGGTGGCATTGATGCTTACTCAATCCAAGTCGATCCAACGATTTCCCAATACTAATCGGCTTCCCCGCACAAAACTATATGGAAAAGCATAGCCTGCAAGGAGAGGGCAGAAATTCTCCCCCTTCCTTACCAGGGAAGAAGGCTGGGGGTTAGGTTTTTTAACTAAATTACGTATCACGATATTGTTTGAATTTTTACTAGCCAAATAAGTATTTAGATGTTTTTTGCTGACAAATTTAGATACAGTCGAGTAGACTACAGACAATCCTGATAGAGACTGTGGAATCTAGAGTTTCGATAGCGATAATGTCTTAATTCTGTAATCACTCGTCATGGTATGTCTAAGGTTGAAGTTCGGCGGCTGTTATGCTTCTACTAGCTGGGTGTGGCGAACCGGCAGGTAGAAGGCAGCATCTGCTATTCTGTTTTAACCTATATTTAAACGGTTGCTTGCTTAACAAGAGCGCCGGACTTACTGATGAACTCATCATCAGAAGTCCAGGAATTTCCAATTGTTTTTAAAATCCTATCCAATTTGGCTTTCGTTTAAATGGCTAGGCAAGTAAGTCTGACTGACCGTCAACAACGTATTCTTAGGGCAACTGTCCGTCACTATATTGCGACGGCTGAGCCAGTCGGCTCGAAAGCTTTGGTAGACGAGTATAATCTCAGCGTCAGCCCAGCGACGATTCGCAATACAATGGGCGTCTTAGAGAAAGCGGGGTTGCTCTATCAACCCCATACCTCTGCTGGGCGGGTTCCCTCGGACTCTGGCTATCGAATTTATGTCGATCAATTAATTAAGCCTTCTGAAGCCCTGGGGCGTCAGGTAGAGCAGTTATTCACAAACCGTTTGAGCTTAGAACATCAGAGCTTCGAGACAGTGTTGCGGGGTGCAGCGCAAATTCTGGCAACGCTCAGCGGTTATATTACCCTGATCACGATGCCGCAGACTCGGACTAATCGTTTGCGGCATTTGCAACTGGTGCAGCTCGATCCGGGAAGGGTGATGCTGATTGTGGTGACGGATTCTTATGAGACGACTAGCGTGTTGATGGAGTTACCGCTCTCAGGATCGGAGGATGACCAACCGGATGCAGAAATTGTAGAGCGGGAGTTGCAGATTTTATCGAATTTTTTGAATAGTCAGTTGCGGGGGCGATCGCTCAGTGAATTGGTAACTTTAGACTGGAGCGAACTAGACCGAGAATTTCAACGATATGTCGATTCTTTGCGAAATCTGCTCTCCGACTTGATCCGTCGCACTTCTCAACCTGCTACAACTCCAATTATGGTTCGCGGCGTCGCTGAAGTATTGCGTCAGCCAGAATTTTCCGAGTTACAGCAAGTTCAGACACTTATACACCTATTGGAAGAGGAACAAGACCAGCTGTGGCCTTTAATCTTTGAATGGCCTAGACCAGATGTCACGGCTATCTCAGATGGCACTTCTGGTTCGCGGGTGACGGTGCGGATTGGTGCGGAAAATCCTTTAGAACCGATGCGTATTTGTACGTTGATTTGTGCAACTTACCAGCAGGGTTCAGTACCCGTGGGAAGTGTGGGGGTTTTGGGACCAACACGGATGGTGTACGAAAATGCGATCGCACTCGTTGAAGCCGCCGCCGATTATCTCTCTGATGCTCTTACGCAACCCGCTTAATTTAGAAAATGGCTAATGGCTAATAGTTAATGGGTAGCCTTTCACCATGAACATTGCTAATTGCAATTAGCTCTACTTTTGGCTTTTCATTCTTCATTGATATGGTTAGAAAAATTGGCTTTTGGTTGGTTTGGGCGGCATTTGTTAGCTATGCCTTCCTGTTAGCGCCTCCTCAACAACCAGGCACGTTTGAACTGATAAAAAATCTCTCCACAGGTCAGTGGACAGACATTAACCCCCTAGTGATAGCTCTATTTAATCTCCTGGGCATCGTACCGATGATTTACGCCTGCCTGATGTTCATTGACGGCAAACAGCAAAAGGTAACAGCTTGGCCTTTTGCGGCGGTATCTTTTGGAGTAGGAGCGTTTGCTTTGTTGCCTTATTTAGCGCTGCGAGAACCCAACCAGGAATTTCACGGACAAAAGGATTTGTTTTTGAAAATACTCGATTCCCGGTGGCTGGGTTTTTTGCTGACATTTGGCGCTGGGAGTTTGGTAGTTTATGGCTTGTTGGGCGGTAATTGGACAGATTATATTCAGCAGTTCCAGACAAATCGCTTCGTTCATGTCATGAGCCTAGATTTCTGCCTGCTGTGGCTAATATTTCCCGCACTTCTGGGAGATGATATGGCGCGTCGGGGAATCAACAATTCTGCACTTTTTTGGATAGTGGTGCTAATTCCTTTGTTTGGTCCTTTGGCTTATCTTTGCCTGCGTCCTCCTTTGCCGGAAACCAGTGCCAAAGTATTCCCCACCGAACGCCAACCAGCACAATCTAAAAATTAAAATTTGACAGAAACATGAGTAGAAAAACAGCACTTTGGTTATTATGGGCTGGATTTATTGCCTATGTTTTGCTGCTGGCACCTCCAATTACGCCAGACACGCTGAGGCTAATTAAAAATATATTGACGGGTCAGTGGACAGAGGTTAACCCAATTATCCTTTGCATATTCTCCCTGGTTGGCATCTGGATACTAATCTACAGCTGTCTTTTGTTCATTGATGGCAGGATGCAAAGAATTCGTTTCTGGCCTTTTGCTTTGGGTTCAGCGGGAACGGGAGTGATTAGCCTGATACCTTATTTAGCTTTAAGGGAACCGAATCAAGAATTTTCCGGACAAAAGGATGCCTTGCTGAAAGTTTTTGATTCTCGCTGGACGGGTATTATCCTCAATTTCAGCACGCTTTTCTTGCTAGCTTTTGGCTGGCTGGCGGGTGATTGGGGAGAGTTTATTCAGCAGTTCCAAAGCGATCGCTTTGTCAATGGCATGAGTTTGGCTTTTTGCCTGTTCTGCCTGTTGTTTCCGACCGTTCTCGGCGATGATATGGCGCGTCGAGGTTTCAATATTCCCCAAGTTTTTTGGGCAGTGGCGCTAGTGCCTTTATTGGGGCCACTTGCCTATCTATGTATTCGTCCACCTTTGCCAGAATCAAGTGCTGACGTAAGCTGTCAAGCATCTAATTTGACAGCTTAGCTTTGCTAGTTGTGGCAGGAGAAAATATAGAGACGCGCTGTACCTTGTCTGGGCGGTGGGAAGCACAATTGCCACTTTTGCCGTATTTTCTTTTATAGGCAAGTTAAAGGTGCGATCGCTCAAAAGAATGCCAACGAATCCTTACGCTTGGGTAGAGCAATCCCTCGCCACCATTCACCGCGCAGATTGGTATCGATCGGTGCAAGCGATCGCTAGTCGTCCTGGTGCTACGGTGCTGCTGGAGGGGCGTGAAGTCATCAATTTTGCCAGTAATGATTATTTGGGACTCGCAGGGGATGAACGCCTCATTCAAGCCGCAGTAGCAGCTACTCAGGAATTTGGCACGGGTAGCACGGGTTCTCGATTATTGAGCGGACATCGGGAACTGCATCGGGAATTGGAAGTTGCGATCGCATCTCTCAAACAAACTGAAGATGCCTTAGTTTTTAGTTCTGGATATCTGGCAAACTTAGGAGCGATCGCTGCTTTAGTCGGAAAACGCGATTTGATTGTGTCCGATGAGTACAATCACTCCAGTCTGAAAAATGGGGCGATTCTCAGCGGTGCAACCGTTATTGAATACTCTCACTGTAATCTTGAGGAGTTAAAAACCCAGCTGAATTTACACCGGCAAAAATATCGTCGATGCCTGATTCTCACTGATAGCGTCTTCAGTATGGATGGCGACTTGTGCCCTTTACCGGGACTGTTGAATCTGGCTGAGGAATTTAGCTGTATGCTGCTCGTGGATGAAGCTCATGCCACTGGGGTACTAGGAGCAACGGGTGCTGGCTGTGTAGAACATTTTCGCTGTAGCGATGTCCCGTTGATTCAAATCGGCACCCTCAGCAAAGCTTTAGGCAGTTTGGGCGGATATGTCGCAGGCGATTCTGCTTTGATTGACTTTTTGCGGAATCGGGCACCCAGTTGGATTTATACTACGGCTCTTTCACCCGCTGATACCGCTGCGGCATTGCAAGCAGTTCGCATCATCCAAAAAGAACCGGAACGCCGCGCCAGTCTGTGGCGTAATGTCAATTTTCTCAAACAGCTGATTGCCCAGCAATTACCAAACTTACAATTACTGCCTTCTGAATCGCCTATTCTCTGCTTTCCCTTGGAAAGTGCTTTATCAGCGCTAAAAATGGGGCATCAACTGAAAACATCTGGCATTTTTGCCCCAGCAATTCGTCCTCCCACCGTACCTACCAGTCGAATTCGGATCTCAGTCATGGCAACTCATCAAGCAGCTCAACTTCAACGATTAGTGGAGGCGTTAATGGGTAATTGCTAATTTGTGCTACAGCAATTCGTAAAATTTTCTTT
Organism: Coleofasciculus sp. H7-1; assembly: GCF_057473865.1. Taxonomy (NCBI): domain Bacteria; kingdom Bacillati; phylum Cyanobacteriota; class Cyanophyceae; order Coleofasciculales; family Coleofasciculaceae; genus Coleofasciculus; species Coleofasciculus sp. H7-1. The sequence continues at coordinate 84,035 of NZ_JBYCCT010000066.1, forward strand.
CTTCGTGCTTTGCAGCGTCTTAGCGGTTCCTTAAAAAAACAATACGGTTCATTTAGAGCTAAAAATCTGCGTAGTAGCGCATCCAGCCTAAATTACTGGCTTGTGTATTGATGAAAGCAATAGCAACCAACATTTTAGAGTAGACACGCTAGTAGGTTGGGTTGAGGAACGAAACCCAACAAATGCTTATGCGTGTTGGGTTTCGTTGCCTCAACCCAACCTACAACTCATGAAGCAGCTCAACTTCAACGATTAGTGGAGGCGTTAATGGGTAATATTCAGTCTGGTTGATTCCCCGTAATCCAAGAACCCTCCCCGCCATCGCCTCCGGCTCCGGCTCCCCTCCCTGCTTGCGGGGAGGGGTTGGGGGTGGGGTTCCAAGTGCCAAAACTACTGCCGATTGTCAACGATCGTGACGCGATCGCTTACCTGAGTCACGTTATCCTGAGGCTCAATCTCATTCACAGCAGTCAGATTCTCCTGAGGTTCAACGATGCTGTTAGTGGAATCGGTTCTCGAAGTTGTAGAATTTGGCACATCGTAGATAGCCCATTCTTGAATACCGCGATTGCTCAGAACTGATTCGGCACGATCGATATCGTCTTCGGTGCCATCTACCATAACCAGATAATCACCGCGAGCCACAAGATTGTTATAAACTTGCGCTCGATCTTCTGGAATTCCTAAACCAAGCAATGCGCCAATCAAGCCACCTGCGGCTGCACCGATTCCACCACCAGCAAGGGTCGTTGCGATCGCCGTCGCGGTAGCGCCAGCCAACAGAATCGGGCCAACTCCGGGAATTGCCAATACACCCAAACCGAGTAATAAGCCAGTCAGACCGCCTAAAGCGCCCCCGGCTAAAGCACCCGTGGTTGCGCTTTCATCAACGTTATTGTCCTCAACGCGATCGCTCATTTCAACGCCAGCGATTTGATCCTGCGGGTCTGCATCTCTGGCGACGACAGAAACTTTACTCATCGGAAAGCCAGAATTACTTAGCTCGTGAAGCGCATCTTCAGTATCCCGACGGCTGATAAAGGCACCAACGGCACGCTTGTGTCGGCTGATATCCCGGTCATTGACATCTTCCGTGGGGACATAGGTGACGGGAGAGGTGGCACCCAGCGGATTCAGTCCCAATGAAGAGGAATAACCCGTCGCTAGGGGATCGAGTCCCAACGGGGAAGGATAAGTGCTGCTTACCGGATCGAAGGTGGTTGAGGAAGAAGTGCCATAATTCTCAGGAACCGCCGCAACCCCGCTCACATCATAGACACCCCAATGCTGAATACCTTGTCGGTTCAAAATCAATTCAGCCCGATTAATTTCGTCTTGCGTACCCTCGACGATTACCAAATAATCTCCTTGGGAGACTCGGTGGTTGTAAACTTTGGCTTGTTCTTCAGGAATTCCCAAACCCATAAGTGCGCCGACAATGCCACCCGTAGCAGCGCCAACCGCACCCCCGATTAAAGCATCCCCCAGCACAGAAGCGATCGCGCCTCCTGCTACAACCGGACCAACTCCCGGAATTGCTAACGCACTCAAGGCTCCCAGGATGCCAATCAAACCGCCGACTGCACCGCCTGCTAAGGCACCCGTTGCGGCAGCTTCACCGGCTTCATTACCGCCTCTGTAAGGGTTGACTTCAACACCAGCTACCTCATCTTGCCGAGTGGTATCCCGTGCCACGACAGAAACCGTGTTCATGGCAAAACCAGAATCCCTAAGCTCGTTGAGCGCATATTCCGCCTGTTCAGGTGTAGAAAATACGCCGACAGCTCGCTTGTTTTGGTCGAGGGTCATTTTTTTCCTCCTCGAAGTATTCAATAACTTCTGTTAGCACAAATACAGGATCGATTTTTTATTTATGCACTTTGTTGATTTTTCTCTTTTTTTCTACACTTTTCATCAGCCTAGAGATGTAAGATTTTTCTCTATCAACAGATGGGTAAAAGATATTCTTCTGTCATGAGCCGATGCATTTTTCGCATAGGATTTTTTGCTGAAAAACTCTATTCTGTTTTTGCTCATCTTCTTGTGTCCCTCTCTTAAGCGTCCCTTAGCATGAATGGAAAGACACTTATACTTTGCCTTATACAGTAAACCTAACCCCCGAAACGGCTTCTGTTTCAGGGAACGGGAAAGAACTTATCTCTTACAAAAAGAGGAGTTGCAAAGAAATTAACCGAAATTTATGAGGGAGAACCGGCTCCTAGAGCATGAATGGGGAGATCCTGCCGCGATGAGCCTGAGAACTTTTTTTAAACAGAGCGCGGGAATTGCCACTCATTCGTTCGGTTATACCACCCCCGATAGAGGACAAGTATCGGTACGCTCATTATTAGAAGTAGTTTAAAGACGCACCGCCAATCGATTGCCGTTAAAGGGGTGGATCTTTGTGCAAAGAAAGTGGTTACTGCCAACCATCAGTGAAGTATTAGCCCAGAGCGAACAGACTGGGGCAAATCGTGTTGTGCCTCCTGTAGAGCAGACAGCAGAAAAAGCGAATGGATTGCGCCCTGCGAGTCGGACGGCACGAGAGTACGCCCGTGCCTCGCGGGAGTGGTGTGGAGCGATCGCTGCCTTGGAACATTTGCTGCTGCAAGTTCTAGAACCTGCCACTGATTCGCCACAAACCTTGGGCTTAGTTTTAGCGGGTCCTGTGCCGGTTCTGTGCCACCCAGCGATAATGGCTCGCATACATACCGGAATTTTTACAGCAGAGCGATTTAATCCTCTGGCATTAATGCCATTTCTGCTGCCTCCAGCCACAACTCAGCAAAAGGAAAACGAACCTCAATCTACTTCCAACTTTCCGTTAATCCCTGCCGATCCCTTAACAACAGAACAGTTTTGTGTGGTTTTCACGCCACAGTTTAGTTTAGTGATGGTCGTGGGAGAAGATATCGCAGGTGCCCCAGCTTTCCAATATTCTTTTGATCCGGAAGTGGTAGAGCAAGCGTGGCAAAGTTTGCGATCGCGCTTGTTGCTGACCAGCCTTCATCAAGTGAGTCAGTTAGAAACTTTAGTCGAACGCTTTGCACCCCAAGCGCCCGATTATCGAACGGTTACGCAGTTTAGCCGCTTACTGTTGAAACATTTGCCGGAAGAAGTCAGAGGTGAGCATCGTAAAGACGCCGATTTATCCCGTCTTGGCTGTGGGCAAGAGGCAAAAGGTAAAGAGCCAGAAGATAATTCTGAATTCTCAATTTTAAATCCGGAATTAATTGAAAATTCAAGATTGAAAATTCAAAATTCCAATGATGTGGAATTACTTCAAGCTTTTGCCCACGAAGTCCGGACGCCGCTAAGTACCATTCGCACCTTAACGCGACTGCTGCTAAAACGCCGCAACGAATTGGCACCAGACATCATCAAGCGCCTAGAAATTATTGACCACGAGTGTACCGAACAAATCGACCGCATGGAGTTGTTTTTCCGGGCGGTGGAATTAGAAACAGAACCCATCAAGCGATCGCCCGTTCACCTCACGGCGATGTCTGTAGCGCAGGTTTTTCAAAACAGCATTCCTCGCTGGCAAAAACAAGCTAATCGTCGCAACTTAACCCTAGAGGTGGTGTTACCGCAAAAGCTACCCGCCGTTGTCAGTAATCCCGCCATGCTAGATCAGGTACTGAGCGGGTTGATTGAAAATTTCACCCGCAGCATCCCCGCAGGCGGTCATATTCAGGTAGAGGTGACACCCGCTGGAGACCAGCTAAAGTTGCAACTCCAGTCTCAAGCCCAACCTGACGAAAGCGGCAACTCGACCGCAGCAGACAACCCACCAACGCGCAAGTCAATTGGTCAGCTATTGATGTTCCAGCCAGAAACCGGATGTCTAAGCCTAAATCTTAACGTCACTAAAAATCTCTTCCAAGCTTTAGGAGGAAAACTGATTGTGCGCCAGCGACCCCAGCAAGGTGAGGTCATGACTATTTTCCTACCTTTAGATGTCGATGGTTCCAGCATTTGGAATACTTAATGGGTAATAGGTAGTAGGATTTTTCTATCACTTACTACGACTGAGGACTGAGGACTGAGGACTGAGGACTGAGGACTGAGGACTGAGGACTGAGGACTGAGGACTGAGGACTGAGGACTGAGGACTGAGGACTGAGGACTGAGGACTGTAGGCGCTTTGCCTTCCCGAAGGGTGGACTGAGGACTGAGGACTGAGGGGTAATAGGTAGTAAGATTTTTCTATCACTTACTACCTAATCAAATTCGGCAGCACATTTCTCTGAAGAAATTTACTTTTATTCATGAAATTTGGTGCTGGTAAAATTAGGATATCTACCAGCATTCGTTTAGCCGTATTCCTTTTTGTCAACTAGCCCCATTGGTTAATAACGAGCTGGCGGCAATGTCAATTATCTTTTATTTGGTTGAACAATAAGCATCTAACTAAGCAAAGATCAGTTATATAAATTAAGCTTAAAAGCAGCGAAAAGGTGCAAATAAACCTGAACCAATTGATTGTTCCACCAGGCGAGAGAGTCATTCTGAAAGATGTCACCTGGCAAATGTTGGAAACCATTTTAGACGAGTTAGGAGAAACCCGTGCTGCTCGACTGTCATATAGCAGAGGTACGCTAGAGATAATAACGCCTCTACTAGAACATGAGTTTGATAAAGGACTTGTTGGAGATATAGTGAAAGCATTACTCGAAGAACTAAATATTGAGTTTTTGCCTGCTGGTTCGACTACTTTAAAAAATGAAAATATGGCTCAGGGGGTAGAACCTGATGAATGTTTCTATATCCAAAACGAAGCAGCTATTAGAGGAAAGAAGCGGATAGACCTCAGTGTAGATCCGCCTCCAGATTTAGCGATTGAAATTGATATCACGTCTCGCACTCAATTTAATAATTACGAAGCTTTAGGGGTTCCCGAACTGTGGCGATACAATGGGCAAAGGTTGCAAATCAACGTGCTGCAAGAGGGAAAATATGTTGAAGCGAATCATAGTCCGAATTTTCCTGGAATGCCGTTAATTGAGCTGATTCCTCAGTATGTTGAGCAAAGTAAAGTTATCGGCAGAAATGCGACGATGAGAGCTTTCCGAACTTGGGTGAGAGAGCAAATCCAGTGAGTTTTCTGGGAGTGGCGATCGCTTCTGTTGACGGATCGCATCTCTCTAGAAGCTAATTCCGAAAAGGCGATCGCTACCCGGTACCGATGCAAATCCTACACCTAGCATCCGATATTTAGCAAGCCACCAAAATAGCGATCGCCCAACAATAGAAATTCTTTAATTTTGCATTTTTAGTTCCTTCCCAGTCGGCTAAGCTCCGTGTAGCTGTTGCTCTTCACTTCGCTCAATAGTAGGCTTCAGGCGGCGGGATGTATACACATCGGTATGAGTTGTCTGTCGAATTGGAATTTGAATCACAAACTCAGATCCCTCACCGGGTGCGGAAACACACTTAAGCTGACCGCCGTGTTTTTCCACAATCTGATAGCAAATTGACAATCCTAAGCCGGTACCTTTGCCCACGGGTTTCGTTGTGAAGAAAGGGTCAAACATTTGACGCCGTACTGCTTCCGTCATCCCAATTCCGTTGTCTGCAATCCGGATTGCTACCTGATTTTTGCCTACTAATTCGGTGCGAATCCAAATTGTAGGAGGTTGGTAATTGGTACTTTCTTCCCCATGAGCCATTACCCATGCTTCCTTAGCGATTACCTCTTCGAGGGCATCAATGGCATTACTGAGGATATTCATAAATACCTGGTTGATCTGCCCTCCCAAACACTCCACAGGAGGTAGATTGCCATATTCTTTGATAACTTTAATTCCAGAGCGGGACGCTTTGGCTTCTAGTTGATTTTGTAATATCAGAAGGGTGCTATTTATCCCCTCGTGGATATTCACAAATTTCTGTTGCGCTTCATCCAATCGGGAAAAGTTTCGCAGGGACAGTACCAAATCCCGGATACGGTTGGCTCCCAGCTTCATTGAGCCTAAAAGTTTCGGGAGGTCTGTCTTCAAAAAATCCAGGTCAATTGCCTCGATTTCTGTTTGAATTTCGGGTACTGGCTGAGGATGATGCTTGATATAAAGTTGCAGCAGATTCAGCAAATCTTGGACATATTGACCGGCATAGCTAAGATTGCCATAAATAAAATTAATCGGATTGTTGATTTCGTGAGCAATACCGGCAACCAGCTGCCCCAAACTCGACATTTTTTCGGTTTGAATCAGCTGGGCTTGGGTTTTTTGCAGTTGGTGTAAAGTTTGTTCCAGATGCTCGGCTTGTTTTTGTAGAGATGCAATTAATCGCGTCTTTTGCGCCTCTGATTTCCGCAACGCCACCTCTACTGCGACACGCTCAATAATGTCCTTTTTTAGAAGCGTATTCGCTTGCGCCAACTCGGCAGTTTGTTCCTCTACTTGTCTTTTTAAGTCATCGTGCGCTTGTCGCAATGCCTTTTCAGCTCGTTTGCGCTCGGCAATTTCACAACGCAATTGCTCGTTGCTGTTTTCTAATGCTTTGGTGCGCTCTTCTACCGCCTGCTGCAATACCTCAATGACATTGTACATATCCGCTGGATTCAGCACTTGTAGCAGGCTGGTTTGGGAGACAATGCCGAGTAATTCACCCTGATTGCTAGCAACCACCAGACGCCGCACGCGCCGCCGCTGCATTTCTTGATGGGCAACCCATAGGGAATCTGAGGGTTGCAGACAAAATAAGGGTGTACTCATTACGTCTTTTGCCTGCAATTTCGCCAAGTCCAATTCCATCGCCTGAAACTGCACCACATCTCTCTCAGTGACAATGCCTACCGGAATTGGGAATTGGGAATTAAGCGTCTTTAGTTCCTTATTCTCAATCTGGTTTTCCCTCTGTTCTGTGATGACGACACAGCTGACTAGCTGACTCGCCATGATTTGGGCTAAATCGAGGACAGAAGCAGTTACAGGTGCATGAACGACTTGGGATGTCATAACATCAGCGACGTATCGCAATCGCGTTAGAAGATTAACGGGTTGCAGCGCTTTGCGAATACTATCGTGCGTAACAATTCCTACCACCCTTGCCTTATCGTCAATGATTGGCAGATGGCGAATTCGGTGCTGACGAAATAGGGAAAGGGCAGTGAAAACATCGTGAGCTTCCGATTGTCTGAGGGTAATGGCTGGTTGCGTTACGACATCGACAATTTTGACGTTGATTAGGGAAGCTCTGGCGGCAGTCAGTCTAACGATATCGCGCTCTGTAAAGACTCCAACTAGCTGCGCTCCTTCCATTACCAAAACACAATGACCGGCGGCATCAGCGGTGTCAAAATCGGTCTCCTCTTGTGACAACCAACAGGATGCAGGGTGCGGCAATGCGGCATTCATTCCCTCGCCAGCCCTCCGGCTTCCGTCTTCTGAAGCTGCACTGGTGTCTGTTTGTGTCCATCTAGACAGCTCACAACTACTCCGTAACTGGCTCATTAGCGCCAGAACATCAAGGAGGGGTGTGTCAGGCGCTACAGTCAGAGGCTGACGGTCAATGGCAGGGTCTAGAGATAGGCAAGGTAGCGGCAGGGCGTTGGGCTGCATGGTGAACCCATCCAGTAATATCCACAGGAGTACTGCTGGCAATTGTAAGCTGCGATACAGTCAACCTTGTGCTTATTCTTAGTTTTGTGCAATAAATCATTACTTTATCGCAATAAATATTTATGTATTCTTGAAGAAAAATAAATCGCCAGATAGATGGCTAATTCATAAATTGTCTCTACAACATCAGTACAGTAACCTAAGAGAAAACATCTCCCCTGCCAGAAGGGAGTCCAATTGCTCTTAACTCTTCAGACCTGAGGGATTGAGAGTGTTATTATATTATAGAAGAAGAATAATAAAAAGGCTCCAGCAAAGATTCAAAATCGGGATACCGAGCAAAAACGGGCACATTAAACCCAAATTCGCACTGGTATATTGCAACTGAAAATAATTTACAAATAAGCTTAATTATTAGGTTAAAGGCTAATTGCTAATTTGGCAAAAACTTGTCTTTAATTAGCGATTAGCCATTCGTTATTCAGCCTTAAACAACGCCAGTATTTTGTCAACAATCGCATCACCGGCGCGGGTTTGCAGAATGGAATATGCTAATTCAATGAAAGCAGAATCAGGGCGATTGTCTGTTTTAATCAGTTTGCTAGCGGGATAAAAAGTAATGTCGTTGACACTTCCTTCATTCGTTTTTCCTGTTTGCCAGCCTGCTTGATTCCACGACAGCGATTTCCCACGTAAAGTCAACTGAAACCACTCGATATCATCTTCTCGCAGGTCAATAAACAGATCGAAATAAGGTTCTCCACCCTGATACCATACTCTTTTGACACCATTTCCCTTGGTCAATAACTTCTGCTCGATCCGTCGCAACGAAGCCCCCAGCCCTGCAATCTCATCTCGATCCATAGCCATATCCATTTTTCGCATAGCAGCAAGGTTAATTACGTCACAATCAATCTGGGCGTAGGTTGACAGTTCGTTAGATAAGTAAGGCACGGATTCTCTGTTTAATAGAACATATTGGTGGATACGAGACTTCTGAGCGTGACTCCGGATTGAGATCAGGCTAGAGGCGGCGCAGTGGTCAGCGGGAAAAAGAAACAACCGACTTGTAGGCGCAGGTTTATCCATTTAGTTGGCTAGTTACAAATATTTTGGTTCAACCCGCCCTTACATAACTAACAAACTTCATCGTTTTATCTGTCCTGCCTGAACGGAGAGAATTTGAGAAGAATTCAACCACTGGGCATCGAAGGAACCTAAGTGAGTGGTGGTAATCAGGGTCTGAAAGCGGTCTTGAATGGCATCTAGCAGTTGATTTTGGCGGTTTGGGTCTAACTCGGCTAGAACATCATCAAGCAGCAACAGCGGCGGTTCTCCAACGACTTCTTCAATGAGCTTTAGCTCTGCCAGTTTGAGTGCCAAGACTAGGGTTCGCTGCTGACCTTGGGAGCCATAAATCCTTGCCGGTGTTTGGTTGATGGTAAACTCAACTTCGTCCCGGTGGGGACCGACGAGCGTTGTGCCTTGGTGGTGTTCGGCGACCCGACGCTGTTGGATTTTCTCTAAAAATGCTTGCTGCACCGCTTCGGGGTCGTCCTTCTCTAGAGTGACATTGGGGGCATATTTCAATTCCAGCACTTCGGTACCGCTAATGCTAGCGTGCCAAGCCTGAGCGAGAGGAGCCAGCCGCTTCAGGACTCTGGCTCGACGACGGGTGACGCGAGAACCCGCGATCGCTAATTGGGTATCCCACAACGCCAATTCCGACTCCCGATTCAAGTCGCCAGACTCGGTGGAAATTTCCTCTTGCCTGTTGGCAGAAGGTTGAGCTTTTCTCGCTTCTTGTCTTAATAGGGCGTTGCGCTGTCGTAATACTTGGTTATATTGCTGCAAAATGTGGGCGTAGACGGGTTCCAACTGGGTGAGGATGGAATCTAGCCAGTTGCGACGTTGTTCGGGGGCACCTCGCACCAGATCCAAGTCTAGACTGGAGAATTCTACAGCGTTGAGGACGCCGAGAAAATCCATCTGGCGTCGCAAAGCTTCTTGGTTGATGGCTGCGGTGCGACGCCCTTGAGTGCGGAGGGTTAAAGCCAGATCCACTAAGCCGTTAGCGCGTTCCAGGGTTGCTGTAATTTTACCGTCCGCCGAGCCTTCGCGGATCAGGTCGCGATCGCGCACGGCTCGATGACTTTTGAGGGTTGATAGTAACTCGACTGCTTCCAAAAGATTGGATTTCCCTTGGGCATTATTCCCCACCAAAATTGTCTTAGGAGCCTCGAAATCAACCCCGCAATCCAAGTAGTTGCGAAACTGGCGGAGGTGGAGGGTTTTGAGATACATAGCTAATTGGTCATTGGTGATGGAATGGGTAATGGTTGATTGGTGATTATTTTCAGCCTAGATTCTTCCGATAACCAGTCCCTAATTACCCATTACCCATTACCGATTACCGTCTGCCTTTGTAAAAACGGATAAACAGTTTTTCCATCTCAACCCAAACAAACATTAAGGAACTGAAGGCGATGCAAATACCGAGTTCTGTGAGGCTTAGATAGTGAGTTCCAAAGAAAGAGCGCAGGGGGGGAACGTAGATGAGCATGAGCTGCAACGCCGTGGTAACAACCACCGCTCCCCACAAATACAGGTTGGTGAAGGGATTTAACTCGATCGTCAACCGGGTGTTGGAGCGAACTGCCAAAGCGTGTCCCATTTGAGCGATACACAAGGTGGTAAATACCATCGTTTTCCAGGCATCTTTATTGCCCTGATAGCCTGGTGCATGAGTATAGTTGTAAGCCCATGCCATCAAAGCAATACTGATAATGGCAAAGATAATCCCAATCCGAACCATGTAAGAACCCAGCCCTTGGGCAAAAATACTCTCGCGGGGATTCATGGGAGGACGGAGCATCACGTCTGGTTCTGCGGGTTCTACGGCAAGGGCGAGAGCAGGTAAACCATCAGTAACGAGGTTCATCCAGAGAATCTGTAATGGCGAGAGAGGAACGCCCCCCAAGCCTAAAAGGGGTGCGGCGGCAATAGTCAGCACTTCCCCGATGTTGCTGCCCAGAATGTATTTGATAAAGCGGCGAATATTACTGTAAACTGTCCGCCCTTCTTCGGTGGCGGCGACGATGGTGGCGAAGTTGTCATCCAGTAGCACCATATCGCTGGCTTCTTTACTGACATCGGTGCCGGTAATGCCCATTGCGATGCCGATATCGGCTTGTTTGAGGGCTGGGGCATCGTTGACGCCGTCGCCGGTCATGGCGACGAATCTGCCACGACGCTGGAGGGCTTGCACGATGCGGAGTTTGTGTTCGGGGGCAACGCGGGCGTAGATACTGACTTCGTCAACCAGTTGTTCTAGTTCCTCTGGGCTAAGCTTTTGCAGTTGTTGACCTGTGAGGACGCGATCGCCAACTTTGGCAATTCCCAAATCTTGGGCGATCGCTTGCGCTGTTAGCTGGTGATCGCCAGTAATCATCATGGCTCGAATTCCAGCGGCTTTGCATTTGGCTACTGCATCCCGCACTTCCGGGCGCGGAGCATCATGCATTCCCACTAAACCCAGCCAAACCAATTCTTGCTCGTTGGTTTCCTCCGATCCTTCGGGAGGGACGGCGTTTAAAGGCTTGTAAGCAAATCCCAGCACCCGCAAGCCCTTACTTGCCATCTGGTTATTTTGCTCCAGAATTTGAGTTCGTTGCTCATCGCGCAGAACCTCGCTCTTGTCGCTTATCTGAATTTGCGTACAACGCTCCAAAATTAACTCTGGAGAACCCTTCGTAAACATCAGGTAGCTGCTAGAAAAAGGCGTGTTCTCAATCCAACCTCCCGCCTCGCAGATGGCGCTCATCCGCTTGCGTTCGGAGGAAAAAGGAAACTCGGCAACGCGCGTCATTTGGCGGCTTAGCGGTTCCTTATCAATCCCTCCCTTCCCGGCAAGGACAATTAATGCCCCCTCTGTAGGATCGCCTAAAATCGTCCACTCGTTCTTGTCGTGCTGCAACATCGCGTCGTTACAAAGCACGCAGCCAAGCATTAGGGTTTGCAGATCCCGATACTGTTCTGCTGTTACCTGCCGCTCGTCTAGATAAAATTCTCCGGTGGGAATGTAACCTTCGCCGGTAACGCGGAACGTGTGGCTTGCCGTGTCTACCCGTTGCACCACCATTTTATTTTGGGTGAGGGTGCCGGTTTTATCCGAGCAGATAGTTGTGACGGAACCGAGGGTTTCTACAGCTGGGAGTTTGCGAATCAGTGCGTGGCGGCGTACCATCCGCTGGGTTCCCAGCGCCAACGTCACCGTGATCACTGCTGGCAAGCCTTCTGGCACTACCGCTACTGCCATTGAGAGAGAAACTTCCACCAGTTCTTGCAGGACGCCCCAATCCCAACGTCCTAGGCTGAAGCGGCTTTGGAGCAATCCACCCACTACAACCACAGCCACTAACATCAAAGAACCCGTTACCAGGACGTTGCCCAGCTGAGACATCCGCTGTTGCAGTGGAGTCGGTTCGCTTTCGACGGATTGCAGCATATCGGCAATTTTGCCGAGTTCCGTCTTCATGCCGGTGCCAGTAACGACGACTTTGCCGCGTCCTTGGACGACTTCAGTGCCTTGAAAGACTAAGTTAACGCGATCGCCCAACGCAGTTTCTTCACTCAGATGCACCGTTGCCTGCTTATTCGATGGCTGGGCTTCGCCGGTTAGTGCCGATTCCCGCACTTGCAGATTTGACTCTTCAATCAGACGCCCGTCGGCGGAAATCTGCACCCCTGCTTCTAGGAGCATAATGTCTCCTGGCACGAGATCCTTGCCGTCCACCTCTAGCTGTCTGTCATCGCGGATCACTCGCACTTTCGGAGAGGAAAGCTTTTTGAGGGCGGCAAGTGCTTTTTCGGCGCGGCTTTCCTGGAGGTAGCCCAAGACACCGTTAAGGATAACAATCAACAAAATCGCAATTGTATCCTTGAAGGGAATTTCACCAGGGGCTAATTTTCCGGCTCGTAAATCTACCAGGTCTAGAATCCCGGAAATCAGCGCTACTGCAATCAGCATCAACAACATGATGTTCTTGAACTGATCGAGCAAGATTTCCCAGGTACTTCGACCCGCAGTTTCTTGCAGTTCGTTGGGGCCGTATTGCTGCAACCGCTGTTTGACTTCCTGGGTCGTCAGACCTGCTTCTGCGTCGCTTGCTAGCTGCTCCAGTGTCTTCTCAACTGCTAGAGTATGCCATACACTTGCCAGATCGGGTTTTGAATTTGAAGGAGATGGGGTCACGGGAAATGCTTTAACACCTACTAGCACTTAATCATAGGACTTAAACCCGGTGACTGGGAGGTATTTTAAGGAGTGCTGTAAGATGATTGTGGAACCAAAACCGATATAGCTTTAGGAATCAGGCGAAATTTGGCAGGCGTGTAAGTTGTGATTTCACCATCAGTATTAATCGGGCGAGGTTTCAGTGTCACCACCTCAATTTCCTGTCCTTGAAGACTCCGCACCTCAGACCATTCTGCTTGTTTTCCTTTTAGCATGGCAGGTAGCAAGCGGATCAGCTGCCACCCGTGTTGAATTTCTAAGCTGTACAGATCCAACCGCTGGTCGTCAATGGCAGCATCTTCAGCGATGGTCATGCCACCGCCGTAATATCGCCCGTTTCCTACCGCTATTTGCACGGTTCTCACCTGGATAGATTCGCCATTGAGACGAATTTCTGCAAAAAAAGGTCGCGATCGCCCAATCACCTGGATGGCGGTGACTCCGTAAGCGAGGACTCCCCAACGTTGCTTAATTTCTTTGGTTAGCTGCTGGGTAATTTGCACGCTCAATCCGAGACTGGCAACATTGAAAAAGTGCTTTCCATTGACCCAGCCTAAGTCAATTCGCAGTTCTTTCCCTGTGGCGATTACCTCGCAAGCTTCGGGGAGGGATTGAGGAATCGAAAGGGTTCGCGCTAGGTCGTTGGCTGTTCCTAAGGGCAGGATGCCTAGAGGGAGTTGCGTGTCAATCAGACCCTCGGCGGCGGCATTTAGGGTGCCATCTCCGCCACCGATGATGACGAGATCGACGCGATCGCGGTGGCGACGGATTATTTCTGGTAGATGCTGGGGCTTTTGTGTAGACTCTTCTTGCAGGTCAAAGCCTAGATCCTGCAATTTGGCAATTGCCTCTGATAGACCCTCTTTTCCTCGGCGGGCGTGGCGATTTAGCAGCAACAATGCTCGCCGGTTCATGCTGAGCCTCTTCACATTGATTGTTAATTATATTGACAAACCTTTGATAAAAAGAAATCTACCTGTGGAGGCAAGAGGAATTGAAGCTGGAAGGAGAATCTTGATCCGACCGCCAATCCTAACTTGACAATTTGCCACCTGTAACTTTTATAATTTTCGCTGTGTTCACAGATATCGCTGAAGGACTTGGGCAGTAGCTTGTCCAGTTTTTGTCCAGCTAAATTGACTAGCTCTAGCGAGACTAGCTTGACGAAGACGCGATCGCAATCCTGAATCCGTCACTACTGCTTGCATGGCTTCGGCAATTTCCCCCACATTGTAGGGATTGACCAAAATAGCGACGTCACCAGCGACTTCTGGCAGCGAGGAGAGGTTGGAGGTAATCACGGGAGTGCCACACGCCATTGCTTCTAAAACGGGCAGTCCAAAGCCCTCCCAGAGGCTAGGGAAGACGAGAGCGATCGCTTGATTGATCAGCGTCGGCAATTCCTCGTAAGGAACGTAATCTAAAAATTTTACCTGGTTGGTTATACCAAGCTGTTCCACCTGCGCCATCAAGACAGGTGTATAACGCTTATCCTCAGACCCAGCTATCCATAATTCATAGTCACGACAACTAGATAAAGTAGCAAAAGCGTCAATTAATCGAGCAATATTTTTGTAGGGATCGTGGCGACCGATGTAGAGGAAATAATTGCGCGTAGGAATATCTAGAAAGCGAAAATGTTTGGCGTCATAAGCCAAAAGAATTGGCGTAATTTTTTCTGCTGGAATGCCGAAGAAGTCAATAATATCCTGAGCGGTAGCGCTAGAGTTACAAATAATCTGCTCAGCTTGCGCTAAAACTTGGGGAATGTAGTAGCGGAAGTAGGGTGTTAGGGGAGAAAAGCGTTTGGGAAACCGCAACGGGATGAGATCGTGAACCATTACCACCGATCGACAGCCAGCATACAACGGCGCTTCAGGAACTGGGGAAAATATTAAACTAGATTTTAAGCTTTTATAAATTTGTGGTAGTTTCCACTGCGTCCACAGCAGACGGCGAAAATGCCCTTTTGACCCTTGTGCAGGGGTTAGATTGGGCGGAACTGGATAGCAGCGATAGTTGGGAAAAGTTTGGGCTGTCAGTAAGGTTGGATCGAGAGGCTGTAGATGCGGAAAAAGATTTATGGCATAGGTGCTGATGCCAGTAGGTTGGGAAAAAATGAAAGATAGATTGATGAGCAAGTGATTGAATAGGGAATTTTCTAAATTGCTCATGTCAACAATGACTTATATGCCTTAAGCGTTTCCTGTGCCGTTCTTTCCCAAGAAAATAGTTTAGCTCTTTCTTTACCCTTCTGAATTAATTCACTACGAAGCTGAGAATCACCAATTACTTTCAAAATTGCATCTGCCAAGCTAGTCGGATCGTCAGGATCAATGAAAAGGGCTGCATCTCCTGCCACCTCTGGCAGTGAGGAAGTATTAGATGTGATAACAGGTGCGCCTAGCGTCATTGCTTCCAATACAGGCAGACCAAACCCTTCATAGTAGGAAGGATATACAAAAGCGTCAGCCTTGGAGTAAAACACAGCAACCAGATCATCTGATAAATAGTCAAGGTGATGAATTTGGCTTTTCCAAGGTGAGTCTTCAATGGCAGAAAATATTTTTTTGTAATGCCATCCCTTTTGACCAATTAAAACCAATTGATGCTCTATTTTGTATTTTTGCTTCAATAAATTAAATGCAGTAATCAAATTATTAATGTTTTTTCTTGGCTCAAGTGTACTTACAAATAGCAAGTATGGTTTTGAGAAATCATATCCAATAGATGCCTCTATTTGATGCGCTAGTTCTTCAGATAAATATCCGGAATGGTAGCGACTAGCCAGCGGAGTCACATAAATCCGTTGAGGATCTACACCCAAATACTCAACGATATCTTTTTTAGAGCTTTCTGAAATTGTCAGCACTAAATCTGTCCATTGCAAGCATTTTTTTACTCGTTTATTGTATGTTTTGACAACAGAGTTAGTATAATCTGGAAATTTAATAAAGGTTAAATCATAAATATTCATAATTTTTAGAGTATTTCTACAGGGATAAACACAATAATTTGTACCTTGTAATATATCTGGTTCATCCAGGTAATTTTCAAAGTATTTAGATACCATCCAATTCGAGGGTATAGACAATACAATATCTGAAATCCTGACTGGTATAGGGACTATATGAAACTGAGAATCTATATTCAGAGATTTAGGAGGACATATATTTCTGCGTAGCCAATTTTTTAAGCCAGGTTGGTAAGCAATACTCAACTGAAAGTTTTCTTTAACCTGTAATGGATGGAGGGAGCGAATTAAGTTACTGACATAAAGACCGACCCCGCTAGCATTTGGCTGTATGGGTGTTGCATCAATTGTGATTTTTAGCATTCAGGTTAAATTATATAGATTCTTTCATAAATGCTTACTAAAATTTAGTTGTAAACCATTCATAAACTATATCGGTAACGGGTTCTTGCTCCAAATTTATCCACATGGGTAAACGAACCAGCCGTTCACTTGCGGTATCTGTTACCTTCAAGTTTCCATGAGCTTTTCCATATTTTTTACCTGCTGGGGATGAGTGCAAGGGAATATAATGAAATACTGCTCCAATTTTTTTATGTTTGAGATATTCCAGCAGTTCTGTTCTATGTTCTCCATTCTGGAGTAACAGGTAATACAAATGTCCATTTTGTTGGCAATTCTTAGGTATTATGGGGCGTCTGAGGATGCCTTCTTCCTCTAAGTTTAAAAACCTTTTGTGGTAGTTTTCCCAGATTCTTAATCGATTCTGGGTAATATCTTCTGCTGATTCTAGTTGAGCCAACAGGAATGCAGCAACAAGTTCACTAGGTAAGTATGAAGAACCAATATCCACCCATGTATATTTGTCTATCTGCCCTCTAAAAAACTTGCTGCGGTTTGTACCTTTTTCACGGATAATCTCAGCCCGTTCAATTAATTTAGAATCATTAATTAATAAAGCTCCCCCTTCGCCAGAAATTAAATTTTTAGTTTCGTGAAAGCTTAGAGCAGCCAGATGTCCAATACTACCCAGAGGTCGCTCCTTGTATTTAGACATTATCCCTTGAGCAGCATCTTCAATTACTAGAAGATTGTATTTGTCTGCCAGTGCCATAATGACATCCATCTCGCAACCCACACCTGCATAATGAACTGGAACAATGGCTTTAGTATTGGGTGTAATAGCAGCTTCTATCTGAGACTCATCAATATTGAGAGTATCTAGGCGAATGTCTACGAAAACTGGCACAGCACCACGCAATACAAAAGCATTAGCAGTGGATACAAATGTGTAAGATGGCATAATTACTTCATCCCCTGGCTGGATGTCTGCAAGAATTGCTGCCATCTCTAATGCTGCCGTACAAGAATGAGTTAACAATGCTTTGTAACAGCCAATTTCTGACTCTAACCAAGCATGGCATTTTTTAGTAAATTCACCGTCTCCAGAAAGATGCTGGTTCTTAATGGCTTGAGCTATGTACTCAAGTTCGCGACCCGTAGCAAAAGGAACATTAAAAGGAACTTTATTAATATTCACGGCTTTTATAAAATCGCTGACTAAATTTACTACTTAAAATTTAATAACCCCCTGTTTGCGTTACATACATTAAATATACTAACCCATTAATAGAATGAAATCCAAAAATTAATAAACAAAGAAAAAACTTGGTTCTTAATTTATGGAGAATACTGGCAAAGTAAAAATCATCTAAATTTTGTTGTTTAAATAAAAATGAAATTGAATAAACAAAAAGTATAAATAAAGTAATCTGTCCCCCCCACAAAAAGTTACCAGCATACATCCTACTTGATTCTCCTAAAAAGTAAATATAAAAAATGGAGACTAAGAATATTAACCAAGCTAAGTTAAGGCTAAACTCATTTTTAGCTTTTTCCCAAAATAAAATATAAACAGATAATGGGAAAAGAATCGACATTATAAAATCATATAAAAGACTGGTAGAGTAAAAACTCATCACCGTAAAAGGGGCGAAAATAATACTACTTCTTCCTCCTTTTATAAAAGTTGGATCGTTGAGGTATGTCAAGCTGAACTGCCATCCAAGAACTATGAGTGCTGGAAAACACAAACTCCAAATTATTGACATCCAATTTATAAGCTTATTCATGTATAATTTATATATTATTACAAAGAATACGGCTGGTATCAGACAAATAATATAATTTGGCTTTGTTATTAAGGACAGTATTGTAAGAAAAAACAAACTTAAATTTAATTTCTTAGAATAGTATGTTGGGTGCTTAAAAATTTTAGTTATTGTATTCAAAATCAATAGGCATATCGGTTTAGCAAGCAGAGTCGTGGCACTATGATACATAGTTATACCTATATACCCAAGATAAAGCCTAGGGTATGTAAATAAACTAATAGGTGTAATAATCATCAAAGCCAAAGTTATCGGTATTGAGTAAAATTCCTTTTTATAAAAATGAGAAAAAGGAATCGTTTGGCGAATATTATATTCAGTAATTATGGCTAAAATCCAACAAGCACATATAGGAATAACATAGTATCCGGCAATATTAAAACTAATGAAAGGAGCAAGTTTATGTATGGTAATAACGAGTAATTGATATAAAAAATGGGGAGTCCCAATAAATTTTCCTTGTGCCATTTTTTGAGCTAATTCAATATGGAAAGTATAAGTTTCTGTTGGATCAGCTGGGTAGAGGCGAGAAAGAGGTAAGCCCCAGAGTACAGTAACTCCGATAAGTAGAATGATTGTTGTAATTAAGTTGCTTTTTTTCACTTTTTTTCACTTCTTGGCAATTAACAGTAGAGAGCCGCCAAATGGAAATGACAAACCTAGACGGATTGCTGCACGTTCAAAATCAAGCACTTTTCCTAAAATAGAATTGGCTAAACCGCTTATTCTCAGTTCGGCCAAAGGATCGTAGTCTGGCTTAGGTCGTTGCTGCTGCGATCGCGAGAGAAACATGAGGGGTAGGAGGAGTGAGACAAAAGATGTCATTCTCACAATTTTAAACCCAGCCCGTTGTACTTTTGTTTTTAAATCTTGAGCGCGATATCGGCGTACATGGTGAGCATAATCGTCGGCTTGGCTCCATAGCCAAGGATGCTGTGGAACTGTTAGGATAATTCCCCCTTCTGCTTTTGTTGCTCTATACATTTCAGCTAGAACTCTCCGATCTTCTTTAATATGTTCCAGCACGTCAAAAGCACCGATAATATCAAATTCGCGCTCGAAGGGAATTTTACAAGCATCCATCTGGAATAACTCAGCTTTAGAAAGCCGCTGGGCGGCCAAAGCTAAGCCTGTGCTGAATATTTCACTTCCATACAAGGTTAGCCTAGGGAATGCTTCCTCAATACCAGATAAAACAAAACCAGTTCCACAACCAATTTCTAAAAGGGTTTGAGCTTGGGGAAAGTAGCACTGTAGTGCCCAAAGGAGCAAGCGGTTGCGGGAACAAAACCAAAAATTCTTGGCTTCTAGAGTGGCTAACTGGGAAAAAAAACTAGGCTCGTAATTATCATTTATTTTGGCAAATTCAGGTGCAAATGATAGATAGCCCTCAATTCGTTTAGGTTTACAAGAACATGAAGGACATGCCCAGTTCAAGCTATCAAATCGCGTGCTACACTTGCTACAAATTTTCATTTTAATTTAGTAAATTAGTATTATTTCACTAAGATATGGTAAACATCGACTGTATTCCTAAACTTAAATCCCAGTGAAGAGTAGAGATTAAGAACTGAAATATTAGAAGCTGAAATTGAGCTTGTCAGTTCCTGATATCCGTGGCTAAATAGTTCTTGACAAGCAACGCTCCAAAAGTACTTAGCCATTCCTCTGCCCCTATATTCTTCACTTAACGCATGAAGGACGATTTTATTTTTAACACATCCCCAAAATCCAGCTATCCGACCATCGGACATCAGTCCAAAAACATTTTGAGAGTTACAAAGTTCTTTAAGCCATAAATCATATCTAAGATCGGCTTGATTCCGATCTAAATTAAAATCTTTATGAAATCGACCATGAGTAAAAGCTCCATGAGAGATTTTAGTTAAATCGTCTATAGAGACTAACTTAGAAATTTGAATTCCTGGTTTTACATATTCCACAAAGCTATTGGGGTTGCAGTAGGGTTCAATTAAGGTATCACAGTAATAAAAACCATACTCATGTAAAACTTTTTTAGAGGAAAGTGGATCGATTTTTACAGTGTAATGTCCGGGTTGGATCGCCTTAAAAACCGACTTAAATACTTCTTCTGATTTATAAACAATTTCAAAGGTATCGAAGCCAAATACTCTGCTATCCCAAGGAGTCTGCAAAATATACTCAGAAATGTCCATTATTTACACCTTGTGTTTGCTTTGGCTCAGCTAGGCTTTTTAAAGTTGAAGGGGTAAATGTAGAATTTCTGATTAGATATAAAGGTCTTTTCTTAGCTTCATCAAAACTTTTCCCTAAGTAGATGCCAATAATGCCAAGATTAGAAATAATAATTCCGCCTAGGAAATACAAAGAAACAATAAGGCTACTCCAACCCGTAACAACTGAACCATAAATTGCTGCATTTATAAAAATATAAGCTCCATATAAAAAAGCAAAAACCGATATCATAAAGCCCAACCTAATAGATAACCGGAGTGGTTTATCAGAATAAGCAATTGTAGTTTCAGATGCTAATTTCCAAAGCTTGCGAAACGTGTATGTACTTTTCCCAGTTAGGCGAGAATCATGCGTTACATCAATGCTGGCAGTCGGGAAACCCATCCAGTCTACCAAACCACCAAAGAATCTCAGTTGTTCGCGCATAAGACGAAAACTTTCTAAAACTTTCCGCGAAATCATGCGGAAGTTACCAACTTGAGCATCATATTTGATATCTGCAAGGTAGCTGAATATTTTATAAAATAGCCTCGAAGTCAGGCGCTTCAGAATTGGATCTTTTCGCTTACCTCTTCGAGCAAGCACTACATCATAACCTTCTTGTGCTTTGGCGTAAAATCGGGGGATTTCTTCAGGACGATCCTGCAAATCACAGTCCATCACCACCACCCAGTCACCATCACAATGATCTAAACCAGCTGTAATTCCGTAATGTTGTCCAAAATTGCGACTGAACTGAATTCCCTTAACTCGCCGATCCTGATGGGCTAACTCCAGAATGATCTCCCAGGAGCGATCGCCCCCACAGTCCTCTACCAAAATTATCTCAAAATCTTCTGAAATTGTTTCTAAAGAATCTTTTAGACGTTTATAGAGTTCATGCAAACACTTCTCAGCTTTATAAACAGGAATAACCACAGATATGTGAGGCATAATTTTTGACCTAATCTCAGATGTCGTGCAAAATTTTATTATCATTTAACAACATGAGATTGTTGGCTTCATTGAATGAATTGAAAGTTCCTGCATCCATCCAGCGTCCATTCACAAAACTAAACTGCAACTGACCCTGTTTTAAATAAAGTTCGTTAATAGCAGTAATTTCCAGTTCTCCTCGCTCGGACGGCTGAACCTTACGTATCAAATTAAACACTTGGCTATCGTACATATAACAACCGACAACAGCATAGTTGGTCTTGGGTTCTGTAGGTTTTTCCTCAATCTTAATAATTTGCTTTTCATCAAGAGCTGCGATCGCAAATCGTTCTGGATCTCCCACTTCCTTGAGGAGAACTCTAGCTCCCTCAGGTTGTTCCGCAAAAGCTTCAACGTGCTGACGGATAGAATACTCGAAAATATTATCACCTAATAGCACAACTATTTTTTTTCCTTGTGCAAATTGCTCCCCAAGGGATAAAGCGTCAGCAATGCCTGCTGCTTCTTCTTGCACTCGGTATGTAAATTCACAGGCAAATCGTTTTCCCGATCCTAAAGAATTCACAACATCCCCCATATGGTTGGTGGAAGTCACTATCAAAATATCTGTGATACCTGAACTTGCTAGTTGTTTAACTGAATGCCAGATCATGGGTTCTTTCCCAACTGGCAACAAGTGCTTATTAGTGACTTCCGTCAAGGGGGCAAGACGTGTTCCTTTACCACCAGCAAGAATGATTCCTTTCACGCTAATCTCTGTAGTTTTTGAATAAGAAACTAATTCAAGCATTGAGGATTTTCTGTTATAAGCGGAGATAAAACTGAAACTGACGAAGTTTTGCTTTTGTTAAGGTTGCACCTGAAAACTACCTTGTAAGATTGCGATAACCCGCTAGAGTACCATAATGCGAACTTTCCAGGACAAAAATTTGTTTCCAGTTCGGATCGTTACGTATGTGGTCTGCTATATATTTAGCCACTAAACGGCTTTTTCGACTAGGAATCGCTTGCCACTGAGTATTTTTATTTTTATCCGCCTGCCTTGGGTCATCAAACACTACAGCAATGTCAGCCCTTTTAGTAGTATCAGCGTAAACACGCTCGCTTAGTTTGTTTTCAGGCAGGTTAGGATAGAAGCCCAACCAGTATGATTCATGAACCGTGAAAAGGTCATTAGCTGGTGAGGGTAACTTACCGTAGCGGTAGAACGTTTCCATAGTTGGTATATAGATATATTCATCAAAGTAAGTACACCAAACTACTAAGTTGCCCTGTTTGGACAATTCTTGAGCTAGAGCCACGTCCAGCGCTTTTAGATCCCGATGCTCAGGAGAAGGATGGGTTGCTAGCTGGTAGTTATCTAAAGCTGCACGTCCTCCCACCAAAAGCGCTATGGCAATTAATATAACTGAAAGTTGTGACAGGACTCGACCGCTCGCTCCCTGCTGGCTTATTGCCACAGGTGAGACAGCTGCAAAGAAGAGCAGGGGTAATGCATACATTGTTGACTGCCCTCCCTCACCTACACGCAGTACAACTACCAAGAACAAAATAACCGCACTGGCACACCAAACTGAAATTACTAAGCTTTTCCAGTTCTGGGTAATATCTTTGCGAAACCACACTAGGTTAATTCCACAAATTGTAAACAGCATCAAAGCTCCAGGAAGCCCAAACAGGTAGTCTACTAAAAAGTGGATTACAAAATTAGCTGATGAGAGCAAGTCCTGATTTAATGCATAGCCATAGACCGTGTAATACTCTATGTTGCTGTTAAAATGGGCAATCAAGAAGTACCCAGCTAATAGGGCAGCCGTGACACAGATAACACCAAGTGGCAACAAGATTGTCTTCACTAGGTCGCCCTCTCGCCGCCATCGTTGGATAAGGTAGACAGCCAAGACAGGTACACAGATGAAAACGACGTAGGCGGCTGCTATGTAGCGGCTGAGAGTAGCAAAGGAGCCTAGAGTTGCAAACGCTACCAGCCATTTCAAACTCTGCGCGCCGGACGAATTTAACAGGCACAAAACTGCCCCTCCAACCAGGAAAGCAGCTGGCAGGTCTAACCAGTAAGCACCTAAGCCAAGTCTCGGATGAAACATCACCGGAGTAGCACAGAACAAAAACATACAGGCGATCGCGTAGGGAGTGCAACCAGTTCGACGGTGAACTGTCCAACCAAGCAGCCCTAAAAAAATGAAGAGCATTGGCAGGGCAGTAGCCACATGACCTACATTACTAGCTAGCAAATCAGGAGCAAAAAGGATCAGCGGCACTGTCCGTAACGGATGTCTCCCGTTGCCCAGCCATTCTTGTATAGCTAACGCAAGACGCCCCTCATTTGCTACGCGGACGTGCAGACGAGCATTCTGTAGAGAGTAGGAGATAGGGTCGTAGAAGTAAGAATAGTTTTCAAAGTAAGCATGCTCAATCCTGATAGTGAGAAACCCCATGACGCTGGTTAGGAAAAAAGCGCACAAAAAGATTACAAAGACTGGAGTCTTTAGCCAATTTCTTATCCTGCTCATTTGATTAGCTCCTTACTAGGATTATTGCTTGTTTAGTTCTCCTAAGACTCTATAGGGTTGCATCTATCTAGATAAAACCTAGAGTTATTTACTTCCTTTTACCGAAACATCCACTCATCCAGTGCCAGGTTGTCGAGGATTTGAATTTGATGTTCGATTACCATCCACCAAAAACGCTTGTAAGATGCAAACGCTTCTGGATGAATCTTTGGGTTAACCTTAAAAAAATGTTCATTATTATAATTAAGCATTTCTGTTTCTTCAATATATTTACCTAAGTACATTTTGTGCAGTTTACCTATTTCAGGTAATCCGTGTGAATGCCAGCGATCACCAGTTTTCTGAGCAGAATAATATCTAAAAAGACCAAAAACATCTTCTACAGACAAGAATTTAGCACCAAACTTCAGAAATCGCAACAACAGCTCATAATCCATTGCGAAGTCAAATTCTTCATTGATATATGCGCCTGCTTTCTCAAATATTCTTCTTGTCCAAAAAGTGCATTCTTGAGGAATATAATCACTCAAATAAAAATCACGCTCAGAAAATGGTCTATAAGGGTGAAAGCTTAAGAACTTACCAAACTCATCAATAACATTTCTTTGACCATAAATCACATCAAATTCTTTATATTCATTCAAATATTCCACAGCTTTAGAAACAACATTTTTAGCCGCATAACAATCATCAGAATTAAGATAGGCAAGTATCTCCCCAGCACATAATCTAAATCCTTTATTCAGAGCATCAGTCTGACCTTTGTCAGCTTCAATAATTATCCTATTTATACGGTGTTCGTACTTGCGAATGATGTCCGGGGTTTCATCGGTAGACAAACCGTCAACTATAATATATTCCAAGTTTGGATAATCTTGGCATAAAACACTCAGAACAGTCTTCTCTATGAACTTACCCTGATTGTATGAGGGAGTAACAATACTAACTTTAGGATATGAATTATTCTTGATTATCTCGCTCAATTTTTAGACCTTCTATACTCTGATGGATTTTGTTTAATTCGTCGGTAATCTCATCGTTTAATTTTTCACGACTCCATTCATGCTTAGTTTCAGCAATTAGCTTATACATATTTATCATTTGATCTGCTACTTGTTGAGACAGCTTAACTTGTAACTCCAAATAAACCTGATTGATACGATGTAATTCTTGAGTTAAGTTTTGGTTTTTTTGAGTTTGGCTGATGCGCTCAATTTCAATTCTCTGTTCGATTTCTTGAAGTATCTCGTTCTTAAGACGATTGTAAAGAGGACTCGTCAAAAACTTATAAATAGATTTGATAGTACCTTTAGTCACCTTCACTGTTCTATTCCCACCCAATACAGGATTAGCCCCAACCCACCAACTAACAAGCGTCACTAATGCACGGGGTGGAATCCGCGTTTTCCAGTGCCAAAATGCCCATAGGGTAGTAAAAACTAATTCTTTGACAAATTGCTTATTTTGAACAGGATCGGTTCTATCCAATCCTTTGGTTTCTTCAATTTTGGCATGTGCATATCCAAAAATCCAATTAGTCGGAACAAAGCCAAACTCCCGACGGATCATATCGTTAATTTCTGTACAAACTGCGAGCCTTTGACCAAGAGTTTTGTTAGTTTTATAGAGCCGTGATCCAGCTAATTTTGTTTGCAAATAATAAAAGTCTACCTGCTTACCATAACGCAGCCACAGTTCGTAATCCATGCAGTAATTTAAGGAAGCATCCAAATTCCCATACTTTTCTACTAAACTACGTCGAAAGAATACCGCTGGCTGACAAAGGTAACAAGTCTCAAGCAAACGTTCATAATTCCAAGGTTCAGTGGGATAAGAATTTATTATCTCGTCTTTTTCATCAATATGGTCAGCATCGCCATATATAATCTGAACGGTGGGATTAGCTTCAAATATTATTTTGACTGCCTCGAAAGCTCCAGGGTAGTAGACATCATCAGAATTAATCCAGGCAATAATATCACCTGTTGTCATAGCGATCGCTTTGTTCACTGCATCAGCCTGACCCTTATCTGGTTCTGATACCCAACGAATTTTGTCATCATAGAATTTTAAGATTTCTATTGTCTCATCCTTGCTACCTCCATCACAGATAACGTATTCTATATCTGTGATTCCTTGCGCCAAAACACTCTGGATGGTACGCTCAATGAACCGACCTTGACAAAATGAGGGGGTAACAACGCTGAATCGTAAACTCACAGGCTACTTCCTGATACAAAACTAAAGACTAGGACTGAGGGAAATGAAATTTTCATTTTTCGTTGTGCGTGAAGCGCATTAGAGTCTGTGTTATATTTGTTATGCTTGAACACGCAATTACATTAGTTAGAGATTATTGAGCCAAAAGCCAAAATGAAGCAAATATTTTAGAGAACAGCACTTTCTAATTATCAGCGTATAGGTTAGCATATAAAATCTATTGAGTGTGGTAGTAATATGTCTTTTCAGTCCGAAAATCTATTTGCACAACCCAGAAAAAATCTCAACCGAGATGATTGTTTTTTTTATCACGTTTGTGACATTCCAGATGTCGGTACAGTCGGTGGTCATTGGGATTTAAGGGACACGATAGAAGATTACCTTGGTCATTTTGATTTTTCTGGTCAGTCAGTCTTAGACATTGGCACAGCCAGCGGCTATTTAACATTTGAGATGGAGAAGCGGGGAGCTTCTGTTGTATCTTTCGATGTACTGGATGAAACGGTAACTGAAATTGTACCATTTTGGAACGATCCCCTTAAATCCGAAGCAATATTGGCTGCACAACATAAAGGCTTCGAGCGATTAAAAAACTCCTACTGGTACTGCCACGAGCATTTTGCTTCAAAAGCCAAGGCATACTATGGCAATATATATCACCTTCCAGAGAGCTTAGGAAAATTTGATGCGATTATGATTGGGATGTGCCTTCCTCATATTCGCGATCAACTCGGAGCGCTGGAATCAATAACTAAGCTTGCTAAAAAAACCGTGATAATAACACAGCAGACTTTGAATGACGAAAGACCTATTATGCAGATGATAGCGCAAGATAATAGCGAAAACATGGAAAACTTGCGATTTGCTTGGTGGTTAATGTCAGATGGGTGCATAAAAAACTTTATGGGAATTCTTGGTTTTAAACTCAAAAAAATGTATAAAGCCAAACATAAATGTGTAGCCTATAACCCAGAACGGTATGAGGAATGTACCAGTTTCATTTTTCAGAAATAAATTGATTGTTTAAAGCTGATTTATAAAGTAAATTTTAAAGGCGTAGGGTGGCTTAAAATTGCGTAGCGCCCATCGTCATATAGGGCATTTTCTTAAGTTAATCTTTACTTTATAAATCAATCTCAGGCTTCAAGTTACATTCTTGGAAACCACAGTAGCGAAGATGTCAAGATACTGACGTGCCATTTTATCGCAATCAAAGAACTTCAAGCGCTGATATCCTTTGGATACCAATTCATTCACTAACTCTGTATCAGTGGTAATTTTTGCTAAACACTGTGCTATTTCTTCGGGTTTCTCTGGGTCAAAGTAGAGGACGGCATCACCGCAAACCTCTGGTAAACTACCTGCGGTACTGGAAAGCACTGGCTTGCCGAATCCCATTGCTTCCAAAACGGGAATCCCAAAACCTTCGTAAAGAGAGGGGAAAACCAAGTATTTACAGCCACGCCAGACAGCTTCCAAAGCTTCTTCATTCAAATAGCCAAGAAAATGTACGCGATCGCTAAGGTTCATCTTGGCAACAATCTCACGTAGTTCCTTTTCTTCCCGTTCAAGCGCTCCAGTAAAAACCAAATCTAAATGCTGACCTGGAAATTGTTGCTGATACATCTGGTAGGCTTTTAAGAGCCTACGATGATTTTTATGAGGCCAGTAGTTAGCTGGATAAAAAGCGTAATTACAATTTTTTAGACCCAGTTCCTGCAAATGCTGCTTTCCGGTTTCTTCACGCAACCCAGACCAGCGGTCATAAATAGATATATGCACAACATCTAGTTTTTCGGCTGACACATTCAGCTTTTGAATGAATGATTGGCGACTAAATTCAGATATACAGACAATCTTTTCTGCTACTTTCAAGAGATTGCTGAAAAACTGGTCGCGACGTTCCCTCTCCTCCTTCGTAAAGAATTCTGGATAATCTAGGTGTTGTAGATCATAAACAATTGCAACTGTAGGAACACCATTTTCTGCAAAGTTTGGTGCAGAAAACGGGCAAAATAGCAAATCTATTTTTTGACTTTTTAGAAGTGTTTTTGCGGAAAAAATATTTCCCCACTTTTTTTGAATTTTTTTGACAACTTTAGCCCCAAATCTAGTAAACTTATTTGAGAATACTTGTTCTTCTGTATTAATTGCCTTTCCTAACTGTTTAAGTAGTATACATTTAGTATTTTTATTTTCATATTTAGTTAGCTCCTCATGATTCCAAGGTGCTGTAAGTAGAAAGAACTTATAGTTGGGAGCCAAGGTTTGTAGTCGTTTGAATAAGGTTAACACTAAAACTTTAGAACCTCCATTTTCACCGTTAGAGAGGATAGGAGTCATATCTACAGCAATCCGCAAAACTGACTTGATTTTGCTCATATTTAAGCCCCTAGGTTAGTCACTAGAAGAAATTAATCTAGATGAAATTGTGTTTGCTCCAGCTCAGGCGTCTGTTGGCAACCCAATTACCTTCTTTAGTCGAACTACTATTGTCCGAAGTTTCCATAAATTCCTGTCCTCCATTGCTTGGATGATAGTCTGCGACTGGGTCAGTTCCGTCTGAGTCTGCTGGAGTTGAGACTGTGATAGCACTAATTCCGTCTGAGTCTGCTGGAGTTGAGATTGAGATTGCGCTAATTCCGTTTGAATCTGCTGGAGTTGAGACTGCGATAGCGCCAGTTCCACCTGAGCCTGCTGCAATTGTTCAGACAATTGTTCAATTGCTGTTAAACGGGCGGCGCGGTCAGCTTCGCTTTGCTGCAATTGTTCAGACAATTGTTCGATTAGCGTTAAACGGGCGGCACGGTCGGCGTCGCTTTGTTGCAGATGAGACTGCGATCGCTCTAACTCAGCTTGAGTCTGCTGGAGCCGAGACTGGATTCGCTCCAATTCTACCTGAGTCTGATGTCTTAGATCGTTAGCTTTTGTAAGCGCTTGGTCGCGAACCTCAACTATTCTCCAAAAAGCATCGACTTGTTTTTCAATTTCCATATTTTCATAGCCCAACAACCTATCTGCTTGCTGACAATTTTCATCTAGAGTCGCGGCAATGTAGGACTCAGCTCCTTGGTTACTTTCCATTACAGTTATTTTGCCTATTTGACCGCCTCTAGATGGTTTAGGTAAAGTATTATCTCCCGTACAATAAGTAAATTTACTAAATTCAGTTACAAAAGTATCACTATAGTTGACACCAAGAACATCACACATTCGTTTCAACTCTTTTTCTGGCTCCAGGCAAAAACTTTCATAGTGAAATAATGGATATGTTGAAACTTTCTGCACATAAGCCAGGTAACAATTTCCAAATTCTTTGATTGATAAATTTCGTAAATGTTTGAAAGTGCGTGTCAAGGATTCATAAACATCAGCAGACCGACGTGCTAACATTACAGGATAGATATTAAATCCATATTGCTCTAGATATAGTTCTTGCTCCAGAAGCATACTCGGCGCATAAATATCATCACTTGCTCTATCTAAAAAGTTTATAGTTGTCCAATCACGGATGATTAAGTGGCTGCCCTGCTGTCGCGCCGCCTCTGCTAGTAAGCGGATTTTATCTGCGTATGTTTTCTTGCTGAAATCAGAAAAATTACCAGACGAAACTAATTTAAACCAGTCACGTGCTTGAACTTCAATCGGAACAAGTGAAGCATGAGGATTCACTTCTGAAAGAATAATGTTACCAGATATACATCCTAAGCAGCGATTGATTAATGTGCCACCAGACCGTGCAAAACTGTAAATGACGGGGATTTTTATTTGCCTTAATTTTTTTTCCCGCATGAAATTGAGAATAAATAATGGATTTAAACAAACAATTATTTTAGGTAATTTTTTTATTCTTCCATAACACAATTAAATGATAAAATTTGTGATTCCACACAAAAATCTACATAACCCGATCTTGATGTATCTGATTCTTCTGGCTGCACTCTAAACATTGCTGCATCAACTAGACGATGAATAAAGACTTCGGAGTGATTTAACCTACCCAAAATTCCGGCATTTAAAAAATATACTCCTGGTTGCAGAGAACAGTAAAATCTAAACTTTACTTGGAGTTCTTTGCCTTGATCTATGTATTCTATTGGATTATCTATTGAGTGAGATGCTGCTCCTCCTAATTCAAATCCTTCAATCGTTTTAATTACCATTCCAAACCTAACTCCATGTATTTTTTTTAAAAATTTTACTGAGTAAGTATAAATGTATTCTTTTCTTCTTTTTATAACATTTACTCGCCTACCTTCTATAGTAGTAACATAAGGTTTTTCAATGAGCGCTCCACAAGATACATATGATAAGGTGCTTTTTGGAATAAAGTTCGGATCGTAGGTTTCATGAAAATCATCGACAGCTTTAGTTTGACTTGAATTTAGATATTCTAATTCTTCTTGGCTAGCTTCTAATACAATGTCATTTTTTATAAAATGCCTCCCATTCCGAATTTTCTCTCGAATTTTTTCTGCTTCATCTACAGGCGCATATATCAATTTTTGATAGTTAGAAATTACTTTCTTAGGTGTGGATACTAGTAGATTCTCTCCTTTGTCTATTAAAACTGCTGAGCTACATAAGCCTATAACTGAAGGTGCTGAGTGTGAAACAAAAAGGATTGTTACACCTCTTTCCTGAAGAGCTTGAATACGTCCAAAACACTTTCGCTGAAAAGCTTCATCACCAACTGCTAAAGCCTCATCTACAATGAAAATGTCAGGTTCGACGCTAATAGCAACTGCAAATGCTAGCCTCACAAACATTCCACTGGAATAAGTCTTAACGGGTTGCTCCATAAAATCACTAATATCAGCAAACCCAGCAATTTCATCAAATTTTGCTTCTATATCTTTTCGCTCTAAACCTAGTAGCCGTCCGTTAAAAAATACATTTTGTCTTCCTGTAAATTCAGGGTTAAATCCGCTGCCAAGTTCTAATAAAGCTGAAATCCGTCCATTGACCCTTATCTCTCCCGTAGTCGGTGTTATCGTTTTGACAATAATCTGCAACAACGTACTCTTTCCAGAACCATTGCGCCCCACAATCCCTAGAGCTTGCCCCTTTGGTACTTCCAAGTTAATATCACGCAGTGCCCAAAATTCATCTGCCCTGCTCTTTCCCGGCAACAACAACTCCTTCAGGCGGTCTACAGGTCGCGCATAGCGCTTAAAGCACTTAGAAACATTCTTCAGCGAAATTGCAATCTCACTCATTACGCCACTGCTTCAAACACCACAACTTGCAGACTCAATCACAACCTAGAGTACATCAGCAAACGCCGGACGTAATCTTTTATATAGCGATAACCCTGCAAAAAACACTACCAGAGAAACCATCGCTACAACACTCCACTCTCCCCAGTGTTTTATTTCTCCCACTAGCACCAAATCTCTATAAACCTCTGCGATCGCTGTCATTGGATTCAACCAAAATACCCATCCCCGCCATTTCTCCGGAATAGCTGACGCTGGATAGATAATCGGTGTTACGTAGAACCAGAGATTCAAAATTACTCCCAGCGTCTGAGGAATATCTCGCAAAAACACCGTCAGTCCTGCCACCAAATAACCCAAGCCAGCAGTTAACAACAACTGCGGTAGCCAAATTAGAGGCAACAGTGCCAACGTCGTGTGTAAAGTTCCAGACGACACCGCCACCAACACAATCAACGCCATCAGACCAAGCGAACTTTCAATAAATGCTGATAATATCGGCACCAGCGGTAACAACGCCAGCGGAAACACTACCTTCTTCACCAAGTTTGGCTGTCCCACCACCGAACTCGCTGCTTGGGTAAGCCCACTGGTAAATGCAATCCAGGGAAGCAACCCCGCAAATAGCCATAAACCATAGGTAATATTGTTCGCTGGCAAACCCTTTAAAGTCAGCTTTACCTGCAAGACAATTGAGAAAACATAGGTGTAAATCAGCAACTGCGACAGCTGATTAACTAAAGGCCAAAAATTGCCTAACACCGAACCCTTATATCGCGCTTCCAAATCCCGCCGCACTAGGGTTCTCAACAAATCCAGCTTTGCCCACCACAGGTCATTAACCGGAAGCCAACGCCTCACCCTGCCAGCCTTGCGAACAACTGCTTTCATTGACTTCAACAAATCCCGCTACACTCCCACAACCAAAGCACGAAGCCACTTTTTCCTATGAAGCTGAGTCAAACATTAGAGTTCCCATTGTCGCTTTTTGGCATTTGTTTGCTTTTGTAACAAGTCTAGTCTATTAAGTTAAAGATGATATAGGAAATCTGCCGCAATGCAAGCAGAAGTTTTACGAGTGATTTATGGCAAGAGTAAAGCGTAGCAGTTTAAGGTCATTTTAGTGCTATGGCGACAAAGTATCAGGGCAACGAGTAAGGGTGTAAATACGTTCTGTGGGTATTGACGAGAGGACATCTGAACCAAAAGAAAGCGATGTCCTAAGAGGACGACCTTCGGTTCGCCACCACTCGATCAAACCAATCTCTGAGGTTTTGCCCTAAACTGTGGAATGATTCGGAATGGTTCATTGCATCGGAGCAGTAATGGAGATCGGTCAGAAAGTAAAAGTATACCGCCTCAGAGACAGGGTTTCTCCCGCTGTTGTTAATAAACTGGGGAAAGTCGGCACCATCAAAGGCTACAAAATGACGGATGGTAGTGGCGTTGGGGTCGTCGTGCAATTTGACGACAACTCGACCACTTGGTTTTTTGAAGATGAACTGAAACCCGCACAATAAGAACAGATGGCCCTGATTTTAACGTTTTTGGGCAAAGGCGGCACGGGTCGCACCACAGTCGCGATCGCCGCCGCCAAACAACTGGCAAACAAGGGAGCGCGAGTGCTACTTGCCGGACAAGATCCCGGCCCCACTCTCGGATTGCTCCTGGGGGCGTCCCCTAGCCCCGATCCCCAGGAAATGGCTCAAAATTTACAGGTAGTACAGTTCCAGTCTGCCGTGCTACTCGAACGCAGCTGGGAAGATATCAAAAAACTAGAGGCGCAGTATCTGCGGACGCCTCTGCTCAAAAATGTCTACGGTCAGGAATTGGGCGTATTGCCGGGGATGGACAGCGCCCTGGCTCTCAACGCCATCCGCGAGTACGAAGCCAGTGGCAAGTACGACGTAATAATCTACGACGGCAGCGGCGACCAAACCACCCTGCGGATGCTGGGGATGCCAGAGATACTCAGCTGGTATATTCGCCGGTTCCGAAAAGTGGTAGAAGATTCCGACCTGTGGAGAACAGTTTCGCCTTTCATTCAACCCATCAGCAGCGCTGTTCTCAATGTGTCATGGACTGGGGATAACTTTGCCCAACAGCCCACGAATGAGGTGAACAATCTGCTGGAGCGAGGGAGAGCCGCAGTCGCTGACCCCAACCGCGTTGCCGCCTATTTGGTGACGACGGGTGCGCCAACGGCTGTTGCTACTGCCCAGTATTTTTGGGGCAGTGCCCAACAAGTCGGGCTGACCGTGGGAGGCGTCTTGCTCAACCAAGAGTCGGTCACAGAAGCCATTTCGGCAAACTTTACCCCTCTTGCCGTCAGTTCCCTTCCCAGTTGCCCACCGGCTGACTGGCAACCGCTAATAGACGCCCTCCCGGATTTGCGTCAAGTAGCGGGGCTGCCCAAACCTATCGAGATTGACATTCCAGGTCGTCAGGTACGTCTATTCTTGCCCGGTTTTGATAAAAAGCAGGTAAAACTCACCCAATACGGCCCTGAAGTTACCATCGAAGCGGGAGATCAGCGGCGCAATATCTCGTTACCCCCCCAGTTGAGCGGTCAACCCGTCAAAGGCGCTAAATTTCAAAATAGTTACTTGGCGATTTCGTTCTAATTGGTCATTGAGAATTGGTAATGGGTAATGGGTACTTGATAATGACCATTACCCGTTGACCATTACCCGTTACCTATTACCCATTAGCAAATGACAACCGACAAACAACAAACAACCGATAACAAACCATCTGAGCGCAGTGCGAAAACTCGGCAACTTCTGGGCATGAAAGGTGCCGCTCCTGGCGAGACTTCTATCTGGAAAATTCGCTTGCAGTTGATGAAGCCGATTACCTGGATTCCCTTGATTTGGGGCGTTGTCTGCGGTGCGGCTTCTTCGGGTGAATACACTTGGACGCTGGAAAATGTTCTGAAAGCTGCTACTTGTATGCTGCTGTCGGGACCTATTTTAGTTGGGTATACCCAAACTTTAAATGATTTTTACGATCGCGATATCGACGCGATTAACGAACCGTACCGTCCGATTCCTTCCGGTGCCATTTCTGTTCCCCAAGTGGTGACGCAAATTTTGGTACTGTTATTTGCAGGGTTAGGACTTTCCTACGTTTTAGATAGATGGGCGGGGCATGATTTTCCTACCATCACCTGCATTGCCTTGGGCGGTACTTTTCTGGCTTATATTTACTCTGCGCCACCGCTGAAGCTGAAGAAAAATGGCTGGCTGGGCAATTACGCACTGGGTGCCAGTTACATTGCTCTGCCTTGGTGGACGGGTCACGCGCTGTTTGGGGAGCTAAACGCTACGATTATGCTTCTGACGCTGTTCTACAGTTTGGCGGGGTTGGGAATTGCGGTGGTGAATGACTTCAAGAGTGTTGAAGGCGATCGCCAACTCGGTCTACAATCGCTCCCGGTGATGTTTGGTGTTGGCACGGCTGCCTGGATATGCGTGCTGATGATCGATATCTTTCAAGCTGGAATTGCCGCTTATTTAATTAGCATCCACCAAAACCTTTATGCGGCAATCTTGATATTACTCATCATCCCCCAAATCACTTTTCAGGATATGTATTTTCTCCGCGATCCCCTGAAAAATGATGTGAAATATCAGGCAAGCGCTCAACCTTTTCTAGTTCTAGGAATGCTTGTTGCTGGTTTGGCATTAGGTCATGCCGTTTATTAGTAGGTTATTAGTAGGTTGGGTTGAGTCACGAAACCCAACTTATTAATTAACAAACATTTGTTGGGTTCCACTACAATTATTCTTCACAGTAGGTTGGGTTGAGTCACGAAACCCAACTTATTGATTAACAAACATTTGTTGGGTTTCGCTTCGCTCTACCCAACCTACAATTATTATGAATTGATATTAAAACAAACCCCGGCTTACTCATGCCCTATACTTACATCAAATAATATTTCTTCCCCAGAACCCCAAGATACATCATATATTCCGGCATTAACATAACGGTGAAAGCTAGAATATTCCCAGTCTTTGGGTGCTTTCACTAATCCATGTTTGACTGGATTGTAGTGAATATAGTCAATGTGTTTAGCAAAATCTTCTTCGTCTCGAATTTGATGTTCCCAAAAGCGGCGTTGCCAGATTGATTGCTCTTTTTTACTTTGTCTGGATAGAGAAACTTTTTGATGATACTGTGGTTCGCAGTTGCGGCTAAAATAACTTTTGATTAAACGCCATCGCGTAGAGAAATCGCTATCTCCATCCGGCAAAGTCCAAATACAGTGTAGATGGTCGGGTAAAATAACGCAGGCATCAATTTTAAAAGGATGCGTTTTGATAATCTCTCTAAAAGCATTTCTTAATATGGAGATATTTGAAGGAATACATAAAAATTTTCTTCTATTGTGAGTTACTAATGTAAAAAAGTAGGTGCCGCCTTCTATTTTGGCTCTACGATATTGCATAGCGTTAAGAG
The DNA here is from genome assembly GCF_057473865.1 of Coleofasciculus sp. H7-1. Taxonomy (NCBI): domain Bacteria; kingdom Bacillati; phylum Cyanobacteriota; class Cyanophyceae; order Coleofasciculales; family Coleofasciculaceae; genus Coleofasciculus; species Coleofasciculus sp. H7-1. Next base: position 119,628 of record NZ_JBYCCT010000066.1, read on the forward strand.
GATGGGGTGTTGGGTTTCGTTGCCTCAACCCAACCTACACGATCTGAGTATGAACTAGCGCGTCTTGGTTTTGGTGAACAAGACTCTCAAGTCATCCTCAACAACATTGTTATCTTAAGTTGAATTGTTTTTAGTTGAGGCTGAGGTGTTGGGTTTCGTGACTGTTTATTAGTAGGTTGGGTTGAGTCACGAAACCCAACTTATTGATTAAAAAACATTTGTTTGGTTCCGCTACAATTATTCTTCACAGTAGGTTGGGTTGAACGCACTTGAAGCCCAACAAATACAGCAGTTCCCGCTATTGTGAGGTACGTTCTTAGTCGTGAAAGGTTACAGGAGGTAGCGGGGAGGGGATAAACTGTACTTCATAACAGCAGGAAGCGCTGTATATAGTGTTATGTTGGGTTTCGTACCTCAACCCAACCTACTTTTACGTGTAAGAATTTGTTGGTAAGCTTTGATAGTTGCTCTAGCGATCGCTTGAAACTGGATTCAATTCTCAGATAAACGGTTGACAAATTCCTCCCAGGAATTAACCGTCAGCGCTACCTCCACCAAATCTTCAAGTTGATTTAGGTCAAGTTCTTGCAAGTCTTGCTCTACATCCGGTGGAACCAACCCGAAACGAGTCGTCAGCAGACGCAATAGCTGCCGCAATGCACCTTGTTGTAAACCTTGCTGTTGAGCGGTTTCTAGTTGTTGTTGCGCTGCATCAGCCCTAGCTTGCGCCGCCTGGGCATTAGCTTGCGCCGCATCAGCCCTAGCTTGCGCCGCCTCCTCTGGTAGGGGGACAAGATTGCCTTCCCGATTGTAAAAGCGTAACCATACAGCCGGAACTCGTTCTATCGTCCCCTCCCAAGTTCCCAGCCACAAGCCTAAGCGCTGACACCACAGCCACCCTTGCTCATTTGGTGTCAGGGGCTGATACTGTTGATTAGCATCCAAATGCCATCCCTGTAAAGAATTGGCATCGAATGGGTCGAACACAAAGTAATCTGGCGTGCGGAAAATCTGCTCGTAAATATCCTTCTTTACACTTGTGTCAACCTGTGCTGTGGAAGGTGACATCAGTTCCACAATTACATCAGGATAGCGACCATTTTCCTCCCACACGACCCAACCTTGACGATCGATGCGACCATCCACATTCAACACCACAAAGAAATCAGGTCCCCGAAAGTCCCGATTTCGTGCTTGAGTGCTGCTGTAGTAAATAAACATATTCCCAGCAGCAAAGTAATCATCACAGTCAGCCAATGCAAGTAACATTGACCGAATCAGGACATTCATACCAATACGGTGACGATTACTTTCCAAAGGTTCACCATCATCGAAAATTAAATCAGTAGGTGGCATGGGAGGTTCCCAGTCCACAACTGTTGTATTTTGGGGCATTTCCAAGCTTGTCTCGCCAGAGATCATCCCAACCCCCTACTTGTTTTTACTTATTTATAATAATTTTCTCGTAAGCTTTGATAGTTGCTTGAGCGATCGCTTTCCAACTGTAATTTTTTAAAGCGTACTCTTGGGCATTGATTCCCCGTCGCTGTCGTTCCGAAGCATCAGCCAGCGAATCGCGCAATTGTTCAGTTAAACTATCCACATCACAGGCGCAAACCCAGCCAGCTTCCGCCTGTTGAATTTCCTCCCAGATATAAACTTGGTCAGAAATTACCACCGGGGTGCCGTTACACATCGCCTCTGCTACAGCAATCCCAAAGTTTTCGTAGTAAGAAGGGAGGACAAATAAATCGGCATCTTGTAGCAAAGCAGTTTTCGACTCACCAGTCACAAATCCGGTTATAGTAGTGCGATCGCCTAAACGTGACGCTTGCAATTGTTCTCGAATTTTGTTCTCATAAGCTGGATCTTGCGGATTTCCACCCGCCAGCACAAAGTGAAAATTAGCACCCTCTTCTAAAAGTTTTTCCAGTGCTGGGATCAGTAAATTTAGCCCCTTTTTCGGGTCAATTCGAGACATAAACAGCAGCAAAAGCCGATCCTCCGAAATGCCAAAATGCCTTCTAGCTTGCCCTTTGGGAAGCATCATTGGCTGCTTTACACCCAAAGGAATCACCACATCCGGTGTTGAAGTTCCAAAACGTTCGGAAATCTTAGCTTCTTGAAGGCTCGTGAAGTGAATTCCTGCCGCACCTGCTAAATTGGGACGTTCCAGCAGTGCCGCATAAATCTGCTTGATTCTCTTCTTCTTGCGTAAATCGGCAGGGTCAAGCGTCCCCAAAGGACGCATTAAATAGGGTAAATGCTTATATCTGGCTACAGTCGCCGCCGCAGTGCTTACAGGCGAAAATAAAGCATGGATATGAGCTAAGTCAAATTCAGCCGCGTGTGCAGCCAGCCAACGCAACAAATCCAGGGAAAACTTATAGCGCCGAAACGGGGAACAGGGGAAATAACGCACCTGGTAGCCATTTTGTTCCACCGGACGGTCGAGAGGCACATCTAAAGGCGGCTGACCGACATCTCCGTTGCTATTTGTAGTCAGTACCGTCACCTCCACACCCTCTGCCGCCAGTGCCTCTGATAGCCCCAGAACCATCTGACTAGGGCCACCATAAACTAAAGAAATCGAAGGGACAATTTGTAAAATTTTCATCTTGTTTGTCAGGTATCAGTTGTCAGTTGCTAAGGACTACTGACTCTTGACTAACTGTTTATAAAAATCTAATTGCTGCTTGGCTAATGCAGTATTGGTATATTGCGCGATCGCTCGTTCATAACCCAGCTTACCCAACTTCTGGGCTAAATCTGGTTGTTCCATCAATTGCCCCAGGCAATTTTGCAAAGCTGCTACATCCTTCTCTGGAAAGATTAACCCAGCGTCTCCAATTACGTGCGGAATTTCCCCGGAATCAGAACCAATTACAGGAACTTGGCAAGCCATCGCTTCAATCAGCACATGACCAAACTGTTCCTTCCAACCAGCGGCAGTCAAAGTTTTAAACTTATCAGTCGTTTCCGAAGGTAACACCAGAGTATTCATCAGGTTGATATAGCAGGGAACTGCGTCATGGGGAACGCTTTCCACCAAAATCAATCTATCTTTAATTCCCGCCTCAGCAGCCCGTTCCAGTAGTACCGACTGCAATGGGCCGCGACCGAGTAAAAGCAATTTCCAGGGGCGTGACTGCAAGCCTGTCAACGCTTGCAACAGCGTCAGCAGCCCTTTTTCCTCCACAAACCGCCCCACAAACCCGACCACAAATTCATCCGGTTGAATCCCCAGTTTTGCTGCCAATTCTGGCTGTGGTGTTGGTGAGAACAGTCTTTCATCTACACCCAACTGCGGCATCACCTTGCTAGGGCCGTGGTAGCCGTGCTGCTGTAATATATCCACACCATCTTGATTTCCGGCAATCAGTCCGTGAGTGTGTCGTAGGTTATAAGCTTCTAGTATAGAAACAGGAAATTTTAGTTCGTAGGGCAAGTTCCACCAGGTAAAAAACACATTTTTCGCCTTAAGCCCCAACAGTCGATTGAGCGTAATCAGCTGAGCATAACCTAAAGCTTTTGAACCCTGTTCCACTTGAATAATCTGGGGTCGAAACTGGCGCAACAATGAAATCAGATCAGCCCCAAAGGTGAGCATTCCCTGGTTGTTCTGGCTGAAATTAGAAACTGGCACGATTTGAAAAGAGCCTTCTTGACGCAGCTGAGTTTCAATCGTCTTATTCTGGACACCCCCAGGCTGCCACCGGCGCGGCACGACTACAGTTACTTCAATTCCGGATTCCAGTTGAGCTAACGCCCTTAGTTTCTCGCAGTTGAGGTCAACGATATAAGTGTGACTGGCAACCAAAATCCTCATCGCGCAACTCCTAGTAGCGAAAATATTTTTTTAACGCTCTCGTAGCGCTAAGGTAAGCGCAAAGGTTCGCAGAGAAAATTTTTCTTTGCGTTTACTTTGCGTTCTTTGCGTTTAAATTCCATCTTGACGAGTGTAAATTTGACCGTCTTCCCAACTTGATTGGATAACTGTGCCAAGTGCGTTGAAAAAGCCTAAAGTGTAGGAAGCAAAGCGAGTCAAAACTTTTAAGGGGGAGCCGCTTTTGTTGCATGGAGGATGCCCCAGTACGTGACAGTCAAATAGCTTGGCAAAGAATCGCAGACATTGAGTTGGGGTGAGGTTTTTGAAGCCCAATAGGAAGTGGTTGTGATAGAAGGTGAGTTGGTATTTGAGCGATCGCGTACTAATATCGTGACAGCCGCCAGTTTCTTCTCCCAGGTGAACTAAATCGGCATCGGGGTCATACCAAATTTGATACCCAGTCTGTCGTAACCTCAGACAAAAGTCCGATTCCTCCCGTACTGCACTGCCCCGAAACCGCTCATCAAACCCCAGTCCGTGCTTGGTAAATATTTCTCGCCGGAAAGACATATTGCAGCCTCTGGCAGTGAGAACGCGCTGCGGCTTTACGGTATGCACTAAGTCAATGTGGTACCAGGCAATTCCAGGGTCCATTGCTTCTTTTGGCAAATCCTCAATCGTCAACTTATTGCCGGAATCTTCCAATTTCATCCGGTCAAATACTCGCCCCGCCACCGCACCCACTTCCGGGCGATCTAAATAATTGCGGGCATGAGCCTCTAAATATCCAGGCTTTAGCTGGACATCATCATCGAGAAACAACACAATTTCCCCAACTGCCCGCCGTACCGCATAATTTCGGGCACCCGGTAAACTTGCCCAATCTACGCGAAACCAGCGAATTTTACCGCTGTTTGCCAATTGTTCAAGATACGCTTGAGTTTCTGGCTGGTGCGTGGCGGTTTGATCGACCACCAGCACTTCAAAGGCTGGGTAGTCTTGCTGCAAGACATCTTTGAGCGTGTCTCGCAAAGGTTCTTCACGTCCGTAAGTGGGGATAATTACCGAAATCAAAGGCTTCACGGTTTATTGCTCCGAAATGCAATTGAGTGCTGAGCGATCGCTGCCTTAATTATGTGGCAGGTACCGGGCTTGTTTTGCCGACAGTACGCCTTCCTGATGATTTGCGGCGTCCTTTCTTTTTAGTTTGAGCCTCATTTTCTTCCTCTGCTAATCGCTTCTCCTGTTCCTGCTCGTCTATTACTGGCAATCTAAAAATAACACCGGCAAAAAACCAGTAATAAATTGCCACATCTGTATCCAGTGGGTACCAGTAAGTGTTGTAACTCAGGACTAAAACTAAAACCCAAAAACTGGCACCAAAACTGCGTAAACTCTTATCTTTTACCGAGCGGTAAATCTTGAAAGTAATCGCTGTCAAGCAAGTCACAAAAACTAAGAACGCCAGCGTGCCTAACGGGCCAATTTCGTATAGAACCTTGGGATAGTAAGTTTCAACCAGCGCTGCATCACCAAAAATTCGGGTGGAATTGGTAGCAGTTCCCAAACCGCGTCCCAAAAATCCCCGCTGTTTCTTGACCGCCCAATTAAATTGATCAACGATAAATGCTTGGGGGGGTGAAGCATTCCAGCGGCTGACAAAACTATCGACCCGTTCCTGAATTAAAGCTGGATTGGCGGCAGCGGCGATTCCTATCACCAGACCTAGCCCGACTCCAACGGGGATAAACCGTTTGAGGTTCGCCACTTGACCTGTAAGCACGAGCAGCAGCACGAAGACGACAGGAACCAGCGACAGGGCAATTCTTTGACCGGAGATCACCGCATTAGCAAAGACGAGTGCCATACCTACCAAACCGCCAATCCGCCAGAAAAACGAGGGGTCGCAAAAGGCAGTTGCAAAGGTAAAAAAGGCGTTGGCAATCAGGAACCATGCCCAGTGCCAGGGGGATACAAACGTACCTGGTAAGCGAATCATCCCGACTTCTGGACTGTAAACCAAAGCGCCACCGACAAAACACTTGGCATCCAGGGTTGCCTTAAACAAAGCATCAGCGACCAGTCCTCTGGTTCCAGCACACCTACCGCTGGTCAGCATCCAGTACTGAATAAAGCCAAGGATACAGCAGATGATGGCGAGAACCAGATGCATTCGCGTCAGGAAGAGCAATTCCTTTTTTGTCCGAATCAGGTAGTAGGCACAAAAAGCCAAGGGAATGTACCCCAGAAAAACTTTGAGACCCAAAATCCCCTGCAAAAATGGTTGTCCCGACCTACCTCCCGAAAATTGTAGGAAGCCGTTAACAAACAGTAGCGTAAGCCCAGAAAAGACCAACAGAATGTACAAGCTCGGCTTGATATCTTTGGAAATTAGGATGGGCAGCTTTTTCCGTTGGCAGTCCTTTACCAGGGCAATCACTGCGGGAATATAGATTCCATCTTTAGCCAGCTGGAACACCACATTTCCGCCGCCAATCCAGTAGGTGACGGTGCCATTAATCGGTAGGTAGAGAAGGAACGCCCATAGCGCTGTGCGGGGATATTTGTAGGAAAACCCCAGAGCCGGAATTGCTAAAGAGGCGAAGGCTGCTTTTGGTCCAGCGGCGAGAAACAGGAAGATAGCAAGGACGGCGGCAATCCCCACGCTGGCAAAGGCAAATTGAGTGAATTCTTTTCGCGCCTGCTGCGCCTGGCGCTTTTGGGCTAACTGCTCCTTAAGACTTAGGGTTGGCGTCTCAGGCTGCTGTTTTGAATTTTTGGACTTTTTGGATTTTAGCTTTGATTTCGGCATGGGGGAGCTTGAGCAGCCAGTACCCATCGATTTTGGCACACCTGATTTGAGATGCGTGGATTGGCGATCGCATCCACCCATCTCAAATCTCAAATCAAAATCACGCCAGATGTTGCTCGACTGCGAGAACCAGCTGTTCTGTCCAGTAATTTGTTAGGTGGGCACTGGCGGCTTCCACCATAACTCGGATGACGGGTTCGGTGCCAGAGGCGCGAACTAAAATTCTTCCCTGGTCTCCCATTGCCGCTTCTGCTTGAGCGATCGCATTTGTCACGGCATCGCACTCTTGCCAGCGCCGTCTCTTTTCCCGGTCTTCCACCCGCACATTCCGCAGCAGCTGTGGATAAGTCTGAAAGCTTCCATCGATCAGTTCGGCGAGGGATTGCCCGGTGGTATGCACAAGCGCCGCTATATGTAAAGCGGTCAGCAAGCCATCTCCGGTGAGACTGTAATGGTGGCAGAGAATATGTCCCGATTGCTCGCCGCCCAGCTTTCCTCCAGTCCGCAGCATTTCCGCCTGTACGTATTGATCGCCGACGGCTGTCCGCACGAAAGAACCGCCTAGCTGTTTCCAGGCGCGTTCAAAGCCCAAATTCGCCATAACTGTCGCCACGATCAAATCCCCAGGCAACTGCCCCGCTTGCCGCAGGGTGTTGCCCCAAAAATAGAGGATATAGTCACCGTCAACGACGCGACCTTGGGCATCGACTGCCATCACTCGGTCGGCATCTCCATCAAAAGCAAAACCTAAATCTGCACCGTGCTGTTTGACGGCTGACTGGAGAGAACCGAGGTGAGTGGAACCGCAATTGACATTGATGCGAGATCCATCGGGACTAGAGTGCAAGCAGATTACTTCTGCCCCCATCTCTTGAAATACCGCTGGTGCTAGATGAACCGCCGCGCCCCAAGCGAGATCCAGCACGACTCGCAAGCCTTGTAGCCCGATCCCTGGTGCTAGCGATCGCTTAAGCAAGTCCACATAATTTGCCACTAACTCCGGTCGATGATAATGCTGTCCCCAGCTACCATCCAACGTGGCGAAATTCGCCCTTCCTCTTAAAGCCGCTTCAATCTCCTGCTGCAATGCGGGGGGAAGCTTCGTACCATCCGAGCCAAAAAACTTGATTCCGTTATCTTCTGGCGGATTGTGGCTGGCAGAGATCATCACCCCGCCCACGGCTTGGGAGGCGCTGGTGAGATGAGCCACGCAGGGAGTCGGGCATAGCCCTAGATTCCACACTTCCAGACCCGCTGACGTTAAACCAGCGGCAAGCGCCATTGCCAACATATCGCTGGAGTTTCTGGAATCCTGCCCTAAAATCACCGGCCCTGAGGTGGTTGCCGATGCCCGCAGCACTTGACCTGCCCAAAAACCCACTTGCAAGGCTAGGGAGGCACTCAGCAATTCTCCAGCTTTTCCGCGAATGCCATCGGTGCCAAACAGAGGAGTCGTTGGCAAAGAGAGGAAACTAGAAGCAGGATTAATACCGCTCCGGATGCCTGGTTGCTCTGCCTCAGTCGCAGGACTAAACAGCTGAGGACGGCTTGGGGATGAAACCATATTTATTCAAACACTCCACACACAACACACTTACAGTGGAGGATAGCACCTTCCGGAATAACCCAAACCTCTCTTAGGGTCTGCCGTTGGCTTGCTCTAGGTCGAGGCGGCTACTGAGTGCGATCGCGCTCGGATGTTTGCTCGGCAAGACCAGTGCAAACTCGGTTCCCCTTCCCATCTGCGAATTGACCTCGATTTTGCCTTGATGCTTTTCCATAATTTGGGCGCAAATTGCCAGTCCTAGCCCGGTGCCTTTTCCCGCAGGCTTAGTAGTGAAAAAAGGGTCGAACAGTTTGTTTTGAATATCCGGAGGAATACCGGGGCCGTTATCCCCAATCCGCACCCTTACAGACCCGGTATTTTCTGTCTCTATTTCCGTCTGAATCAAAATCTGCGGACTGGGTTGCTGGTTTTGATCTAGCAAGGCGTCAATCGCATTGCTCAAGATATTCATAAATACCTGGTTGAGTTGCGCTGGATAACACTCAACTAAAGGCAAATCTCCATATTGTTTGATAACTTCAATTCCGCGTTTAAGTCGATGGTTGAGAATCAATAAAGTGCTGTCAATTCCTTCATGAATATCAACAGGTTTCATTTCCGCTTCGTCTAGGCGAGAGAAATTCCGCAAAGACAGCACGATTTGACGGATGCGGTCAGTTCCCATCTTCATTGAAGATAGTATTTTCGGCAAATCATTAGCGACAAATTCCAGGTCAAATGCTTTAATTTGAGCTTGGATTTCCGGGGCGCTGTTGGGATAATGTTGCTGGTAAAGATCGATAAGATTAAATAAATCCTGTGTATACTCGCTGACGTGACTCAGGTTGCCGTAGATAAAGTTAACTGGATTATTAATTTCATGAGCCACTCCTGCTACCATTTGACCCAAACTAGACATTTTTTCCGTTTGAATCAAACGAGCTTGAGTTTGCTGGAGATCGTGCAAAGTATGGCTGAGTTCGGCAGCTTGAGACACTAACTCAGCATTCAGTTCTTGCAAATGAGCGCGAGCTGCTTCTAGCTGCTCATTTTTGCCCTCAAGTTCTTCAGTCCGTTCTGCTACCCGTCTTTCCAAAGTCTGGCGAGCTAACTCCAATTCTTGAGTATAGTTTGCAACTCGTTGAATGAGGTTGTTGAAGGAAATCGCTAATACTCCAACTTCATCTTGAGTGAGGACAGGAGCTTGCAGGTCAAAATTAGCTTCCTCAGTAGCTTGAGTCGCTACTTTAGTAACCGCTTCAATAGGATAAGCGATCGCGCGACTGGTATAAATGGCGATAACGGTAGCGATCGCGCTCGACAGTAGTATGGCAGCGATCATCACCTGGGTTCCTAGATTTTCTGCCTCTTCTAGACTCTCATACGCTTCTTCTTCTGCCTTGCGAACCGTTTGAATTAAAATTTCTACGTCTTCTGAAAAGTTGTCAAACTCGGTAGCCACTTTGTTATTCGTAAAAGCGATCAGTACCTGTTGTGCGGCTGAAACCTCCTGTGGTTTTAAATTAGACCCGTTAATTCTTTTAATCAGAGCTTCTACTTGCTGAAAATAGCTTTCTACCTGATTCTGGTTATTTTGAAGAAATTGCTTCAAATCCTGGCGATTAGTGCTATCTGCTAAAGCTCTGATTTCAGATAGCCGATTCTCAACCTCCGCTTTATGCTTAACAAAGTGAGCATAGTGTTTCCTAAATACCTCTGGTTGCGATATTAAAGAAATAAATTGTTGCTGGTGATTTCGTGCCTCTAGTACGTTAAACCTCAATTCATTGAAAAGAAGTGTTTCGTCGTGTGCCCTCTCTAGCTTCTCCTTAGCTTGGGCTTCATAGTAATAATCTCCTACTGTACGTCCTATGGTGGTTCCTACAATCGCCACAGCAAGAGTTAGGGCATATCCAAAGCCAATTTTCTTGCGGATACTGACACGATGGAGCCGTCGGTTTACCCAGTTGGAGGAAAGTTCTGGGGGACTGAATTGGCTTTGTGACTCAGACTTAGCAGCGATGACCCGATCGTGTGGGGTAAAGCCAGGATCTGGAGATGGCATGGTCGAAATTTTAGTGGGATACTCAATAATAGTTTCCCTAGAAATCCTTAATCTAACAATATACAAATATTAGATTTTGTCTGCTCTAAGCCGCTAATGTTTATTTCTTGCCCACTTCCTTAGCTTTCGCAAAGCTCAACTAACTGGTTGACCTAAACTCCCACCTCTAACAACAAGGGTTGGATTGTTTCCCAAGTCAATCCTTGTTCTATATAATCGGGAGCTTCCGGATTGTAAGGGGAAAGTACTCTATCAATAGAGATAATCGTTGCCCCGTCTGGCAGCACCGGCACATCCGGATCGAACGCTGTTGGGCGCATCAAAGAACTAGAATATCCTTTAAAAATGGCAATTTTGTCTTCTTCACCGGCAATTTCAACCGTGACAATCAGGACTTCATGAGGGCGCTTGGCGGTGTATTGCTCTAGACGCTGCCCAACAGCATTACTCATATCGTGTAGAGTCTAAGGTGTTAGAGAGAAACAATTAAAAAGGCAAAATTAAAAATTAAAAATTGAAGGCTTTTTTAATTTTTAATTTTTAATTATTTTTACTGTTCCATAGCCGAGCGTCCCTCTTTGCCCAGCCGGATCAGGACAAAATAACTCAAGTAAAGTACGTAAATCACTAATCCCACCATCGCTAAAAAGCCTAAAAATTGGGGTGTATAACTGGGATGAAAATACTGTTTGTACATTCTAGGTGCTTCTAACCAAACGTTACAAAATGGTTTCTGAATCGCTCCTGGGGAAAATGCACAAGACAGGAAAGGAAGGAAAGCTAAAGCGCCCAATGTTAGATAAACACTGACAGCCCAACGCCACGCTGTTAGCGCTAGCTTGAGAGGACGCAGCGATTGATCGTCAATTTCATCGTTGATATCCACCCAAAACCAGAGGGATATGGGAATCAACAGGCGGGCAAAGAAAGAAGACACATAGGAAATAGGCCATCCAGCAATCATCAGGTAAATTGTAATCGCCAGCAGACTAGAAACCCGCCAGTAGATGATTAACAAGCGCACCATTGCATCGGCTTTCTGGATAAAAGCCCAGATCAGCAGAATCAGCGGAATGATAACAGTAAATAGTAGCGCTAGTCGGTAGTCCATCCAAACTAACGGTCGAAACCAGAGGTTGTCATTGTCCATTGGCTGTGTATGGCAGAAAGGGGAATTTTTACCCACTCATTTTAACTGTCTAGGTGCGACTGCTACTCAACTAATCTCGTTGCTCTAATTGTCTGCAACAGTTCCCTACACGCGAGGGGAGGGGTTTTCAAGGGAAGGTTTTTTCTCTGTTTTCCCCTTATTTTTACTTTCCCGATCAAAAACTGCTTCTTTTTCACTTGTGGGGGAAGGGGAGCTTTGATTCGTTTCCCGATTGCTTTTGGGTTACGCGAGAAGCAGCTTCAGAGCGATCGCCACAAATATTGGTATAGATAGCTACACAAAGCGAAAAAACAAGCAACTCGAACGACTTCAATCAGGTTCTTGTTGCTTGTAAGTGCCGGAAATTTATCCGGTGAATTTGTGCGGCGAACTCCAGCTCCGACTGGTGGCATTTAGCACCGAGTTAAGTTTATTCTTCGTAGACCCGGCACTCATCTGCCCCTGGATTAGCGTCACAATACCGCTCCAGAGAATTCTTCGGCTTGGTTTCCCGCTGATGGGATGCTTCTGCTTGCAATTCTTCAACGGCATCCCAGGCAGCAGCACACTCACCGGAGCCTGCGCCCTTGATATCGCAGACAGACCGGGCTTGGTCGCGCTCTTGTTCAATTTGGTCTTGGATGTTGCTCATAATTCTCGTCCCCGTTTCTTGTTTTAATTCAGGAAACCTGGTGAATTTCGACCGTTATCGGCAATCTCAAATCAGGTGTTCTGCTTGCTGACTCTAAGTTTCAGTCATTCTTTGTTTGTCATATCAGCAACAGACAGCACCTGAACAGGATCGATCTTTATCTTTTAAGATTTGGTCGTTTCTGACTCACCGAGGTGCCAGTATACACTTAACCGGCTAATCTATGGTTATCTTCACCATATTAACTAATGTTAAGGTGCTACTGCCACTCGCCAACTCCTCCCCTAGTGTTGAAGTGATGGGACTCTACAACCTGTGCCTTGCGAGTGTTAGGGTAATAATAATGCTTTGATACCCTGCCAATCGACCCAAGAGCATTGGCTTACAAAAGCGCATTTTTGTGTAATCCCTATGGCTAACCAGATCAAGTGGACGAACGCCTTATCAACCCGTCCGTCTTTGGAAGCGGCAGTCGCGGAAGTGGTTGAACGCACGACTCTGGCGTTGCAGGCACCGGCTGATTTGGGGCTGGTGTTCATCTCGTCTGCCTATGCGAGTGAATATTCGCGGCTGATGCCATTGTTGCAGGAACGACTTAATATCAAAGCGCTGATTGGCTGTGGTGGCGGCGGCATCATTGGCATGAATTCGCAAGACGAAGTGCAAGAAGTCGAACGAGAACCAGCATTAAGCCTCAGCTTAGTTCATCTGCCTGGAGTCAATGTTCGCGCTTTTGAGATTTCTAGCGATGCTCTGCCCGACCTGGATAGCTCACCGGATAATTGGGTAGACCTGATTGGCGTATCACCCGCTGATGAACCCCAGTTCATCTTGTTAGCCGATCCTTTCTCTTCCAAGATTAATGACTTACTTCAAGGACTGGATTTTGCTTATCCAGGGTCGGTGAAAGTGGGGGGACTGGCTAGCGCTGGCAGTTTGGGCAGCAACACGGGTTTGTTTTGTAACTACCAGCTCTACCGTGAAGGAACGGTTGGCGTCGCTTTAAGTGGCAATATTGTACTGGAAACAATTGTGGCACAGGGCTGTCGCCCGATTGGGAAGCCTTATAGGATCGCGAAAGGAGAACGGAATATTCTTCTGGAACTGACTCCCCAAGAGGATAGTGCCGATGTGAATGACTGTGGCGGGAAATCTGGGACGCCTCTGGAAGTCTTACAGGATTTAATCGAGAATTTGAGCGAGGCAGACCGACAGTTGGCACAGCATTCGCTGTTTGTGGGCTTGGTGCGGGATGAATTTAAGTTAAACCTGGAGCCGGGAGATTTTCTGATCCGCAACTTACTAGGGGTAGATCCCAGAGTGGGGGCGATCGCAATTGGCGATCGCGTCCGCCCCGGTCAGCGCATGCAATTCCACCTCCGAGACGCCCGCACCTCCGCAGAAGACCTGGAACTCCTCCTCCAGCGTTATCAAAAACAGGCACCCAACGATTCTCCATCTGCCGGTGCCTTGATGTTCTCCTGTTTGGGGCGAGGAGAAGGGCTTTATGGGCAGCCCAACTTTGACTCCGAGCTATTCCGTCGCTATCTAAAAGACATCCCACTGGCTGGCTTCTTCTGTAATGGTGAAATCGGCCCCGTGGCAGGCAGCACTTTTCTACATGGCTACACCTCAGTCTTTGGTATCTGTCGCCAAGCTTAAAATGATGCATTTCAGATAATTGGGAATTGAGAAAAAGTTTGGAGTTTTGATCCTTGCTCAAGCGTATAGTTTTAAATTTTGAATTAAAGAATTTTATTCAACCTCAAAACTTAACACTCATCCCTCTTCTGACCGATTACCAGTTCCCCAATTATCTGCGATACCAATCAAACAAAATTGTCCTAGACTCTAGGGAAGTCTCTTGGTTGAAGAACTCCAACTTTTGCTGAATTATCAGCAATCCCATTTCGCCTCGAAATAACCTTCGCAGGCACACCCACTGCCACCGAGTAAGAGGGAATATCTTTGGTTACAACTGCGCCTGCACCGATGACACTGCCCTTACCAATCGTGACTCCATCTACTACTGTTACTTTACTACCCAACCAACAGTCATCTTCGATCGTAATTCCCTTGCAGTTGTAGCCTTGGCTGATCATTGGGCGTGTGGTATCTTCAAAGTTATGATTGCTAGCATAAATGCTGACATGGGATGCAATTAAACAGTCTTTACCAATTTTTATTTTCTGCCCAGATATACAAGTGTATGGGCCAACGTAAGTATTTTCTTCAAGCTCAATATAGCCGTCTTCTAAAACTTTGATATCTACGCCTCGATCGAGGCGTACTCGATTTCTTAGACAAATTGTACTGCTTTTTCCCCCAGCATATAGATAAACATTCTGTCCTAGATATACCTGATCTCCAATCCTAATCTGACTCTCCTGGTCATAACTTTGTAAGAGAGTACCGCGATAAATTTTGGTTTTATCCCCAATTTCAATACAACAAGCACGGATCAATTCTACACCCGGTTGAATCAAAACAGAGGTGCCTATTCGCCCTAAAATAGTGCCATACAGATGGTTTCGCAACACTAAACCTAGCGATAAGGGAACCCATCCAAGTAATGTAATTACTAAAGATTCTTTTCGGCGATTCCACTGTGAAGGATAAAGGTTATTTTCAAGGCTCATTACTATTTCCCTCCAAAGCTGACTTTTTTTTTACCTGATATCGAATTATTTTTAGCAGGAATAAACTTTTCGCGCGAAAGTAGTATGGCTGGCTCAATACAGTCTTCGACATGATTAGAGTTTTAGAAGTCTGTAACTTGAACATCCACCTGTTTTGCTGAAGGTTTGCTAATAGTATTTCGCTGAGAAATGACTCTAGCAGGCACACCCACGGCAACTGAGTAAGAGGGAATATCTTTGGTTACGACTGCGCCTGCGCCGATGATACTTCCCCGACCAATCTTGACTCCATCAAGCACTTTTACTCCAGTGCCTAGCCAACAGTCATCTTCGATGGTAATTCCTTTGCAAGTGACTCCTTGCTTCCATATATAAACTGTAGGATCTGCAAAGTTATGATTGTTGGCATAAATTCCTACGTGTGATGCGATTAAACAGAATTTGCCGATTTTGATATTACCGGGGCCACCTAAACAGGTATAGGGAGAAATATGTGTGCGTTCACCAATCTCAATATGACAGTTACCTCGTTCGGTAACATTAATATCAACACCGCGATCGAAGCAGACTAAATCTCCCAGAGAAATCTTACTGTTTTGACCGCAAGCGTTGAGGCGAACGTCTCGAAGAAGTTTGACATTGTTTCCGATTTCAATACAACTAGCACCGAGAAGTTCAACCCCAGTTTGAATGTATAGAGATTTGCCTACCCGACCCAAAATAGTGGGGTATAGTAGTCTCCGCAGCATCGTCCCCAGAGGTCGTCGAATCCCCCCGATTAAGGTCATCAATACAGATTCTTTTATCCGCGACCAACGTGAAGGTACTTGAGATTTTTGTACTGAGGATTGAGGTTTTTCAGCACTTATGTCGATACTCATGGCAAATGCACTCCAAAATCATCTTCTTAACTAAAACTCAGTACTTACGCAACATCACCACATCTGAGGGCAACCACAAGGGGATTGCCCCTACAAAACGCTATATGTATAAGCTTTGTGTAAGTCCTAAAACTAATACTTGATGATTTGTGGGAGTAACTATCTTTCGAGCAAAATCAGTGCGGCTTAACCAAATGAACGTTGTCTTTGATTTCAAGTCATTAACCTACGCTAGCGATTGAAGCCGAGATCCTAGAAAAAGCTGGAGTTCTACTAATCACAGTCATGCCAAAAGTGATGGTAATAGATACAACAGACTTTTGCTAGAATTAGTTTCTAATTTGTGCAAGTCAAAGGATCTTAAAAGCCTAAAGATTTGGCTTTAAAGATAGTTACTATGAGCAGGCAGAGTTTTCAGTTGCACCTGCATAAATTCTAGGAAAAGCAGGAAAATCGACTTAGTTATTTTCCAATGCGATCGCCCACTCGTTTGGCATCGCCTCTAAATCGCTGTGACTAAACTAGGGCGGGGTATCTCCAACTTCAGCCATCACGTTGAATTCCACCATCGGCGCAAACAACATGGCACTTCCGCGATGGCTATGACGACTTTCTTCTATCCAGTTTCGTTGGTCTACTGCTAAGGTCACGATGTAGAGCGTGGATTTAGAGACTTATATCTAGACTGAAAATAAGCTTAAGCAATGTTATGACACTTTAGCTGACACGCTACTGAAGGTAAAGATTGAACAGCATCTTACTAAGGGTAGATCAAAGAGCTGGTGAATTAGGTTATAGAGATAAAGTTGTGTAATTGTCGATGAGGGCGGGGGTGCCATCGGGAGCGATCGCGCCAAATGACTCGAAATAGCGCTTTGCGACTGGGGGGAAGTGGGAGAAATCAAATAAAGCATCCCCATTGGCAACATCTGCCCAGAAATAGCGCAAATTGGGAGCGAGTCCCTCTGCCTCTGCCATCGGAATATTTAAGGGTGGCTCAGTCAGCAACTTGAGCATGAAAGGAAGAGAGCGATCGCCCATCCAATCTCGTGAGAACTGTGGCAGCGTCGGGAAATGGGGGACAGATTCCACCCGATGCGACTCAATCTGCAAGGATTTTCTGCCTTGGTTATCGGTGCGGAAGTTCAAGATGCGGTAGGGATGAGGATAGCTAACTAGAGAACCTGTGGTGATGTCATAAACACCGCGATCGCTAGCAATATCCTGAATATGCAAATGCCCTGTAAAAATTAGATTTACCCCCGCCTCCCGGAGCATTTGCAACAGCACTGGCGCATTCTCCAACATATACCGACGCCCTAGCTGGTGGCTAGATTGTCCGGGTAGATGCTCGACGACGTTGTGATGCACCATCACCATCACCAACTCGTCATCAACCTCTTTGAGCCGTTCTTGCAGCCATACCAACTGAGCATCATCCAAACGTCCTACCTGTTTCCCGCGATCGCTAAAATTATTGGAATTCAGCCCAATTAAACGCACTCCGGGTAAAATTTGACTCGTGTAATACAGACGCTCTGGATTCTCGTAGCCAAACTGTTGGTAATAGTGGGGAAACTCTTGGAGTCCAATAGTGCTATCAGTGGGTAGTAAACTGGGTACATCATGATTCCCCGGCACCACGTAGGCTGGGAAAGGTAGCTTCAAGAGGCGTTTTTGCAGCCAAGCATGATTTTCTGGTTCCCCATCCTGCGTTAAGTCTCCCGGTATCAACAGAAAATCTAAGTTGAGTTGTTCCAGATGTCTCAGTACAATCTCCAATGCTGGGATACTGACTTCTACCATGTGAAAACGGCTGGGATGATCCGTAATCGTGTTAGGAAGTGCGATGTGTAAGTCGCTGATGATAGCAAAACGAAAATTGAGACTCATAGCGCCAACGCGAAAGTGGATGCGGGAATGTAATAATAGCGATCCCCGTCGATCATAACCTTTGCTACATTCTCTTACGCAGGCGAATCAGTCAGGGAATCGCCAAGTTCGCATCAAAACCTAACCCCCCAACCCCCTTCCCTGCTTTACCGTGTACACATATCTTTCATTAAGTAGCAAAACGTGATTGATCCCCCTAAATCCCCCTTAAAAAGAGGGACTTTGGCTTGATTGCCCCCCTTTTTAAGGGGGGTTGGGGGGATCAAAACGGGATTGGCAAGTTCAAAAAGACTTGTGCGTACACGGTAGCTTCCCTGGTAGGGAAGGGGGTGAAATTCGCTCCGGAGGCTAAAATCTTCCTGTTCCTGCTTAAGAGTAGGAGAGGGTTAGGGAGAGGTAAAAACTTTGTGTTGAATGATATTTACCTACTGAATCGCTAACATCCAAAAAAGGAGTTTCATTTTGTCACCCGTCCGAGTTCGCCAACACGTTAATCCACTTTCCTCCAAGTATCAAACGCCGGTAAATCCTCCCGACTGGCAGAAAATTTATGCCGATCCGACAAAGCCGCTGCATTTAGATATTGGTTGCGCTAAGGGGCGGTTTTTGTTGAAGATGGCGACTGTAGAACCCAATTGGAATTATCTAGGTTTAGAAATTCGAGAAACGTTGGTAGAGGAAGCCAATGAATGGAAACGGCAGGCGCAATTAGAAAATCTTCACTACTTATTTTGTAATGCCAATAACTCATTAAATCCTATTTTGAGTTCCTTGCCAGTTGGTGGCTTGCAGCGCGTCACAATTCAATTTCCCGATCCGTGGTTTAAAAATCGACACGCCAAACGCCGAGTGGTGCAGCCAGAAATGCTAGAAGTTCTGGCAAAGTACCTGGTTAGTAGAGGAGTGGTTTTTGTTCAGTCAGATGTTGAGGTGATCGCAGTGGAAATGCGCGATCGCTTCTCCTCTTCCCCAGCCTTCCAAAGGCAGGGAGGTGACGCCTGGTTAGACACTAATCCCCTGCCAGTGCCAACCGAACGCGAAATCACTACCCTTTCTCGCGGGGAACCCGTTTATCGCGCTTTATTTATCAGAAGTTGAATTTTGAGGGTTGAGTATTTTAATGGTGAGATTAATGATGTGAAAACTAGGGAATTTTCAAAACTCATCCCTCAACCCTCAAAACTTTCCTAAACCCAATTGGGCACCCACTGGCGCAACCAAGACGGCAAATACCGAACATTGAAGCGCGGTATCAAGATTTGATAATCCCTTAGAGATAAGGGCAAACCTAAATAGATTGGCATCCAGAACACAAAAGCTGCCAAGATCGTAAAAATTACCGTCAGGGCGATCGCTCTTAACTGACGCGCCGGACTTTGCAGCCAGCCATCGACAATCCAGGCAAGTGCCAACCCCGCAAACACAGACGCCCCCATGTAATGGTACAAAAACGTGCAGCGAGTCACCCGCACCCAAGGCAGCACATTCGCTAGCCAATTCAGAACCAAGTACAAAGCAATCCAAGTTGAGGCGCTTGGGGTAAATTTCCACCCTTTCCCAGTCAAGAAGTGTTGAGCTAGCAAAAACAGCAGCAGTAAAATTGCCACCGTTGAAAGCCACCACAGAACTGGGTTCCCCATCGCGTGAACATCGTAAATCACGTTACCTATCCCTTTCGGCAAAGGCGGGAATTCGGGTACCGTCGCACTCGTATTTTGAGCCGTTTGGTAAAAGTACGCCACCGGGCGCAGCATCAACAGCCAGGTGTACCATCGGGAGCAGTAAGGATGAATTTTAGGGCCATCACCTACCCGTTGGTGATATGCCAGAATTTGCCTTTGCACCTCCCAAAATCCAAATTCTGGGTTGAGTTGAATGTGAGGAATCCAAATAACGGCGTAAAACAGGAATGGGATGATTGCTAAATTTACTAAAACGTGCAGTAAATTCAGCTGTGTCAGGTTTTGCAACGGTGTCAGAGTGAGGAGTGAGGAGTTAGGACTGAGGGCTGAGGAGTTAGGAGTGAGGACTGAGGGCTGAGGGCTGAGGACTGAGGAGTCAGGAGTTAGGAGTGAGGAGTCAGGAAAAAATCTCCTCTGCTCCTCTGCTCCTTTGCTTCCTTTGCTTCCTTTGCCGATTGCCTGTTGCACCCATTGCATCGCCCAGGCAAAACCCCACATAAAGTATGCCCCTAACAGAAACCACAAGCCATTCCACTTGATAGCCACTGACGCCCCGAAAAAAATACCGGCTAGCGCTAGCCAAAACCAGCGCCGCATGGCTTGATTAGCGAGTCCTAATAGGAAAAACCACTGCCCCAGCAGTCCAAAAATCACTAGATAAACGTTATTCAGGGCATAGCGCGACTCTACCAGGAATAAACCATCGGCGGCGGCAAAGATAGCAGCGATTAACGCATAGCTGCGCCGATAAGTTAGTTGATAGGCTATTCCCCCCAGCACTAAGGGAATAAATGAGCCAGTCAGCGCATTTAGCCAACGGTAACTCCAAGGGGAATGCAGAGAACCCGTCAGCCCGTTCATCGTATCTTTCCCAAACGGCAAGCGATCGCCTATCCATATCCCCACGGCGATGATGTACTTACTCAAAGGGGGATGCCCATCAAAAAAGGGAGTCCGGGTTAAATAGTTGTTGGCAAACTTCGCATAGTAAACTTCGTCAAACACCAAAGCATTAAATCGTTCCAGCCCCCAAAAGCGCAGGGCAAGCGAAACCAAGAATACGCCAGCCATCCCAATCCAGAACCACCGTTGGCTGATAGAACGTTTGTTAAACAAGAACATAGAAATCCGCTCAAACGCTTCAAGGCATTTCCAAACTGTGTAGCATCATCCCAAAAATTTCTCAATAAAACTTTACTCTGAGTAGAGTGCGTGTCAGACAAAAAAATGAACGAGGATGAGTTGAGCAACGAAGTCGTTGCGAGTCGCGGATCTTCTCCCCCGCCAAAGGGGTGGCAAGGTGCGATAGCGAAGCGCAGAAAAAGTCAGTTCGCCCGATTTTTTAAATTTGAGGAATTCCAAACCAACTTTCGCACCGAAGTGTTGGCAGGCGTGACCACGTTTATGACAATGGCATATATTCTGGCAGTCAATCCGGGGATTTTGTCAAATGCCATTTTTCTGGAACAACCGCAGGATTTATTTGGGGAGTTGGCGATCGCAACGGCGATTTCCAGTGGTCCGGAGATTTGCTCGGTCAAGCTTTCCAGGGGTTGAGTCAGATTAACCAAACCAACATCTGGAATTTAATCACCGTCACCTTTGTCTTTCTGTTCATCGCTCTCTTCGACACCATCGGCACCCTCGCCGGTGTCGGCACCCAGGCAGGCTAAATTGATGAAAATGGGGAACTGCGCCGCGCTAGTGAAGCGCTGATGGCAGACGCCGTGGGAACCACCGTGGGGGCAATTCTGGGAACTTCCACCGTCACTACCTACATTGAGTCAGCCGCTGGTGTCTCGGAAGGGGGACGCACCGGGTTTACTGCCGTTGTCGTCGCCGCCTTATTTACTTTGTCGATATTTTTTATCCCTTTGTTGGCAGCAATTCCCGCCTTTGCTACAGCACCCGCACTGCTAGTTGTTGGCGTCTTGATGGCGGGAAATGTTCGTCTAATTCGTTGGGACGATCCCGCCGAATCAATTCCCTCATTTTTGACCATTCTCCTGATGCCTTTGACCTACTCAATTGCCGAAGGTTTGTCAATTGGTTTTATTACTTATCCACTGATAAAAACGTTTCAAGGTAAAGCACATGAAATCAGTTTATCCGTGTGGATTTTGGCTGGAGTATTTGTGCTGAGATTTGTATTTATGGCTGTAAACCCTGCTATGTAAAAGTAAGGAGTCAGAAACTAGAAGGAACTCCATTTCTAAATCTCTTCGCAAAAAAATGCTTTTTTGAACCACAAAGGCACTAAGACACCAAGATCAAGAACTTCGTGTTTCCTTAGTGCCTTTGTGCCTTTGTGGTTAATCTTATCCAAGCGCTTGCGTCATCAAGCCGGGTGCTGGGAAATGCTAACTTGTATGTCTGAATATTGAGCTTTATTTAGGCTTAGAGAATTTGTTGGGATGTCTGGGAACTATAAATCAAGCGGCGAATTATCCTTACTTTTAGGGATTCCCCTAAATTCATGCCCAGTTGACGCTACCCATCGTTCTTACAAAAATGATTCTTACCCTTCCCGGTTACGAACTTGTTGAAGCCCTACATGAAGGCATCAATACTGTTATTTATCGTGCTTCCAGGCAGTTGGATGAAACTTCAGCGATCGTTAAAGCGCTCAAAGCCGAGTATCCCACCCTGGAAGAGCTAACCCGATTAAAACATGAATATAAAATCTTAGAAACGCTAGTAAATATAGAAGGAATTGTCAAGCCCATAGCGCTAGAAAATTATCATAACGGTCTAGCACTTATCTTGTCAGATTTTGGGGCAATCTCTCTAAAAAATTATATTAGCGATCGCTCTTTAGAATTAAGCGAATTTCTAAACATAGCCATTCAGCTAGCATCCACGCTTGCTCAACTGCATTCCTACCAAATTATTCATAAAGATATCAAACCTCACAATATCCTCATTAACCCAGAGACAAGGCAAGTTAAAATCATCGATTTCAGCATTGCATCGCGCCTAGAAAGAGAAAATCAAACGCTTGGCAACCCCACCTTACTGGAAGGCACCCTCGCCTATATGTCACCGGAACAAACCGGGAGAATGAATCGGTCGCTTGACTACCGTACCGACTTCTATTCTCTAGGCGTCACCTTTTATGAAATGCTCACAGGTGAATTGCCTTTTAATGCTACCGAACCGCTGGAATTGGTACACAGCCATATCGCTAAAATGCCACTGCCACCTCATCAACTAGATTCGGAAATTCCAGAAGCAATTTCCAATATTGTAATGAAATTATTAGCTAAAAATGCTGAAGACCGCTATCAAAGTGCAGATGGTTTAAAGTTTGACTTAGAAATATGTCTGATGAAGCTACAGACTACCGGAACGATTTCTGACTTTATTCCCGGCAGTGCTGACAAAGCAGGTCAATTATTAATACCTCAAAAAATTTATGGTCGTGAGGTGGAAGTTGCTACCCTGCTAACTACTTTTGAGCGCGTCTCTGATGGGACGGGAGAAATGATGCTTATTTCCGGTTATTCCGGAATTGGTAAAACTGTTTTAGTCAATGAAGTTCACAAACCCATTGTCCGGCAACGGGGATATTTTATTGCGGGTAAATTCGATCAGTTTAAGCGAAATATTCCTTATGCTTCCCTGATTCAAGCATTCCAATCCTTAACTCTGCAACTGCTGACCGAAGGCGAAGCAGAAATTCAAATTTGGAAAGAGAAACTCTTAGCTGCTTTAGGCGTTAACGGGCAAGTCATCACAGACGTGATTCCCGAAGTCGAACTGATTCTCGGCAAACAGCCGCCCGTTCCGGAACTTGGGGCAACTGAATCGCAAAACCGTTTCAGTCGGTTATTTAAACAATTTATTGGTGTATTTACAACTAAAGAACATCCGTTAGTTGTCTTTCTGGATGACTTGCAGTGGGCAGATTCGGCATCGCTGAAATTGATCGAACTGCTGATGACCGATAGCAAATATCTATTGCTGATTGGGGCGTATCGAGATAACGAAGTTTTTCCCACGCATCCGACAATTCAAACGGTTGACAAGATTCGACAAACGGGTGCGACGGTGAATGATATTTTACTTGAACCTTTACAACTGGTTAATGTCGAAGAATTTATCGCCGATACTTTAAATGAATCTGTTCAGTCAAAACCGCTAGCGGAGTTACTTTTCAACAAAACTCAGGGAAATCCGTTTTTCTTAACTCAACTGCTCAAAACACTTTACCAGGAAGATTTGCTGGGTTATGACTTACACTCAGGTGAGTGGCAGTGGAATATTGAGCAAATTCAGGCGATTGGCATCACCGATTATAATGTTGTCGAGTTGATTGCCAGAAATATTCGCAAACTGCCGGATGAGACGCAGAAAGTATTAAAACTAGCTGCTTGTATTGGCAACACTTTTAATTTAGAAGTCTTGAGCGTTGTCAATGAAGAATCCGCCTTAGTTACTGCCGTACAGTTGTGGTCTGCACTTCAGGCAGGTTTGATTTTACCCCTAAGTAATGAATATAAAATTCCCCTAGCATTTACTCAGGAGGAATCGGGAGGGATTAGTTTAACGGATGTCAAGGTTGACTACAAGTTTTTACATGACCGCGTCCAGCAAGCAGCTTATTCTCTAATTCCTGATGAGGAGAAGAAAGCAACGCACCTAAAAATTGGTCAATTACTGCTGCAAAATACAACGCCTGAAGAACGAAAAGAAAATATCTTCGCTCTAGTCAACCAACTCAATTATGGGACTGATTTACTTACAACTGAAAAAGAAAAATATGAACTAGCTGAACTTAATCTTATTGCCGGTCAGAGAGCCAAGGCAGCAACAGCGCACGATTCCGCAGTCAAATATTTGCAAGTGGGTTTATGTCTTCTGGGGGTAGATAGCTGGGATCGCTATGAACTGACATTACCACTGCATGAGGAAGCAGCAGAGGCAGCATTTCTGAGTGGTGATTTTGACGCAATGCAGAGATTCGTTGAGGTAGTGCAAAACCGCGCTAAAACGCTACTGGACAAAGTGAAAGTTTATGAAGTCCAGATTCAAGCTTATGCCTCTCAAAACAAGCCGCTAGAAGCAGTTAATACGGCGCTAGAAGTCTTAAAGCTATTGGGAATGGGATTTCCCCAAAAAGTGAGTTCCTCAGATATTGGGCGAGCATTAGAGGAAACTGCTTCAATTTGCAGTGGTAAGGAACCCTCGGACTTAATCAACTTACCTCCAATGACAGACCCTGATAAACTAGCAGCTTTGAGGCTTCTGTCACGCATATTTGCTTGTGCCTACATTACTGCACCGGAATTGTTACCCTTACTGATTTGTAAACAGGTCAATTTATCTGTCCAATATGGAAACGCTTCTGTGTCTACTTTAGCTTACTCTAACTATGGTTTAGTTCTGTGTGGGGTAGTAGATATCGAGCGGGGATATCAATTTGGTCAGTTAGCTTTGAATCTTGTTTCAAAATTGCATGCTAAAGAATTTGAAGCTAAAGCACTCTTTGCGGTCAATACTTTTGTCCGGCATTGGCAAGAACACCTGAAGAATACCTTAGAATCTTTGCGTTTAACTTACTCTAGCGGTTTGGAAACCGGAGATTTAGAATATGCAGGCTATGGTCTGGAGGTGTACTGCTATCACTCCTATTATGTTGGTAAGCAACTCGTTCAACTGGAGCGAGAAATGGCAACCTTCACAGATTCCCTTAGAAAAATTAAAAATGAAACAGCACTCAATTATCTCAAAATTATTTGGCAAGTTGTCTTAAATATGACAGGGATAAATGATAATCCCTATCTATTGCAGGGTGACGCTTATAACGAGGAGGAAATGCTACCGATTCACCTGCGAACTAATGACCAAGTAGCACTTCAACGTATACATTTGCACAAAATTATATTGGGTTATTGGTTTGAAAATTATTTACAATCGCTGGAAAATATTACCCATTTAGAAAATTATTTTAGCGCACTTAAAGGGCAGATAGTTGTTGCTATCTTCTATTTCTACGATTCTCTGGTGCAGTTGGCAGTGTACGCCGATAATTCACAGTCAGAGCAACAGGACATTCTCGATCGCGTCCAAGCTAATCAAGAAAAGATGCAGAAATGGGCGCATCATGCCCCAATGAATCATCTGCACAAATTCTATTTAGTAGAGGCAGAAAGGTATCGTGTTTTAGGGGAAAAAATAGAGGCAATCGAGATGTACGACAAGGCGATCGCTCTTGCCAAAGAAAACGAGTATATCAACGAAGAAGCCCTAGCTCACGAACTCGCTGCTAAATTTTATCTGTCATGGGGTAAAGAAACCATTGCCAAAACCTACATGACGAATGCTTACTATGCTTATATCCATTGGGGCGCTTTAGCTAAAGTCAAGCATTTAGAAGAAAAATACCCACAATTAATTACGCGATCGCCTGTTGTTACCGAAACCCCTTTCGACCATACGATGACAATTGCCTGTTTGACCACTACAGGCGGTCAAACAGGGTTGCTAGACTTGGCAACTGTAATGAAAGCCTCTGTTGCCATTTCTGGCGAAATTGTTCTGTCTGACTTGCTTGACAAATTAATGAAAATATTGATAGAAAACGCTGGCGCTGAAACTGGTGCGCTTATCCTATCAAAAGAAGGTCAATTTGTCATAGAAGCGGTGGCGACTAAAGATGAAGTCCGAGTGCTGCAATTACCAGTATCAACTTCTAGGCAATTGCCTGTCTCGGTACTTAATTACGTCACTAGAACTCAGAAAGATGTCATTTTAAATGATGCTAGTCGAGAGGAAATATTTAACACCGATCCCTACATTACTCAACACCAACCAAAATCTCTTTTGTGTACGCCCATTATCTACCAAGGGAAATTAATTGCTCTGGTTTATCTGGAAAACAATTTAACTGCTGGCGCTTTTACACTGAAGCGGGTGGAAATATTGCGACTGTTATCGGGACAGGCTGCGATCGCGCTGGAAAATGCCCGACTCTATAACAAATTAGAAAACGGGAGCATCCCACTTTTTATTTAGCGAGCAAAGATTAATCCATTAAGATAAGCGCAGCGGTGAGCAAGGACTTGATGAACATTCTCAATGTTCCATTGTGCCCCAGAAATTTTAGTTCGACGGTCAATCTGTTTAACAGTAGATTCAATCGCACCAGAACCAATGGAGCAAATTTGCTCTGCTTGATAATACTGATAATTAATTATACGGTGTCGATGTTTCTCAAGATAAGCACAGAAATTTTCACCTTGCTTAAGCTTGCAGTCAGCAAAGCAGGCGATCGCATCATCAACTTTTCCTTTCCAGAGAAACTCCTTGGCAGTGTGTATTCTCTGCATTGAACCACCAACCTTATAGAGATTTTCCATTAAATGAAACCAATCAAGTATTTCACGGCGCTCTTGAGAGGGCATAAACTCGCGGATAATGTTCCAAATGCCATCATGTCCGTCTCCAATACATGTGAGAATAGAAGCCAAGGGTTGGTTGTTGACCCAATCAATTACAAGATTATTTTCTTGAAATGAAGCTGCCATAGCTTGTAAGTTGTGTAAGCGGACTGCTTTGTAACCTTTCCAGTCACATGGTTTACCGATAGGTGTGCGGATACGGATATTTCCTCCATCAACACTCAATTCCTCAACCGTTGATTGTGCTTCTGGGAATTCAAAATTTTGACGATGTACCAGTCGCTGTTGCACACTTTTGGGGACTTCTATCCCCGTGGCATATTTTACATCTTCTGCTGCACGTTGGTATGATACCGAAGCGCTCGCTCTTAAACAACATGCTTCTAAATATGGGCTTAACTGACTATGGGGTTTAAGTTCCAGGTTTTGTGCTTGAGAACTCGTAATTGGCAGTTTCCCGATGATACTTTTTACAACTCGAAAGTGTCCTGTGTTTTCTCCTGTGACATTTTCGATAAAAAAACCCCTACTTCTGGCATGAAATGTTGCTGCATTTGACTGCGTACTACTTCTTCGATCTTCCCTAAGCTTGTTAGTTCGTTGATGGGGGCGTTTTTGTAGAGGATTTTAGCGATCGCACGAGTATGTTCGATTAAAAGTTGGCTTTCTTCTTTAGTCATTGCGGTTCCCATCAAAACGATCGCATGGATTACACCTCTACCATCTCACTTTTAATTTTTATTTATCGGAAGAATAAAAACTGGGATGCTCCCAGTGTCATCTACTACTCAGATTTGATATCAATTAATCTCACCAAAGCGATCGCTTGTCTCATCCTTGATGGAAATTAGCTGGCGTTGATGGCGAAATGGGAATGACGTAAGAGCGATCGCGCAACGCGCAATATATTCGCTAACCCTAACGCCTTTCTGTAGACGCGAAGCGGCGCATCCGTTGCTCTAGGGTCGGTCTATCCGTAAAACTACCAGCATCTTCAGTTAAACACTATCAAACTTCCACTTTTTCAGAGCTAAACCGTAATATTACTGTGATTAAATCAAAGATAAATTTGATTACATACAACTAAATCACTTACCTGTCTGTAGTTTAGATATCACTTCACAAAATCTTTGTTATTTGCCAGGAAAAGATGGATCTTCTGTAAAGATTCAGTAAAGATTCTCTTTAGAGTCAGTATTCTTCCTTAGGGATTGCTTAGGATATAGCGAAAGCACTATTAGAAAGCTAGGTACTTTTATTTAATTCTCTGACTTTTATCTACAAAACGAGAAAGAAACCAATTTACACAAGTTACGTGTTTTTACGGAAAGCTTGAATTTTATTTACACAATTAGATGGTTCGTGATTCTGAAAAGCGTGCAGAGGCTAATCAAAAGAATATACGATTTTTAGTTATTATCGTACTAATTTTAGGGATATTTTTTCGATTTGCAAATTTAGATCGGAAAGTCTACCAACACGATGAAGCTTTTACCTCAATGCGAATTTCTGGCTATTCCAAACCAGAAGTACAACAGCAACTTTTCGATGGTCGTGTAATCAGTGTCGAAGACTTGCAAAAGTATCAGCGCCCCAATTCAGAAAAAGACTTAATCGATACCATACAGGTGCTGGCGCAATACCCAGAACATCCGCCGCTATATTACGTGATAGCGCGATTTTGGGTGCAGTGCTTTGGCAGTTCGGTGGCAGTGACAAGAAGTTTGGGTGCCCTAATTAGTTTGCTAGCATTCCCTTGCATTTATTGGCTGTGCCGAGAATTATTTGAGTCGTCGCTGACGGGATGGATAGCGATCGCTATCATCGCTATTTCACCCTTACACGTACTGTACGCCCAGGAAGCGCGGCAGTATAGTTTGTGGACGGTGACAGTCTTGCTATCGAGTGCAGCGTTGCTGCGAGCTATCCGGGTTAAAACTAAGCTAAGTTGGGTGATTTATGCAGTTACTGCGGCGTTGGGACTCTATTCAAACTTGTTTTTTGGGCTGACTTTAATTGGTCATGGGATTTATGTCATTTTAACTAGAATACGTCGAGAAAATAAAGCTTTTATTGCTTATTTGCTTGCAGCAATAGCGGCTAGTTTAACCTTTGTACCCTGGGTTTTGGTTGTTTTCAGTAGCGATCGCATCATTGATAGAGTAGCATCAGCTCCAAAACCACCCAATTTATTTACTTTAGTTAAATGGTGGACTCGTAATCTTAGCAATATTTTCTTAGATATAGATCCTAGTGGTAACTGGTTCGATCCGATTGGTTATGATGACCCTTTTTCCATTCCTCTAACTTTAATCTTGGTTGGTTACTCAATCTATTTTCTCTATCGCCATACCCCTGTGAAAGTTTGGTTATTTATTTTGACTTTTACTGGGATGGCGGTTATCCCCCTAATGCTACGAGATTTAATGACTGGGGGATTTCTATCCACAGCAACACGATATCTAATCCCATCCTATTTAGGAATTCAGATAGCTGTTGCTTACCTCCTGGCTAGTAAAATTACTTGGAGTTTTAATTCCATCCGGCAACAGAAACTGTGGCAGTTTGTGATGGTTGCTCTGCTTTCGTGCGGAGTCTTATCCTGTGCAATCAGTTCGCCAGCAGAGGTATGGTGGAACAAATTTATGGACACTTATAATCCTCAAGTGGCTCGCATCGTTAACCAAGCTTCTCATCCGCTTGTGATTAGCGATACTAAAATTCCCGGAAGTGTATTATCCCTTAGCCATCTGCTCAGTCCGAAAGTGCAGCTACAGTTGGTGAACAAACCAAAAACATTTCTAGCTGCTGATGGTTTCAGTGAGGTATTTTTATTCGATTCATCAGATACTTTGCGAGAACAACTTGAGAGAAAACAGGGTTATAAGTTTGATATAGCTTTTAAAGGCTACAAATTTGAACTCTGGGAAGCAAAAAACTAGCTAGCGGCTATCAAGCCTAATTGCAGAATTAAATAAATGGAATGGCGATCGCTTTTGCCATAGATGCTGTAAATCGGTAGCATCTCACCTGCTGTCTTCATTTTTCGGCGTAGCATGACAAGGAAAAGACGCGATAGCGAAGCGCCGACCTGTCGGTTCGCGCTGCTTAATTTTTAGCAACATTGAAACTAATCGCCGTTTTGAAGCGTATCAGACAGAAGTACAAGCGATCGCGCAATTGGGAATTAGCTTCCATGACTGGTTGAAATTAGCTCCCTCTATAGAATCTAAACCCGATGGCGCAGAATTGATGTACATCATTCCATCCCAGCCCCTAGTACTGTAACTCTATCGTTTACAATACTTTCTGTTGCACAAAATAGTAGCCATGAAATATCGCCTGATTGACCTGTTCTCAGGAGCAGGCGGGATGACACTTGGATTCACAGATAAAAGATTTGGAGGCGGATTTGAAAGTATCCTTGCGGTAGACAACGATAAGGCTGCGATAGCAACTTACAATGCCAATTTTGGCACAAATGTGATGTTAGCACGTGTAGAAGACTGGCTAGATAAACACCCTAAGATTCCGGTAGCCGATGTTGTTATTGGGGGTCTTCCCTGTCAAGGCTTCAGCCTGCTGAACAAAAAGCGTCTGGGAGACTATCGCCGTGCCCTTTGGGAGCCATACATGGATGTCGTAGAATCTTCTGTGGCATCTGTATTTATTCTAGAAAATGTACCAGAATTTTTGCGTTCCATAGAGTTTACTTATATCAATAATCGGGCAAAAAAAATTGGGTTTAAAGTATTTTCTGGAATCTTAAATGCTGCAAATTATGGCGTACCACAAACGCGAAAACGTGCCTTCATTATTGGTTGTCATAACAAATGCATTCCAGCTCCACATTTTCCCCCAGCACCTACCCACCCTAATAATTGGCTAACGGTGCGTAACGCTATCAGCGATTTACCTGATCCAGAAGGAACACAAATTCGCCAAATTCCTCCACCTCTTGATTTGCACTTTGGGCGAAGTCCAACCCCAATAAGTTTGCAACGTTATAAAGCGGTTCCACCAGGAGGCAATCGTTTTGACCTTCAAAAAAATGCACCTGAATTAACTCCTGCTTGCTGGATTAAGAAAACTTCTGGAGGGACAGATTTATTTGGTCGCTTATGGTGGGATAGACCCTCAGTAACAATTCGCACTGAATTTTTTAAGCCTGAAAAAGGTCGCTATCTCCATCCAGAAAAGCATCGGCCAATTACACATAGGGAAGCTGCAAGATTGATGGGGTTTCCAGATGATTTTCGTTTTTTTGGTAGCAAGGTAGAAATTGCAAGGCAGATTGGTAATGCTGTGCCGCCACCGCTAGCAGGAGCGATCGCTAAGATGATTTGGAAAATGTTAGATGCCTCTTTGAAAGGTAGCGCAGCATGAGTGCTTATTTCTCTCAATCAAGAAAAAAGTTTCACGCAGATGTGCTGGTCGGGCTAATACGTTTTAATAGTCAGGGTGTACCAAACTTTGCAGACACTTCCAGTAAAGCAAGCTCAAATATTGCTAAACGTATTGTTGGAAAAATGGAGGGAGAGGTTAGTATTGGTCGTGTAGCAGGGCAAACTTCTGGAAAA
The DNA here is from genome assembly GCF_057473865.1 of Coleofasciculus sp. H7-1. Taxonomy (NCBI): domain Bacteria; kingdom Bacillati; phylum Cyanobacteriota; class Cyanophyceae; order Coleofasciculales; family Coleofasciculaceae; genus Coleofasciculus; species Coleofasciculus sp. H7-1. Next base: position 150,760 of record NZ_JBYCCT010000066.1, read on the forward strand.
TTATTTGAGGATTTAGTTCTAGAATTTATCCAGAATTGTTTCGGAAGACTGGGTAATCTTCGACCTGGAACATGGGGGATTAAAAAAATAAGCAGTCGAGATAGATTGTCTATAGCCCAATTTGAACAATATGCCCATCTCGTTGTACTTGATGAGGCAGCCAGGTCTAACCCAGCGCTTGCCGCAGCTTTAGGCAGTGACTATACCATCACGCCTGATATTTTGATGTTTCGCGTTCCAGAACCGGATGACCGAATTAATGAAATATCCGACCTTGTGGATGACGAATCAGTTACTTACGCCATTCTAAGACAAAAGAATAGTGGAGCTTCGATTCTACACGCTAGCATATCTTGTAAATGGACAATCCGCAGCGACAGAAGTCAAAACTGTCGTACAGAAGCTCTTAATCTAATCAGAAACAGAAAAGGTAAATTACCTCATATTATTGTAGTAACTGCTGAACCTTTGCCAAGTCGAATTGCCTCTATTGCACTTGGTACAGGAGACATAGATTGCGTTTACCATTTGGCCCTTTATGAGCTGATAGCTGCTGTTAGGGAAGCGGATTTAGAGGATGCTGGTGAAATGTTGCGGATTATGGTTGAGGGAAAGCGGTTGAGAGACATCAGCGATTTGCCTCTGGATCTTGCTACTTGAATTATTTTCAATAGTTGAGCAATCATTAAAAATAGCTCAAGGATTGCTCTAATATCTGAAATGGGGCAAAATAATAAACTGAAAACTAGACGAATTTGCCAATTTCAATAAAGTTAATCATTCAATCGTTTTTAAATTTAAAGGTAAAAAAAGATAATCCGTGGTTATTGCGCGTAATTAATAATAAGATAAATGTTAAGACAGCACCAGCAAAGATAGCCCATAAAACATATCGATTTTTTCGATTCAGCCAACTAAAGAAGAATACTAAGATGAGAAAGAGAATAGTAGTAACAATTCTTTGTAAGTTTCTTAAATCCCAAGCTATCAAGGGATCTTCCAAATCTCCAAACATCATTAAAATGGCTCCTTGTAATTTAGGCTTATTCTAATCTATATAAATAGACAGCTCAACAGCCAAACCAATATTTTTGTGTAGACGATACCAGGCGATCGCTACTGTTAGGGAAGCGGATGTAGAGAATCCGGGTGGAAGGCTGCGGATGAGGGTTGAGAGACATCAGCGGTTTGCCTTTTGGATATCGCCACTGAAAGTTAGAAAGCCGCGTCAGCCACCATCTCCGAGGCGATAGCCTTTACCGTAGACAGTATGAATCAAAGCTGTCTCTCCAGCCGCTTCAATTTTGCGGCGCAAAAGCCGAATCAAAGCGGCTAAAACGTTACTGCTGGGTTGTTCTTCTGGGTTCCACAAATGTTGATGAATTTGGGCGTGAGTTAGCAACTGCCCAGCGTGACGCATAAAATATTCCAGCAGCTGAGTTTCTTTTTCTGATAACTCAATGGTGCGTCCGTGACGATAGGCTAGCTGGTTTTCACAATCTAGTTCTAAATCTCCAATCTGAAGTAGGTGAGGACGGTTGTGCGCCCCTACAGTCACCCTGATAGGCGCATCGGTCGCGGAACGACGCAGCAAGGCGCGGACTCGTGCGAGTAACTCTCGCAGTTCAAACGGCTTCACCAGATAGTCATCCGCACCGGCGTCCAAACCCAGCACGCGGTCGTCTATGGTATCTTTGGCAGTGAGAAAAAGGACGGGTGTAGCATCTTTGCGCGATCGCATCTGCTGACAAATCTCCAACCCGGCAATCTCCGGCAGCATCCAATCGAGAATCAGCAAGTCATAGCCTCCTTGCAGCGCCATCTGGCTGCCAGACGCCCCATCGTAAGCCAAATCAACGCTGTAGCCTTCACGACTTAGCACGCGACTCAGCGGTTCAGTCAGCTCAACTTCATCATCCACCAAGAGAATTCGCATCACAAAAGTTATGAATTATGAGGTATGAGTTATGAGTTACCTTTTGATATTCAAAACTCAACACTCAACACTCAGAACTCTATTCTATGCTTACCGTTGCATTGCCCAAAGGCGCACTCTTATCTGATAGCATTCGGCTGCTGCAAAGTGTCGGACTCGACTTTAGTGCCTTCAAAGATTCTGCCAACCGCCAACTCCAAATACAAGACCCCACCGGCACCGCCAAAGCGCTACTGGTAAGGGCGCAAGATGTCCCAGTTTATGTGGAATATGGGCAAGCGCATTTAGGGATTGTCGGTTACGATGTTCTACGGGAGAAAAACCCCCAGGTTGCTCATCTAGCTGACCTCCGGTTTGGTCTTTGTCGGCTGTCAGTGGCGGTACGGTCTTCTAGCCTTTATCGGTCAGTCTTGCAACTGCCGCCCCACGGTCGAGTCGCGTCTAAGTTTGTTCATTGTGCCCACGAATACTTTGAAAGCTTAGATTTACCCGTAGAAATTGTGCCTTTGTATGGTTCCGTAGAACTAGGGCCGATTACCGGGATGTCGGAGGCGATTGTAGATTTAGTTTCCACGGGTCGCACCCTGCGCGAAAATGGCTTGATCGAGATTGATACACTATTTGAAAGTACGGCGCGGTTAATTGCCCACCCTCGGAGTTACCGCCTCAATACGGGTGATATCCATCAATGGGTTGAAGACCTTAGAAGTGCTGTTTTAATCAATTGCTAGCGCAAGGCGATCAAATGGACGAAACAATCAGGATTTGCTCGGTTGATAAAAATGCTTGGAGTTCAATTGTGCAAGGTTTTGACCCGAATATTCTCCAAAACGTGCTAGAAGTCTATGGCGCTGATGGAGAGAAAGTAGGAACTCTGTGCGAATCGGTAGATGGCAAATCCTACATCAACGGGCAACCTGAAACGGCTTACCTATCTCTACAGGCAGCTGCTACAGCACTGGTGAAAGGGGAACAATGAAGAAAGTAGAAAGAAGATAGCTTTGGCAGCATGACTCAATCCCCGCTTCTGACGGAAACTTATGGAAAAGAGCGATCGCGCGTTCGTGAAAGCGACTGGCGACTCTTCCTGCGCCTAGTCCCCTACGCCCGGAAAAGTGGTCGCCTGCTGATAATTTCCATCCTGTTGTTAGTGCCGCTGTCAGTCGCAGGGGCAATTCAACCGATCATCGTGGGGCAAGCAATTTCGCTGATTCGTGGGGAAGCAGTTTGGTCTTTTCTTCAAGGTAAAGGCTTGTTGGAAGGAATTAATCTTCTGGCCGTTTTACTGCTGGTAACGATGATCGTTCGCATGGTGTTCACCGCCGCCCAAGGTTACACGGTGCAGAAGGTGGGACAGCAAATTACCGCCGAGATTCGCACTGACTTATTTCATCACGTCACTTCCTTGGCGGTGCGATTTTTTGATCGCACCCCCGTGGGACGATTGATTACCCGCCTCACCAGCGATGTAGAAGCCCTGGGGGATGTCTTTTCCACAGGTGCCATTGGCATTGTCAGCGATCTAGTGTCGATTTTAGCGATCGCCATCACCATGTTTTTGCTGCAATGGCAGCTGGCATTGATGCTAACACTGATGTTGGTGCCGGTGACGGGTTTGATTATTTACTTCGAACAGCAGTACCGCAAAGCCAATTACAACGCTAGAGAAGAACTCTCTGCACTCAACTCAACGCTGCAAGAAAACATCGTTGGAGTGAACGTCGTGCAGCTATTCCGGCGAGAGAAATTCAACTCAGAACTGTTTCGGGTAACGAATCAGCGGTATATCGAAGAAGTAGATAAAACTATCTTTCACGACTCAGCCGTATCAGCCACATTAGAGTGGATTGCACTGGTAGCGATCGCGGGCGTACTCTGGTTAGGCGGACAAATGATCATGGGCAAAGCCCTCAGTTTTGGCACCCTCTCTGCCTTTATCTTGTATGCCCAGCGTCTATTCGATCCCTTGCGACAATTTGCTGAAAAATTTACCTCCCTGCAAGCTGGTTTCACCGCCGTCGAACGCATCACCGATATTCTCAGCGAACCGATTGAAATCCGCGATCCTGAAGGTACACAAAAGCAGCTTGTAGAGACGCAATTTATCCCGTCTGGATCAGAGGAACCGAGGAGAATTTCCCATTCCCCATTCCCAACCGCCAAAGGTGAAATTCGCTTTGAAAATGTCTCCTTTGCCTATAAAAATGATGAATACGTCCTCAAAGACCTGAACTTCACCATCCATCCCGGCGAAAAAGTCGCTCTCGTTGGTCCCACGGGTGCTGGTAAAAGTTCGATTATTCGCTTGCTGTGTCGCCTTTACGAAACCACTGAAGGTCGCATTTTCCTTGATGGTGTCAACGTCCGAGACTTACCCCAAAAAGAACTGCGGGAACACATGGGCGTCATCCTCCAAGATGGCTTTCTGTTTGCCGGTGACGTGAAGAGCAACATTACTCTAGGAGATACTTACTCCTTTGAAGAAATTCGACAAGCCGCCGAAAAAACTAATGTTGCCAGTTTTATCGAACAACTGCCTCAAAGCTACGATACCCAACTTAGAGAACGAGGCACCAATATCTCTAGCGGGCAAAAGCAACTCTTAGCATTTGCCCGTGCCGCTATCCGCAATCCCCGTATTTTAGTGCTAGATGAAGCAACAGCCAGTCTAGACGTAGGTACAGAAGCTTTAATTCAAGATGCCCTCGACAAATTGCTGGAGGGACGCACCGCCATTATTATCGCTCACCGTCTCTCAACCATCCGCAATGTAGACCGGATTTTGGTGCTGAAGCGAGGGCAACTGGTAGAGTCGGGCAGCCACGATGAATTGTTGCGCCAAGGCGGATTGTACGCCAGTTTATATCAGTTGCAAATGTTAGGCGCTTAAGAAGGTAAAAGTAAAAAGGCAAAAGAAAGATTCTTGTCTCTTTCTTTTGCCTTTTTACTTAATTAGGACTTACGCAACTTGCGCGACATCTGAGGGCAACCACAGGGGGATTGAACCGACAAGAACGCTATATGTATAAGCTTTGCGTAAGTCCTGTTAATTAAACAAACGTGCCATTTGACTGCTTGCGTTGAATGCCAATCACCGAAGGACGCGGTGGTCCTTGAGGATTGCCCTCAATATTGCTAGGCCAATTACTACCACGAGGAACCGTGCGTTGTTGGTTAAATAGAGTGCCATTCAAGTCCAGCATCTCAATCGTTCGACTTAGGGTTTGCTGAGGAGTAAACGGGCAATCTTCACCAGGGTGCTGCACCGCCAGGATCAGCGTATCCCCGATAAAAGTCGGCCCCGTCATCTCGCAACGCGGCGGGCCATAGGCAAAGGGTACGATTTCCCCGGCATCCGGGCCAGTGGTGGGAATGAAAAAGAGCCAGTTATTTCCAAAAACCCCAATCAGGTTAGAAGTTTGAACATTGAGATTAGAATCATCCACACTAGGGGAGTTAGCACCCACTACCCTGTGGTCTATCAGTAATGGAGTTGCGGCAGCACCAACATCAAAACCATTGTGAGCGCTCGTAGACATATCCGTGACGCCCCAAATATTTCCTTTGGGATCAAATGCCAAGTTATCCACATTGGCAAAACCAGAACCCGGTTCTGCTCCTGCTTCCCCACCTTTAGCAAATCGCTGCCAGCGGAAAGTTGTACCCGTGCCATCCGAGCTGTTTTCCATAATTTTGAACAGTTCGCCCGAAGGCTGTCCGGCGGTGACGGCAGGGCTGTACTTAGAAATCACAAAGATTCGAGAGTCGGGGTAGCCATCGCTTCCCGCCGCACCATCCGTGTAGGCAATAAATACTTCCTTAGTGCGAGGATGAACTTCGATATCTTCGGGACGTGCGGTGGGAGTGGCTCCCATTAAGTTGGCAGCTAAGAAGGCATCCACGAGGACAGCCCCTTGGCTGGTGTAAAAATTGGACAGCTTTTTACCTTTGTAATCAGGTAGAAGCGTGGCTTCATTAGTTGTATCTACATTTAAGGCACCACCATCTGTGGTTTGGCTAGCAATCCCGTTCCGTTTGGGTAGTTTAATCAAACCATTCCGGCTCGCTTTGCCTAGTGCGGCAATTTCTTTAGAGCCAAGAACGGAGGGCGGAATCGGATTGGTAGCAGCATTCAAATCCAGGGGAATCCACGTTCCTGTCCCGTCAGGATTGTAACGGGCGACATACAGCGTCCCATCCTCAAATAAAGCGCTGTTGCTCTTGCTATTGGGGGCAGAAACTGTGCCTTTGCTGATAAATTTCCAGGTGTGTCCCCCACGTCGGTCATCACCCATGTAGGCAACTAATTTTTTCCCAGCTTCCGCCCGCATGGCGATGTTTTCATGACGGTAACGACCCAAGGCGGTGTGTTTGCGAGGGCGGAAATTCGGGTTACTCGGATCAATTTCCACCATCCAGCCGTATTTTTCGCCGACCAAGCCAAATTTTTCCCCAGTGGTACCGGGGGTGTAGCTAGTCTGAGTGCCGTCAGGCTTCACAAATTCTGTGACTCCCACAAAAAAGGCTGTGCTTGCCTGAAAGTTTTCTTCCGCTGAGAGGATGGTTCCCCAGGGAGTGGTGCCGCCAGAGCAGTTGTAGCCAGTGCCAATGATTTTATTACCCAGCCCATCTACACTGAGAGGAAATACTTGAGTGGCAGCGAGTCCCGTACCCAGCAGGTAGTTTTGATCGCCTTTCTGGTAGCTCTTGGAACCCCAAGAGGTAATGGTTTTATACTGATCGGAACGCTCGCTGTTAATCCCTAAACCGGAAAGACCATGAATGCGTCGATTGTTGGGATCTTTAACAATCGAATAGCGTCCGGCGCGATTTTGGCGTGACATCCGCAGGACAGAGCCACCCATGTTGTACATGATTTCGCCCAACAGGAGAAGACTGGTTTTGTCAGCCGGTAAACTCTGCCCGACGACCAAGGGATAAGATTCAGGCAATCCTGCTAAATCCGCTGGGACTTCAGGGAGTGCAAAAGCAAACGGGTAGGAGACATACTCGTGATTTACCCAAAGGTAGCCATCGTTGGGGTTTCTGCCATCCAGGGGAACGAAGCCGGTGTAGTCGCAGTTGTAGCCAAAGTATTCTTCTTGGTTGGGGAAGACGCGATCGCCCCAACGTACAATCACATAACGTTCGTATTCTGGGGGTACCACTACATCATCAATGATGTTGTAGGTGCCTAACCGAGTATCAGTAGCAGCATTTAGTACGCTTCCTTGATTATTAATTGCTGTAGCGTAAAAACTTTTTTGCTCTTGGTAAATCGGTAAAGGATGTGGCAAACGCACTGGGGTAAATTTCAGCGATGGAACCGCTTGGGCAACGCTAGGATTGCTGCCAAAACGCTGTCTCCCCAAAGTAGGAGCTAGTACAGCAGTACCGGCACTCGCCCCAAAAAAAATTAGTAGCTGCCTGCGACTGAACTTAGACATTAAATTCCCTCTCTTTTTGGGATCGCAATAATCAAAAATCTTGAGTCATTATTTGGCAGGAATTTAGTCGAGCTAAGCTCTATAACTTAAACAGTCAGCCAAAAATGCTGCGAACTTCAGCGAAGCCACAGCATTCATGTCAACTGCTAGTCAACGCAGCATTACCTCAAGCCATCGGCATAAGTAGATATACCTCTAGCATCATGCCTGCTTTTTGTTCTCTCTACTCGAATGGGCGGCTCCCCCATGCTCGACTTACACCGCCAAATCTGGGTGTTTCTACGCACCCTATGAATACTACTGACGTAGAATTAAGCTTCTTTAATCTCTGGGTTAATACAAGATTAATAAAATATAAATTTATCAAGAAGTTGTAAATAAGAATAAGCTTGTTAAGCCGAATTTTAGCAGGTCTTATACCCCTATTAATGTTTGCTTAACCAAAAATGCTTTTAATAGAAGTATCCGTGAAAATACTTAAGGTTAACCCAAGCCTGCTCTTAAAAATCAGCAGAACTTGAAAAAGACCTTTTTGACGGAAAAAATTAGGAGTCATTTCAATGATAAAAACGATTGGTTTTGCGGCACTTGCCATCGGTGTAAGTGTATCTTTTCCAGCTACAGCGAAAGCTGCTATCCTGAATGGAGGATTTGAAGAAGGGTTTCAGAACTGGAAAACAGTAGGCGATTATCGAATAGAAACTTCAGCTTTTGGAATTAAGCCATCCCAAGGAAAAAACCAGGCTTTTCTCTCAACTGCATACCAAGAAATTCTTGGTTTTGACAATAATTCTAATCCGATAATCGGCGGGAATGCCGCTCCCGTCACTTTCATTTCTGGCTTTGCTGAAGAAGAAAGTTTAGAAGGATTCTTAGGTTTCTCAACTTTCTTTGGCGATCAATCTTTATATGACATTGCTACCGCAGAGCCGATTGAGGGATCTGCCATCAAGCAGACTTTTAAAGCCAGTGCTGGGCAAAAGTTATCTTTTTCTTGGAACTTCCTCACTAATGAGGCTGTTGAGCAAGCTGCGGTTGATGACTTTACCTATCCTGAATTTAATGACTTTGCTTTCGTAAGCCTTCAGTCAGAATCTAGCACCCAATTCTTCAATTTAGCGGATACAATTTCAAAATTTACTGACTCTTCGAGTGTCTTTAGTAAAGAAACGGGATTCAAAACTTTTTCATACATCATTCCAACTTCAGGAGAATATACTTTAGGGATTGGGGTTGTGGATGTTGGGGATGGAACACGTATTTCAGCCTTATTGGTTGATGAGGCGGCAGTTGTTCCTGAAACTACGCCTACATTGGGTATACTTCTTTTTGGAGTGGCAACAGTAGCAGGGTTAAAGGGTAGAAAGAAAAACCCAAATTTGTTGTCTTAAAAAGATAATTTTAGTGTTTTTTCTACCTAGAGGCGCGAATAATTGCGCCTCTACTTGTATTTAATCATCCCGAAAACCAGGATCGTCTTCGCGTCTGATGGTGGATGTAGGAGTAATCGGAGGTAGGAAGGAATCAGATGAATTATAAAAGCCTAGCAGCAATCCAGAATTATCAAAATATCGAATCCAACGATCAATTTTGGGTTCTGTCTGCCAATCAGAACGATAAACTTTTGAAAATAGAAGTGGGGCTACTTGTCCTTTGATGTCACCGAAAATTCTGATATAAATTTGCGTGATATCCGGGTTTTTGGCAAATCCCTCATCAACAGAATTGCTAGCAATAGATTCTGCTTGCTCAAGCACGTCTTCAAAACTTTGATTGGTATTAGGGCTAAAAATCAGATCGATTTGTTGAAGTTCAGGTTGTTGAGTTTCAAACTGCTGAATTTGAGAGAAAACAGGTGGAGCGATCGCGCTCAATCCTGTCAAAATTAAAAATGTAGCTGAAACGATCCCGCGATGGATACCCATTGCTGTTACTCGTTAAATTTTTATGGCTTTATTTCTTCTACTGAAAGTACCTTGCAACACAGCTTATATCCGTGATAACATTTCAGCATTAACAGACTAACACTCGTAGAATTAATCAGCCACTAAGTTAGGGTTAACTCTAAGTAAAGACGAAAAACAAAACGCAGCGGTTAGGTGTCGTGCATTTAAATGAAAATCTTATCAAATGAAGCCTAACGGTGCTGTTGAATGGGAATTGCGATCGCAAACTCTGTACCTTGCCCTGGTTCAGACACGCAGTGCAATTGACCCCCGTGTTTTTCCACAACAATTTGATAGCTGATCGACAAACCTAACCCCGTGCCTTTGCCCACGGGTTTGGTCGTAAAAAAGGGATTAAATAACTGTTTTTTCATAGCTTCCGTCATCCCTAGACCGTTATCTGCAAAGCTGATAACTACACGATCGGAGTTGACAACAGGTGATATCCGTAATCATCGCAAAGGAGCCAGCATAATTCCCCGCTGAGTCGAAGATGGGAGAGGTAGAAACAATTGCCCATCGAAACGAGCCATCTTTGCAACATAACTTGAAATCAATCTTGTCTTTAATACCTTGGTGATGAAGCTTGACTTGGCGGGCAGCGATCGCTTTCCCTTCATCATCCATGAAATCAAATAGCGGTCTACCCTGCATCTCCTCAATGCTGTAGCCAAGCATTTCTGTCATTGTGCGATTGACAAAAACCGTCTTGCTTTGGGCGTCGATCACCCAAATTCCTTCTAAGGCAGTCTCAATAAAGTGACGATAACGCTCTTCGGATTCTCGTAGCGCCTCCTCAGCGGCTTTGCGCTCGGTAATATCCCGCGAGATGCCAATCAGACCAATCACGTTACCACAAGGTTCGCGCAAAACGCTTTTGGTGGAAAGATAAGTCTTGGTGATGCCCATGATGGTAACAACTTCCTCAACCACCTCAGCTTTTCCCGATGCCATAATGCGGCATTCAGTCTCTGTGAGTTGACAGGCAAGTTCAGGTGACAACAACTCGGTATTATTCTTGCCGATAATTTCCTCCACCGGCTTACTCAGAATGGTGCCAAGACCTGAATTAGGCATCACCACCCGGTATTGTAGATCCTTGACAAAGATGGCATCGGGGGTTCCTTCAATGACTTCCTGCAAGAGGCTATAGCTCTGCTGGAGTGCCGCCTCAGTGCGCTGGCGCTCTAGCATCTCTTCCTGCAATTGCTCGTTGGCTTTCCTAAGTTCAGCCGTCCGCTCTTCCACCCTGATTTCTAGCTCAGCCTTTGCCTTTTTCAGCGCTTGCTCTGCCTGGTGACGCTCGGTAATATCAATCCCCGTACCGATGATGTACTTGACCCCACCAGAGGAGCCGAGCAGCGCCGTATTCGACCAAGCAATCAAACGGCGATCGCCATCTCGCGTTAACCAGTAGTTGTCATACTGGTTTGGGAACTGACCAGCTTGAAGATTTTTAAAGACAGCTTTGACAGGTTTCACTTCTTCTGGCAGCAAAAACAAATCCCAGAACGGTCTGCCTTTGACTTCATCCGCCGCGTAAGCAGTGGTTTGCTGGCAGGCTTGATTGAAAAGGACGATTCGCCCCTGGGTGTCGAGAACCACCACCAAAGTTGCTGCTGTATCCAGAACAGCGGCGACGAAGTTGCGCTCATCCGGCAACACTTCCTCGGTATTAAAGGTTCCACGACTTTTTGACATATTTTTTTAGATAGTTATTCCAATTTTTTGATTCTACATTATGGTGCTATTGGTTCAGATTATTTAGCTACAAAAAGTTGGACTGGTTAGCGTGTTGGAGGTGGCGGTGGATAAAGTTAACAGGATTATTAAATTCATGGGGAATACTAGCAACCATCTGAGCGACGCTGAACATTTTTTAGGCTTGAATCAGTTGAGCTTGAGTTTCTTGGAGTTCTGGCAAAGTTTGTTCCAGTTGCCAGGTTTTGTCTTGGTCAAGACGGGCAGAATTACTGGCTTCGGCGTAGAGTTCCGCGCTTGTTAATCGCGATCGCTATCTGATGTGGCAATGGCGCAAAGCAGTGCCACATCAGCGTCTGTCCAAACCAATTTTGTGCCGGATACTTAAGCGAAAGATTAGCTGTTTTAGCTAATTTTTTGGAGGTTTCTTGGAGTTATTTTCTGGAACAGATACAGCGGTAAAATTTATTTTATCTTCAGAAACTTTTGGCTCGGAAGACTGCATCAACAAAAAGCCTCCGTAATTATCCTTAATTTAATCAGTATGAAAATACTCAAGTTTTTACTTAAAAACTTACTTTTATTTTCAAAAATGCAACCAAGATATATAAAATTTTGATAAAGTCAAAGAAGAATGTATATCTAAACACAGTAAGAATTAACAAATAGGATGAGACTGACAATGGCGATCGCTAATATTTAAGATAATCAAACTAAGAGCGTCAAATTGGGATCGGCAAAATTGCTGAATCTTAATACTTATCCAAAAACCCATCGTGCGAACTAAGTAAGATTACGACAGAAAATTGTGCAGGACGTTGCTAGAGAGCTTGGCGATCCGATAAGCTTTTGCAAAATGCCTCTGAACTGAGTGCGCCGCACACGAAACCTGTCAATGACTAATACTCCTTCACTGACGAGCCAAGATGCTGCTGAGACGAGAGCGATCGCTTCTGCCGACTCATCCATCTGGCCTAACTTGCTGCAACAGCTACTCGATCGGCAATCCCTGCCTCACGATCAAGCCGCCTGTCTGATGCAGGCATGGTTAAACGAGGAAATTCCACCCGCGCTATCGGGGGCGATTTTAGCCGCCCTGCAAGCAAAGGGCGTTTCGGCAGACGAACTTGCTGGGATGGCTCAGGTGTTACAGTCTCAATCCTCCCCACTCAGCCTACAATCGCCAATCCTCAGTCCGGTCATTGACACTTGTGGAACTGGGGGAGATGGGGCATCAACCTTTAATATCTCTACAGCCGTTGCCTTTGTTGCCGCTGCGGCTGGCGTCTCAGTCGCCAAACATGGCAATCGTTCGGCTTCGAGCAAAGTTGGCTCGGCGGATGTCTTGGAAACGCTGGGAGTCAACCTGAACGCCAGCAGTGAGAAAGCACAAGCAGCACTTGAGGAAATCGGGATTACCTTTCTATTTGCACCCGGTTGGCACCCAGCGCTCAAAGCTGTGGCACCGCTGCGGCGAACCTTGAAAGTGCGGACAGTATTTAATTTACTAGGCCCCTTGGTGAATCCGTTACGCCCCACAGGGCAGATCATTGGCGTGTGCGATCCCAACTTGGTAGTGACGATTGCCCATGCTTTAGGGCAGTTAGGAACTCAGCAGGCAATTGTCCTGCACGGACGCGAGAAACTGGATGAAGCGGGGTTAGCAGACGCGACAGATTTAGCAGTGCTGTCCGGTGGTGAGGTACAACTGGCAACGCTGCATCCCCAAGAATTAGGCTTGACACCGGCACCCACGGCGTCAATTCGGGGTGGAGATGTCGAGGAAAATGCCGAAATTTTGCGCGATGTCCTTCAAGGAAAAGGAACATCCGCGCAGCAGGATGTAGTGGCCTTGAATGCGGCGTTGGCACTCCAAGTTGGCAGCGCTATCGCAATGGGTAGTCATGCAGAGGGCATTGCGATGGCTAGAGAAATCTTAGGTAGCGGTACTGCCTGGTCGAAGTTGGAGCAGTTAGTTGAGTTTCTGAAAAATTAGCGAATGGCTAATCTGATTATGAATGGGCAAATTGACGAGTGCTGGTAGCATCCTGGGCGATGTCTATCGTCCTCCATTCAATCGGATTTGCCAAATGCGATCGCATTCTCACACAGCACCCACTTATCTCTTATCCCAACCGCCTGTGAGATGATAACTTACCAACTAAGAACTAATTTCTAAAAACTAACCACTACCTTATGTCTATTTCTTCTGCTCAACCAGCTTTGCTCGTCCTTGCCGATGGCACGTCGTACAAAGGCTGGTCTTTTGGTGCCCCTGGAACAGCCATCGGTGAAGTGGTCTTTAACACGGGTATCACCGGCTACCAGGAAGTCTTGACAGATCCCAGTTACTGCGGTCAGATTGTCACCTTCACCTATCCAGAATTAGGCAACACTGGCGTCAATCTAGATGATGAAGAATCGAATGGCCCCCAAGTGCGGGGCGCGATCGCTCGTAACATTTCCTCCCGTCCCAGCAATTGGCGTTCCAGCCAGTCTTTGCCCGATTATCTCAAGCAACACCACATTCCAGGCATTTACGGCATCGATACCCGTGCCCTTACCCGGAAGATTCGCTCCGCTGGTGCCATGAATGGGGCGATTTCCACCGAAATTCTTGACACCGCTGAATTGCTGAAGAAAGTGCAAGCAGCTCCCAGTATGGCAGGGTTGAATCTAGTTCGGGAAGTTACGACTGCCAACGTCTATGAGTGGTCTGACCCCACAGAGTCGAGTTGGGAATTCAGCCCTGGAATCCCCTCAGACAGGGAGGAAGCCCTCACGGTTGTCGCCATTGATTTTGGCATCAAACGGAACATCCTGCGGCGTCTGGCGAGTTACGGTTGCCGCGTGGTCGTGGTTCCCGCCAATACATCCCCTGAAGAAATTCTCAAGCACAACCCGGATGGAATTTTTCTTTCCAATGGTCCCGGCGATCCCGCTGCTGTTACCGAAGGCATCGAAACCACAAGGGCACTGCTAGAAAGCCAGAAACCGATGTTTGGGATCTGCATGGGGCACCAGATTCTCGGTCTTTCGCTGGGGGCTGACACCTTCAAGCTCAAATTTGGTCATCGGGGCTTAAATCAACCCGCCGGTTTTGAGAACCAGCGAGTGGAGATTACCAGCCAAAACCACGGGTTTGCCATTGATGCAGATTCTTTAAATCCAGAAGTGGAAATTACCCACCTGAACCTGAACGACCGCACTGTGGCTGGGTTGCGTCACAAATCCCTACCCTTCTTTTCCGTACAGTATCACCCAGAAGCCAGCCCTGGCCCTCATGATGCCGACTATCTGTTTGAGCAATTTGTTGAGCAGATGCGATCGCACAAGCGTATTCTTTGACTGACGATCGCATTGCCAGTCAAGCGAGTATTCCTCTCCCTCGCCCGCAAGGAGGAGGCACGGGGGATGAGGTTTGTCCCATGTGACGTGGATAGTCTTATATCCTTGACTAAGGACTAAGGACTAATCACAACAGATGGGTATATCCAGCGCATTGTGTTTTATAATAAAGCCTCGACTAAGGACAATCCAGCTAGGAGGGTGTTATTCCTGAGCCACTAACCCTAACTGTCAGCTTAAGAGGCACTCGCGAAGTTAGGGACAATTATCAGCTATTCCGCCTCACAGGCTTATTGGATGCTTTTTCCGAACCCACGTTTCGGAAAGTTATCAGCAAGTGTATTGAGGAAGGTCCCAGTAACGTTGTTCTGGATCTTTCCAAAATTGATTTTGTCGATAGCTCTGGCTTGGGCGCTCTAGTGCAGCTGGTGAAGAAGGCTCAAAGCCTTGAGGGTAGTTTGCAAATTGTTACAAATGCGCGGGTGACTCAAACTGTGAAGCTGGTTCGCTTAGAACAGTTTCTGTCATTGCAGCCTTCGGTCGAAGCGGCATTGGAGAAGGTCAAGCCAGCTTAACCTAACAGAGACGCGATCGCTCTCGCGGCGCGGATGCGCTCTTCGTATGCCGCCATGATTCGCTGTTCGCGCTTGAGGGGTGGGGGCAACAGAACCCGCCCCAATCATTTTCAAGAGTCCTGAACAGGGAATGATAGGGAAACAAAGAGCAGCGGGGCCCAGGCGTAGGAGACAAAGGGAACAGGTAATTACCAATTACCCCTTACCTACTACCCATTCCCCATCACCTGAGTTTCAGGCGAAAGCATTAAGATTAACTAGAGGGCGAGGTAGGGCATAGATGTGAGTTCACAGGAGGAAGAGTGTTCAGATTGGCTGAATACTAACCCCGTACTGGGTGAAACCAAAATATCGTTGAACTCGACCTGGGCGATCGCAAATCGCAGCACGCAAATTCAGCGGCTTTCCCCGGCGTCTTTAGCTTATCTAGGAGATGCCGTGTATGAACTTTATATCCGTAGTTTTTATCTACTGCCACCCAAGCGATCCCACGCTTATCATGACATGGTAGTGGCGCAGGTGAGAGCCGAAAGTCAGGCAAAAGCATTGCGATCGCTCGAACCCCACCTCACCAGCACAGAATTAGAAATCTTGCGGCGCGGACGCAACGCTGCGACAGGTCGCCCCAAGCGCCTCGATCCCGAAATTTATCAACAAGCTACCAGCTTAGAGACGTTGATGGGCTATCTTTACCTAACCGATCCCCAGCGATTGAACCAGCTGCTGAGCTACTTAGAGCTAAATCCACTTCCACAAGTTAAAGATTCTTAACAATATGGCCGATCAACATCGCCGACCCCATCCTCCGGGCAGAGCCAGCACCAGTCGAGGAAAGCCCATTCGAGCCAAGCGTGCCTTCCCAAAGCGTCTTGGGGAAAATCGGCTCGTGAAGCGAATTGTAGAGCAACGGACGCCCCCCGCGCGTTCCATCTCCGATGACAAGGACGCCGCTAGGGATACGCGCCCTCTCGGTAAGCATGAGCAAGTCAAGCCGATTATTCAGCGCCGAGAGCGTCAGCAAATCCGTCCCGCCTCCCGCCACAAAGACACTGACTCGATTGACACGCGCCGAGAGCGTCAGCAAATCCGTCCCGCCTCCCGCCACAAAGACACTGACTCGATTGACACGCGCCGAGAGCGTCAGCAAATCCGTCCCGCCTCCCGCCACAAAGACACTGACTCGATTGGCACGCGCCCGACAGACAACTTCAAGCCAAAGAAGTCGATTCCCGACCGGCGCGAACGGGAGATCCCCAGAGGTCGTCCCCAGGCAGAGGATCGAGCGGAGGCTACCGCACCCGAAGAGGAAAGCGATCTGATTTATGGACGGCATCCTGTCCTCACCGCTTTGGAGAAACATCGCCATCTGAATCGGGTTTGGATACTGCCAAATTTGCGTTACGATTCCCGCTTTCACTCCCTACTGCTGAAAGCCAAGGAACGGGGAACGGTAATCGATGAAGTCAGCCCGCGCCGCCTGGATCAAATCACTCACGGGGTCAATCATCAAGGAGTGGTCGCTCAAGTCGCACCCTACGCTTACACTGAGCTAAGCGACTTAATCGTTCAGGCGAAATCTGTCTCAGAGCAGCCGGTGCTGGTGGTAGCGGATGGCATTACCGATCCCCACAATCTGGGGGCGATTATTCGCACAGCAGAAGCCTTGGGTGCCCAAGGATTGGTGATCCCTCAACGACGGGCAGTGGGAATCACATCCGCCGTGATGAAAGTGGCAGTAGGAGCTTTAGAAAGTTTTGCCGTTGCCAGAGTGGTTAACCTCAGCCGTGCCTTGGAAGAATTGAAAGCGGCTGGCTTTTGGATTTACGGCACCGCCGCAGGCGATGGTCAAATGTTACACACAACTCAATTTACAGGGCCAGTAGTATTAGTGATTGGTTCTGAAGGTGAAGGATTGAATCTCCTGACACAAAAGTGTTGTGACTTCCTAATTTCGATTCCGCTAGAGGGAAACACACCGAGCCTGAATGCCTCAGTCGCCGGGGGAATGGCTCTTTATGAAATTTATCGTCAGCGCTGGTCGAATCGACTCTACTTGAATAATCTCTCAAAAGAGACTTTAAAAAAGAAAGATGACAGAGTATAACAAAATGTAAAGAACATACCTTTTAGAAGACTGCTTTGTATCCCCTAAGATAGGCCAAGAACATGAAGGAATTTTTGATTAACATTCTCCACTTCTTTGGACGGGCTTGGTGGGTTGAGATTGTCACAGACAACCCCCGTTGTACTTACTACTTTGGCCCTTTCATCAGCGCCCAGGAAGCTGATAAAACCAAAGCTGGTTACATCGAAGACCTGGAAGAAGAAGGAGCTAAAGGCATTAAAGCTATGGTAAAGCGCTGTAAGCCAGAGAAGCTAACGATTTACGATGAGTCGGGGGAGCGTTTTGACCGCCAGAGAACAGCCACGTTTTTTAGCGGTCAGCCTTCTTAGGTTTTGAGCCATTTAGCGGGTAAGATCAAATCCCTTTGAATCCCGATCGTTTGGTACCTCATCCCCAACCTCTCTGGGTTAACCAGAGGGGTGGGGTCGGCGGGGATAGATGCTTCTGGAATGCTGAGAATTAATAGGATAGGATACCAAATTTGAACTTGCACTCCCTCTGGTCCGGGCTAAATAGCTTCGGTCAAGAGTGAGGTGACGATGGTATCTAAACTCCATCTGGCGTTACAACTTGTGGATGGCTATCGAGCCAGGAGTCAATGTCCCGCAGTACCAGTTCGGGAATTTCCCAGGGAAATAAATGAGCGGTATTTGGATAGCAGTGCCATTGGCAATCCTTGAGGTGATGAGCCGTTTCTAAACTCGACTCAGGAGTGATGTGGCGATCGCTTGCTCCTGCCAACATCAAACTCGGACATGGGATCTGCTGGAGGTCTGCCAATCGGTTGTAACCAGCTCCTAGAGCAGTGTTAAGTGCCCGTGTTGCCGCCGCTGAGGTTTGCAGGTAAGCTGACATCGCCTCCAAGGCAAGGTAGCGGTAAGCGCCGGGGGTGTGTTGCCCAATCAAGTAGCGATAGAGCGATCGCTTCCCAAATGTCTCAATATTCCACTCCCAGCCAGGCTGTATGCGGTTCACAATCGAAGCCAGCCCCGTGTAAAAATTATCCTGCCAACTGATTGGCGGATGATTCCCACGAGGGCGTGCTGCTGTAGCAATCAAAATCAAACCCGTGACTCGCTCTGGTAGCCTCAGCGCCAACTCCATCGCCAAAATCCCCCCTAGCGACCAACCCAATACCAGGCAACGCTCAATCTGGAAGCGGTCTAGAAGAGCCTCCAAATCGGTCAAATGGTCTTCCATACTAAAATTGCCATTGATGCGACTGTTGCCGTATCCACGGAGGTCAGGGGCAAAAGTTTGGAATTTTTGGGATAAGTGGTTAGTGAAGACAGACATACTGCTGCCTAAACCCGGATGACCGTGTAGACAGAGAATGGGAAATCCTTTTCCCTGGAGGCGAACGCTGAGGTGATGAGATGAGGAGGACGAGTGATGCATGAAGCCTATTTTTTCTCTTTATATCCTCCAGCATAGGTAATCACGCACATCGATTTATATTGTGCATGAGACCCAAAAGCCACTCCGGCGACTCGGAAAGCGGGGTTAAAAATGTTTTTTCTGTGACCGCGATTCGGAACCCCATCATCAATGATTAACTGCATTACGATAGATTGAACAGTGTCAGCGCCATAACTGATATTTTCGGCGGCGGTGGTTTGCCAGGAACCGTAGCGATTGATGCGAGAAAACGGATCGCTGCGATCGCTCCCATTGTGACCTATCTTACCTTTTGGTCCCTGGTCTTTCACATGATCCCTAGCCCCCAGCGACATCCCTTTAGATACACTTAAGGGTGGCAAAGGACGAGTGGATTTCAGGAAGCGAATCGCTTCATCGACGGCTTTCACGCCTTCCTGAGTCTGTAAAAAAACGTTCCCAGACATTCTCACTTGCTTACCTTGGAAGCGTTTTTTCCAATTCTCCAGCACGGCGGCATAGGCGGCGGGATTTTTCCGCGCCTGATTCATTTCAGCAATCACTCCTTGTTCCAGAGGTGAGAGAGTATTTGCCTGCGCCAACAAGGTAGATCCTTCTTGAGAAAAACCAACCGGGACACTATTACCGCTAACATTTGCCAGAGACTGCCGCGCTTGAACGCTCAAAGGAAAGAACGTAGCGAGTAGGACGATGGGGGCAAATGCCCAAAATTGAATTCGACGCATAAGTTACCTTAAGACTCGCTATCGCGAGTTGATAAACTTTCCATATCAGATAAATAGACAGCACCCGACGAGAAAGTTTCCCCATTTTTGACCAACAAGGGATCGCCTAGAATTTCCAGCGTTTGCGCTAACTGAATTTCATTGTGAATCGCGCCACAGCCGATGTCATCGGTGCGATCGCGTACTATTTAACCTTGAAGCAGCGTGAGGGCTAGGTTTTCTGGATCGTCTATCCAGCGGAGTGGATTTTCAATGATGTACTGCTGGATTTGACGAAGCGATCGCTCATTCCGAATAATGTGTTCATAGTAATTGCGCTGCCATAACTTGCCTGTAAATGGCGGCCAAGCCTGCTGGCGGACACCGATTGTATATTGGTGGGTTGTAATAGATTTGAATGCACGCACAATATCCGCCAATGTAGGGGCGGGCCTTGTACCTGCCCCTTCTCCGGTTATGGCATTAGTAGGGGCGGGCCTTGTGCCTGCCCCTTCTCCGGTCATCGCAGGCATTCCGGTCATCGCAGGCATTCCGGTCATCGGACGCATTCCGGTCATCGCAGGCATTCCGGTCATCGCAGGCATTCCGGTCATCGCAGGCATTCCGGTCATCGCAGGCATTCCGGTCATCGCAGGCATTCCGGTCATCGCAGGCATTCCGGTCATCGGATGGGTAGCGACATTGGGATGGGCACCCACAAGGGGTGCCCCTACGGCATTGAAGACATTGGGATGGGCACCCACAAGGGGTGCCCCTACGGCATTGAAGGATTCGAGGGTTGTGTGGCTTGCGGCGGTAATCAGGATAATTCCGTGTATGTGGTTGGGCATGACCACGAAGGCATCCATAACAATTTGGGAAGGGCACCCCCGAAAACGCTGTGGCAATTGTTGCCAGATTGTTTGCAGCATTTGCCCACTCTCATTTAATATCATTTCGCCATTCACAATTTCACCCAATAAACACAGGCGGTGTTGCGTACAAATGGTGACAAAATACGCTCCTGCCTGGGAATAATCGTATTCCTTTAATCGAATAGACCGGCGGTGGTGAAGGTCGGGATTGTATTTCACTACAGATTGTTGGATTCTGAAGCCCAATTACTTCGCAGCAGTGAGTAGATTTTCCATATCTGACAGTTGGATAGGGCCAGAGAAAGTCTCAGTATCGATCAAGAAAAAGGGAGTGCCTGCAAGCCCTAAACTCTCAGCTAGCTTAATATCCTCTCCAATCGCAGCACTAGCGGTAACGCTTGCGCGATCGCGGTTAAATTGCTCTAAATCCAAATTGAGTGTTTGGGCAATCTCCACATACAACTCCTCGCCCAATTTTTCTTGCTTGGCAAATAAAGCGTCATGGTATTCCCAGAATTTGCCTTGCCGATCTGCCGCCCAAGCCGCTTTAGCCGCTGGCATGGCTTCCGGATGAATCGGAGTCAGGGGAAAATGCTTGTATGATAAGGTCACTTCATCCGGATGCTTGGCGATCAGCTGCTTTAGCGTGTCATGAGCTTGGGCACAATAAGGACATTGAAAGTCTGAAAATTCGATTAGCACAACCTTTGACGACTCTGTCCCCGTCGTCGGAGATTCACCAATTACTGCCTTGGGGTTGGTCTTGAACTCCTGCAAAAATGACTGCTGGGCTTGGTTTAGCTGCTGTTGTTGTTGCTGCTGATATGCCTGAACCGACTCCAGAATCACTTCTGGGTGCTGACGAATCACCTGTAAAATTTGCTCTTCCAATCGCGGACTAATTTGGCTAGCGGCTTGCGCTGGAAGTGTCCAACCGAAAAATGTTAGAGACAATAGCAATAGGGTTGCTAGTCTCAATACTTTCTGAGCGAGAAAGCGGATGGGAGCGATCGCCCAAAGTTGAACTCGACGCATAAATTACCTGGCTGATGTTGCTACACAATCCAGTATGCTCGACTTGCGGGATGGCTGAACAACGTCGGGGAAGTGATGTCTTCTATAGAACAACCTTTGGTTCGCCATTTCAGGGTTTGCCAAACTTCCCCGCTAAAATTTCACAATCCCAAAGGATTGCTGAATTAACCATCGCGTCTGACGCACGACCTATACTAAATATCTGGACTTTGAGTCACTAAAGGTAGAAGCAAAGCATGGCATCCATCCGCGAGTTGCACACACAACTCATTAGTAAAGAACGCTCCGCTGTAGAACTCACTCAAGAAGCTTTAGACCGCATTCAGGCACTAGAGCCGAAATTGCATAGTTTTTTGAGCGTAACAGCAGAGAGAGCATTAGAACAGGCTCATGCTGTGGATGCCAAAATCGCTGCTGGTGAAGAAATTGGGCTGCTGGCTGGCATTCCCATTGGCATCAAGGACAATCTGTGTACCCAGGGGATTCGCACCACTTGCGGTTCCAAGATTTTGGAAAATTTTGTCCCCTCCTACGAGTCAACCGTGACCCAAAAACTGGCAGATGCTGGTGCGGTGATGGTGGGCAAAACGAATATGGATGAGTTTGCGATGGGCAGTTCTACGGAAAGCTCTGCCTATCAAGTGACTGCCAACCCTTGGGATTTACAGCGGGTGCCTGGAGGGTCATCTGGCGGTTCGGCGGCGGCGGTGGCGGCAAGAGAGTGTGTAGTTGCCCTCGGTTCCGATACGGGGGGGTCTATCCGTCAGCCAGCTTCTTTCTGCGGCGTTGTGGGGTTAAAACCGACTTATGGGCTGGTTTCCCGTTTTGGTCTGGTGGCTTATGGGTCTTCTTTAGATCAAATTGGGCCATTTGCTCGGACAGTAGAAGATGCGGCAATTTTACTGGGAGCGATCGCGGGTTACGATCCCAAAGACTCCACCAGTCTCGACGTTAAAATCCCAAACTACGCCAAATCCTTGAGACCTGACCTTAGACCCAGAGGTCAGTTGAGAGTAGGTTTTATTAAAGAAACTTTTGGCGAAGGTGTAGACTCCTGCGTATGGCAGGCAGTCACAAAAGCGATTGAGCAGCTGCAAAACTTGGGAGCCGAAATTCAAGAAATTTCCTGTCCCCGCTTCCGCTACGGTTTGCCCACCTATTACATCATTGCTCCTTCCGAGGCATCCGCCAATCTCGCCCGTTACGACGGCGTGAAGTATGGCTTCCGGACGCCTGACGCGGATAATCTCTTGTCAATGTATACTCAGACTCGCTCCGCCGGTTTTGGTACCGAAGTCAAGCGGCGGATCATGTTAGGCACTTATGCTCTCTCGGCGGGATATTACGACGCCTATTATCTCAAAGCGCAAAAAGTCCGCACTTTGATTAAACAAGACTTCCAGCGGGCTTTTGAAAGAGTTGATATTTTAGTGTCTCCCACTGCTCCCACCACCGCATTTAAAGCCGGGGAAAAAACAGAAGATCCCTTGAGTATGTATTTAACTGACCTGATGACGATTCCTTTAAATCTCGCAGGTCTGCCTGGATTGAGTTTACCTTGTGGATTCGATGACCAGGGATTACCGATTGGCATCCAGATGATGAGTAATGTGTTGCGAGAAGATTTGCTGTTGCAAGTTGCTTATGCCTATGAGCAAGCAACCGACTGGCATCTACGCGCCCCAAAACTCTAGATAGGTAACGGGTAATCGGTCATGGTTTATTCGCATTACTGATTACCCATTTCCCATTCCTTATTAGCGATTACCAAATATGTCTTTTGTTGGTTTGCACGTTCACAGTGATTACAGTTTGCTGGATGGTGCCAGTCAGTTACCGGAACTGGTGGATCAAGCATTGAAATTGGGGATGCCAGCGATCGCTCTCACGGATCACGGCGTCATGTATGGCGCGATTGAGCTAATTAAAGTTTGTCGCGGCAAAACGATTAAGCCGATTATTGGCAATGAAATGTATGTCGTTAATGGTGATATTGAAGAACAAAAGCGCGGCAGAAAAAAATATCACCAAGTTGTTTTAGCTAAAAATACTAAAGGCTATAAAAACCTAGTCAAATTAACAACAATTTCCCATCTCAAAGGTTATCAGGGAAAAGGAATCTTTGCTCGTCCTTGTATCAACAAAGAATTATTAGCTGAATACCACGAAGGTTTAATTGTTACCAGTGCTTGTTTGGGCGGTGAAATTCCCCAAGCAATTCTTCAGCGCCGACCAGATGTTGCTCGTCGAACTGCCCAGTGGTATAAAGATGTTTTCGGTGAAGATTTTTATTTAGAAATTCAAGACCACGGTTCCCAAGAAGACCGCATTGTTAACGTTGAAATTGTAAAAATTGCGCGGGAACTAGACATTAAACTTGTTGCTACAAATGATTCCCATTTTATTTCCTGCAACGATGTTGAAGCTCACGACGCATTGTTATGTATTCAGACAGGAAAACTGATTTCTGAAGATAATCGGATGCGCTACAGCGGCACTGAATATCTTAAGTCCGCTGATGAAATGAAATACCTGTTTCGAGATCATCTACCGGAAGAGGTAATTGAGGAAGCGATCGCAAATACCCTAGAAGTTGCAGACAAAGTTCAACCTTACAACATCCTTGGTGAGCCTCGCCTTCCCGACTATCCCATCCCAGCCGACTACACCGCCGATACCTTTCTCGAAGATGTTACCTGGAAAGGGCTTTTAGCACGGTTTGGTTATCGTTCTCGTGCTGAAGTCGATCCCATCTACAAAGAGCGGCTGGAATATGAGTTGAAAATGATGCAACAGATGGGATTTTCAACTTACTTTTTAGTCGTTTGGGACTATATCAAATATGCCAGAGATAATCACATTCCAGTAGGACCTGGACGCGGTTCTGCGGCAGGTTCTCTAGTTGCTTATGCCTTGAAAATTACTAACATCGATCCAGTCCATCATGGGTTACTATTCGAGCGATTTTTGAATCCCGAACGGAAATCCATGCCGGATATTGATACGGATTTCTGCATTGAACAACGGGACAAAGTAATTGAATATGTCACCCAAAAGTATGGCGCGGATAGGGTAGCGCAAATTATTACCTTTAACCGCCTCACTTCTAAAGCTGTTTTGAAAGATGTCGCCAGAGTGCTGAATGTTCCTTATGGGGATGCAGACAAAATGGCAAAACTTATCCCAGTGGTGCGAGGTAAGCCAACAAAACTCAAGGTGATGATTTCTGATGATACCCCCGCACCAGAGTTTAAAGAAAAATACAATAATGACCCTATCGTTCGCCATTGGATTGATATGGCGATGCGAATTGAAGGAACTAACAAAACTTTTGGGGTACACGCCGCCGGAGTCGTGATTTCAGCAGAACCTTTAGATCAAATTGTGCCGCTGCAACGAAATAATGACGGCTCAGTAATTACCCAGTATTTTATGGAAGACTTAGAATCACTGGGATTATTGAAAATGGATTTTCTGGGTTTAAGAAACCTAACCATGATCCAGAAAAGCATCGATTTAATTAAGCAAAATAAAAATATTACTCTCGATCCCGATCAACTCCCCCTTGATGAAAGAAAAGCTCAGAAAATTTTAGCTAAAAGTGAAGTAAAAAAATTACCTCCAGATATTAAAAAGACTTACGAAGTATTAGAAAAAGGTGAATTAGAAGGCATCTTTCAATTAGAATCTTCCGGGATGCGTCAGATTGTGCGCGACCTAAAGCCTTCCAGCATCGAAGATATTTCCTCAATTCTCGCTCTCTATCGACCGGGGCCATTAGATGCAGGTCTGATTCCCCTGTTTATTAACCGCAAGCATGGTAGAGAAGAAATAAAATATGTCGATCCTTTATTAGAGCCAATTCTGCAAGAAACATATGCGGTTCTTGTTTATCAAGAACAAATCATGAAAATGGCTCAGGATTTAGCAGGATATTCTCTAGGTCAAGCCGACTTATTGAGAAGATCGATGGGCAAAAAAAAGGTTTCGGAAATGCAAAAGCATCGAGAAGCCTTTATTGATGGAGCTGCTAAAAATGGGGTAAAGGAAAAGATTGCTGAAGATTTATTCGAGCAGATGGTTAAATTTGCAGAATATTGCTTCAATAAATCCCATTCAACTGCTTATGCTTATGTAACTTATCAAACGGCATATTTAAAGGCAAATTATCCAGTTGAATACATGGCGGCGCTGCTGACTTCTAATAGTGGCGACCAGGATAAAGTGCAAAGATATATTACCACTTGTTTGAGTATGAATATTCAAGTGGAGCCGCCGGATGTTAATCGATCGGGGGTTGATTTTACACCGCTGCAAAACAGTATTTTGTTCGGACTGTCGGCAGTCCGAAATGTGGGAGAAGGAGCAATTCGGTGTCTTTTGGCAGCACGGGAAACCGGGGGAAATTTTAAGTCTTTGGCTGATTTGTGCGATCGCGTGGATCTTCGCACGGTTAACAGCCGCGCCTTAGAAGCTCTGATCAAATGCGGTGCTTTTGATACCCTCGAACCCAACCGACAGCAATTAAGCAAAGACCTTGAGCTAGTTCTAACTTGGGGGCAAAACCGCGCCAAAGACCGAGCCAGCGGTCAGGGAAATCTCTTTGACTTTGGAAGCAAGACAACAGAAAGTAGCTTTGAATCTGCTCCCAAGGCTTCAGCCGTCCCTGATTTTTCTCAACAGGAAAAGTTACATTTTGAGAAAGAACTGCTAGGCTTCTACGTCTCTGACCATCCCCTCAAATCCGTGCGGAAATCCGCTCAAATTCTCGCTCCGATTAATCTTAGCGAACTAGGCGATCAGCGGGAGGATACGACTCTTAGCGCCATTGTGATAGTCAGCGGGATCAAACCCGTAGTCACCAAAAAGGGCGATCGCATGGCAATCTTGCAAATAGAAGACTTGACGGGTCAATCTGAAGCCGTCGTCTTTCCGAAAACTTACGAACGCATTCACTTACATCTGGTCGTGGATAATCGCCTGATTATTTGGGGAAAAGTAGACAGGCGAGACGATCAAACTCAACTGATCGTTGAGGATACAGAACCCATTGAACAAGTGCGGATGGTGATTTTGGAACTGACACCTCATCAAGCGGGTGACATTGCGGAACAGCATCGCCTGATGACCAATCTCCAGGAACACTCAGGGGACAAAGACAAAGCAAAAGTCCCGGTGATTGCAACGGTGAAAGGAGGACAGCGGCACTTAACAGTTCGCCTCGGTCGTCAATTCTGGGTGCAAGACCACAGCACGGCTGTTGAGGCGCTCAATTCGGCTGGATTTCCGGCTCGCGTCCAGCCTCTGATTACTGTTTGAGATGTTTATCGATGGCGGTGCCTTCCAAGACAGCCATCCCCAAGGCGCTAGCTCTGAGGAGGCTTTTTGGGAGTTGGAGATCCCAGAAACTGACTTTTTAGCTCCTCCAATTCCAGATCGACTTGACTTTTAGATTTAGCAGGATTTGGAGATGGAGGTTGTGAGGAAGCCGATTTTTGATTTTCGTTTTTGGCGGTGCCACCACCCATTATTTCGGCTTTTAAAGCCTCTAATTCAACATCAATTTGGCTTTTGGATGGGGTAGCGGGCGTGTTGGTAACGGTTGGTGTCACCGGCGATGATTTTATTACAAGAGGCTTGGCAGGTGTCGTCGGTGTCTGAGAGATTACCGTCGCTACTTGAACTGACGGAGGATTCAGGTCTTTAAGGACTTCTTCTGCTGATTGATAGCGCCGACTGGGAGCAGTTTGCAGCATTTTGTCCAGAATTTTGCCAAGAGAATCGCTAACTTTAGATGTTAAATATTGCCGCCAAATCCAAGCGTCTTCGTTAATATCGTACAAGTCAAACGGAGAGCGCTGAGTTAATAGATGAATGCAGGTAACGCCTAAACTATAAATATCGCTAGCAAAAGAAGCTCTGCCTCTGGCTTGCTCTGGTGCCACATATTCAGGGCTACCAATGCTGGTTCCTGTCTGGTTGAGGGCGTTAGCGGTGGCAACTTTAGAAGCGCCGAAATCGACCAGAACGAGCTTGCGATCGCGACTTCTGCGAATAATATTTTCTGGCTTAATATCTCGATGAATCACTTGTTGGCTGTGAACAAATTGCAGCACTGACAATAAATCATTCAGCAACTGACAAATCTGAGATTCGCTAAAAGCACCCACCTGTGCCAATTCTTGGGCTAAGTTTTGTCCATCGATAAATTCTTGTACCAAATACTGGCGGTCATCTTGAGTAAAATATGCCAGTAATTCGGGAATCTGGGGATGTTTACCCAGTTCATCCAGCCGCATCGCTTCTTGGTTAAATAACTCAACTGCCTTTTTAACCGTGCTGGTGCCTTGGGCTTGCGGGTAAAACTGCTTGATTACGCAGCGCGGTTTAGAAGGTTTGTCTTCATCCACTGCCAAAAAAGTTCTCCCAAAACCGCCTTGCCCAATCGGTTTGATGGCACGGTAGCGGTCTTTGAGCAGCAACTTAGTGCCACAAGTCAGGCAAAATTTTGTATCAGAGGGATTTTGAGGGTTTGGGCAAGCTGGATTGAGGCAATAGCTCATAATGGGAAGCGCTGCAACTGACTAAATCTATGTTGACACTCCTAGAGCTAAAGCCCGATCTTTTTACGAGCTTTTTCCAGAAATTGACGCTTTTGGGCCTGGAAGTCTTCTTGCCAATCTAAAATCCCAAATCTAAAACCTGACATTTACGGCGTCTCTTCTGAATCTTCTGGCAAATCGGTATCAGGCCACAACAAGCGGACGGCAATCAAGGCAAACCCAATGGCTGCGATCGCTTTGAGTAACCGCGCGGGCAACAGCACCGCCACGCCTTCCCCGGCAATGACTCCCAGGAAGCTAGCCAGCAGCAGTGCGGCGATCGTTCCGAAAAACACAGCGCGGGGAGATTTAGAACTGCCACTGAGCGCGATCGCTGCCAATTGGCTCTTATCTCCAATCTCCGCCAAAAATACCGTGATGAAACTAATTCCTAAAAGATGCCAATCCATAGTTAAAGGTTAGAAAAGTTAAAAGTTGAAGGTTTTTAATCGCTGACAGGTTGAACTTTCAACTTGCCAACCTTGCACCTTAAAAATGCACGACATCCCACAGCAGCATCACCGAAACGAAGAGTAAACAAGCTCCCGCTGCCGTGTCCAGGGTTTTAGGAGACAGCCTAGTTGCCAGCCAGCGCCCCAATAATACACCCACCAAGCTTGTGGCGATCAGTGCCATTGCCGCACCCGTAAACACCAACCACGGCGACTGAGATTCTGCACTCATCAGCAGCGTTGCCACCTGAGTTTTATCTCCCATTTCTGCCAAAAAGATCGTCAAGAACGTGGAGCTAAAGACTGTCCAAGGCACCCGCTGGAAAATCTTCACTTTTGGCTTTTGAGATTGAGAATGACTAATCTTTGAAGAGGGTAAAGATGGCGCTGGTTCAACGTCAGGTACCTGGGCGCTAGGACGCTCTAAGGTAGGCAGGCTAGGAGGCAGTGCAGAAAGTTTCACTATTGAGTTAGGCTCAACGCTAGCTAATTTTCATATTCTTTTCATTTTCTCAGAAAATGTCGCAAATATCAACCTTTGGTTGCTTGCCGAGGATTTAAATTTTCAATCTGTGTCAAAAGCCAACTTCCTGGTTAAAGCGGATCATTTCTAAAGAGCGATCGCCATAAACTCCTTCAATCTGTTCGCGGCAACACTCAACCGCAAAATCGTTCAGTTCCTCTGGCTCAATGGCGTACAATTCCTCAAAAACATCTGCCTGCACCCGACAAAAGCGAGGACGATCTTGATAAATCTGACATTCTCGCGTATCACGATCGAAATTCACGCACCATCCCCCTTCACCTACCATGCTCAGATATAGCTGTAACTCCTCCGGAGCGAGATATTTATCTAAATCGGGGCGATCTGCTGGATCAAGATGACAGCAGGCTCCACATTGCTTAACACAGCGCCAAGTCGGCATTGTTCAAAACCATCTTTCAAAAAGTTCTCGTCTCTTCAGTTTAGACGCGATAAACCGCGCCTTGGAGCGAGGTTTTTCCTTGCCATCTGCAAGCAACGACTTCCTGAGGGTTTTTTGTCATTGTTTATACTTTTGTGAAGTTCTTTAAATAAAAGACGCGATCGCTGGATAAAATTAGATGGCAAAATTTGCCAATAAGCCATTCAAATCAACACGTTTAACTACTCTTAGACAGGCAGGACAAATGGAGATTTTCAGCGACTTGTTCAGCGGTTTAGGCGGCATCAACTGGGAAGTCATTGCTCAGCTAACCTTGGTGGCGCTAATTATGCTTGCTGGCCCAGCAGTCATCTTCGTGCTGGCATTTCGAGGCGGCGACCTCTAGAATCCCGGTATTTTGACACATTGAATTTTTAACGCAAAGTAACGCAAATGATAGCGCAGAGTAACGCAGAGGATGAGCAGATAGCTTTGCGTACCGAGAGCGAATCCCTTGGCGTTACTTTGCGTTAAAAAATCTTATCCCGCTTTCTCAGAAAAGTTAGGTATTTTTTCCCGGTATATCCAACGCTTGCATAGCCGCCTTAATCAATGGATAAAACGGAGGTTTCGTCACATCAACCTGTTTGGCGTCTTCCCGCGTGATTCCTAATAAACCACTTCTGTGTCCTTGCTGAATCGCCAGAACTTTGCCTTCGGGATTTCTAATTCTTAACTCTTTCAAAGACTCGGAAAGGCTACAGGTATAGCGACGCTGGTTGTAGTGAAATTCGGCTTTCAGACTTGGGGCGAAGGGCAATTGATGAAGTTCCCCTGTGGAACGTCGCAGACCGACTAACTCCAGTTGGATCGTAGTGTTGCCATTCCAGGTATTTTGTCGCAGTTTGTAGGCGATATCGACCCGCGACGGTAAAGGGTAATAATTGCCCCATCGCCAAGCGATCGCTTCGATTTTCCGAACCTGATTCCCGTTATCCCCTATATCTTGCAAGATTTTCAATTTGACGTGACCTTTTCCCACAATTTTTTGCTCAACCACGCGGACATTCGGGGTCCAGAAAACGGGATCGGCGTTTTCAATCCCGCAGGGGTGGAGGGCATCAATCTGTTGGTACAGATCGAGATTAATATCGTTGAGGTTAGCCTGAACGTCAATTTTGAGTAGCGGCTTTAGGTGCTGGGGTTCCAGGCACTGATGAGCAAAAAGGCTAAGACGCGATCGCAATGCTGGCAGATTTTCGGCTGGCATAGAAAATCCCCCCGCCGCCTTATGTCCGCCAAATTTCCCCAGCAAATCCTGACAAAACTGTAAAGCTTCAAATACGTGAAATTCCGGAATTCCCCGCGCCGAACCCCGGATGTGATGGTCATCTTCATAAGTTCCGATAAACACTGGCACGCCGTAGCGTTCCACCAAGCGCGAGGCAACAATTCCAATCACGCCATGATGCCATCCCGGTTGAACCAGCACCAATACCCGTTCTTGCTGGAAGTCAATAGACTTATCTGGAAATTGGGGTAAAACGTCACTGGCGGGATCTAAATTTTTATTCGGGGTTGCAATAATCTGGGTTTCTTCACACCAAGTAACGGCATCTCGTTCAATCTCTTCACAGAGTTGCTGTCGGTGTTGGTTAATTTGTTCGCACTGCATCGCCCGTTCTAGTGCGATTCCCATATCATCTGTTATCAGCAATTCAATCACTGTTTGCGGGTCGGCAATCCGCCCCACGGCGTTAATTCTTGGCCCCAAGCGAAACCCAATATCCTCTGGCTTTAAGGATTTTGAATTTGGGATTTTAGATTTGGGATTTTCTGGTTCGCCCTTCTCTGTGCCTTGTGGTACACCCGCTATCTGAATCAGCGCCTGAACTCCCGCCAGTTGAGAATTCGGTAATTGTTGCAAACCCCGCTTCACCCAGCGGCGGTTCACCCCTGTTAACGGTGCTAAATCGGCAATGGTTCCTAGGGTAAATAGTTCTAATAGCGGCTTCACCAATCCCTTAGTTTGCCCCATCTGTTGGGCGAGGGTGACAGCCAAGATATAAGCGACGCCGACGCCAGCCACCCCGCGATAAGGCGAGGATTCTCGAATTAGCTTGGGATTGAGAATGGCATCCGCTGGAGGCAGTTTTTCGGGAATATCGTGATGATCGGTGACAATGACTTTTACACCCAGCTGCTGCGCCCGATCGATCGGTTCAAAAGCAGAAATGCCGTTGTCTACCGTTAAAATCAGCCAAACGCCTTCCCGGTGAAATTCTTCGACAATTCGGCGATTAATTCCGTAGCCTTCACTCATACGGCTGGGAATGGCATAATCCACCTGTGCCCCTAACCACCGCAGTGCCCGGAGTAATAGCGCGGTGCTGGTCATGCCATCCGCATCATAGTCTCCGCAGATAGCAATTTTTTGGTGGGATGCGATCGCTTCTTTCAACAACTCCACACTGATTGCTAGGTCGGGAAATTCCTCCAACGGTGAGGGCAAAACCTGAGATTCTGGATCTAGGAATGCTTGCGCCTCCTCCGGCGTCTCAATGCCTCGGTTAATCAGTACCTGACTCAACAGCGGTGAAAGACCCGTCGTTTCAGCTAACTGTTGGGCTTCGTCTCGTACTGGGAATATCTGCCACCGATGATTGGGCAATCGGGGAGGACGAGGGGATGATTCTGAATGAGGACGATCTTGCACGGGCGTTGTATTTCCAGCAGTCTGGCTCAGCAGATCCTATCATTTCGCTCCGAGATCGAGATTGATATCTTGGCTCGGTCTAATCACGACAATAATAGGAATTTTCTGACAATAAGAAAATTATTCCCAGTACAGTCTTGTGCAAATTTGAATATGGATTGTCAGGATACTGGTAGGGGCAGACTATACACGATTTATTCTGCGATCGCTATGGCAGCGACGGCTACCAATCACTGAACTTGAATGATGTCGAAGGTACCCCGATCGCCAATGCGATAAAACAAGAAGTCAGAATCGAGGGTAAAAATTTGTCGATACCCCGTCTTCTCAGCCGTCAGAACCAGAGTTGCATCAGCCAGATCCATTGGTCGATCGCGATATTGTTCCATCAGCACAAACAAACGAGTATACTCATTCTCTTGAATTTCATAGATCGTCAGCAGTTTGTCCATAAGAAGCTGACCCAACTGTTTTTGCATCACCCAACCGCCACGATGAAGAGCAAGATACATGGCTTCTGTCAAGCATGACCAAGTTGTGACGAGAGGTTTTGCTAATCGCATAACTGCACCTCTGTAAGCATTATGCTGGGGCTGAGTGCGATCTACCAGACAAAGTAAGACTCCTGCATCGCAGAGAATCATAGAGTTAGACCCTGCTGTCGATACTTGTTGAGTAGGAAATGCTGATATTCGCTGGTTGGTTCTGCGGTCGTTACGTCTAGGCGATCGACAGCCTCAAACCATCTTGACCATACTTCGACAGTATCTTCATTAGGCTGACTGTTAGCAGTTTTAGCTTGATGCTTATGGATGACAAAATCGATGAAGTCACTCACTTCCTGTAAGAGTGGTTCGGAAAGTTGCTGCAATTTGGCGATCGCCGTGTCACGAATAGTCATGGGAATTGCCTCTTTCAGTCCTCTTCATTTTTAACAGAATGCTGACAATATCGTAGTTGGCTAACAATGAAAAGCGATAGGCAGCGATCGCCTTCCTCCTTACTCTGTACCACAATTGTTATGCCGCGTCGCAACGATGTCTACTCAGCTTCAAGCCAACCTCTTACTGCTTCTATACCTATTCCCAATGGTGCAAAGAAAACTTTCGCTGTTTCTAACCCTGCTGCCCTGAGAGCATTTTTTAATCTAATCTTAAAGGCTAGGTTTCGCTCAGTTTCCCTTTGAATTGCACCCTCTATATCTTTAGAATTGGACTGCTGTAATTGATTCAATAACTCCTGAATTTCAGCAGCAGCTTCTGCTGGGGATTCTGGCCTCGGATAAATAACAAAGTCACCCTCAACATTTCCAACAACACCTGTAACAGTTGCATGAAACTGCATTTTTACTTTTGGAGTATCTGACATAATCTTCTAGATTTTAATTCACTTATTGTTACGAAAAATATTAGGTATTAACGTTTTTGGGATGAAGGATTAGTGATAAAATCGCCTTGCACATTACCTACAACTGCACCTACTGAGCTTTCAAAAACATTACTAACATTGATATTCTGAACGAAAGCATCCAAAATTTCTACAGGTAAGCCTTCGTCCTTAAAGATATCACGCACAGCTATAACTCCAACACTAAGCGTACTTTTGAGAAACATCATTACATCGTCAATATTAAAGGAACCTAGATTAAGTGAACCTTGAAATACTTGACGAAAAGCTACAGAAAGTGGAGTCTTGGGATTTTGAATAGCCCTTTTGATTACTTCCCACCAACACCCAACAAAAAAAATACCAAAGGCTAGCCACCAGCCACTCATATCGGGTGTCCTACTGTAACTAACACCATAGCTACTCACAAAAGACCTAGAAATTGCTGTAGCCAGCAGAAGTAATATCAATCCTGCAAGACAGATGAAAAGTCTCCATAATACGGCTGACCATTTGATTCGCCCAAGCACATACGCGTCAATCCCTACGTACAAATGATCGCCATAGCCATGAAATCGCATAAATATTGTTGCGTGTGTATTACGAGGGGTTTCACGAGTAACAACAATATAAATACGTTCATCATTCATCTCTACATACTTAATTAGAAGTGCTTTTGAATCTCCTAAACTACCAGTGTTAATTTTTTCAAAAACTTGCTTATAAAGCCTCTGACAAATCACTTCTGCCTTGCTTCGTTCAACTGGGTAGACTTGGTAAAGACTGAATCGCGGCAGTTCCGTGCCAGCACCATCGGTTGGATCTGTTAGTTGAAATAATTTGTCTGTGCCAATCTGAACAACTTTAGAAACATTTAAACTGTACTGACTCATAAGCTTTCACCCAATCCTGCTTATTGTTCAACTTCATAGAGGCTTATGGATAACTCCTCAGTTTTCTGCTTCTACCCCAAATATTTAGCAATTGGCTACAAAATTTAGCATTGCTTAAAAAGAGATGTAAATACACTCAACCAGCAACCTTTGAGTCAGATGAACCGCCTTAAGAGGCGCAAACCCTCCTTGCGACCAAAGCAAACTCATCTATCCCATCAAAGCACCGACACCTAACGTCGTCAATAGAATACTCACCGCAAACACCAAAAAAGGCGAATATGTCGCCACTTTTGTCAATTAGGTCTAACGAACCAAAGAATTCACAGCCTCGCGATTTGTTCCTCTTGCTTCACAACCGCCACCCGGAAAGCAAGTCGCCAGCGTCTTATTACTCCGCGCCAAAGAGCGATCGCACGCTAACTCAAAATCCTCTATCGCTTCTAATAAACAGCAACCCGACCGTCATCTCTTAGATAAATTGAGCGATCGCCTGGAGGACGCCCACCAGGACGTACTTCTATCCGTAAAGTTCTGGCATTCGGTTTAGCCAGTCTCACTCCCAGCGGCAAACCCGTCGCATCCCACAGCAAAAGTGATAGATTCGGATCTGTACTCCCTCCCCTAGTGAAAGACACTACTTGTCCGGGATTGAGGGGAATCGGATCGGTACCCACTACCTTCTGCATCTGAACCAAACTTGATGTCAGGTTTACCACCTCATAGGTGATGCGTTGTCCCGGTATGAACTGTAGCGGGGCTGGGGGACACTTTTGGGCACAAGTTCCAGCCAAAGCTGGTTGGAGGCGTCCAGCGGCACCAAAGGTAAAGGCAGCTGCTACTAAAACTGCTGGTAAAAATTTAGACATTAAAGACTGCGTTGTGACTTGCTGAGAAGTCTGTTTCTCGAAGCTCATTTACTCAAATTTTGTAATCTATTTATCTAATTTTAAACTTTCTTAGACTATTTTGCTTTTTCCTGATACGCTCAAACCTGCTTTTTTGTTTATCTAGTACACTTTAAAAAATCCATACTTAGTATAAGAATTACTTTTTCTAAGTATTAATACAGAAATCTATTAACGAACCGCCAAGACGCCAAGGACGCGAAGTAAGAGAAGAAGAGGAGCAGCTAATTTTACAGCTCCTCAACAACCGTATGGTATTAAAATGAGGTAATTTCTTCCCAAATTTCATTGGAAAAACCTATTGTACCCAGTTTATTTTTGAGGCTTTGAAATTACAAGAAATACCGAACGGTGGTAACAACACGACTCTTTTTAGCTCGTAAGGAAGCTTTTAAGAAAAAGGTTGTTTGATTGTGTAAAATACTTTCCCACCAATTTCGCGTCACAAAAGCAGGAATGATAATTGTCGATAAAACATTAGGATGTCTATCTTCAAAATCAGTAACAAAATCTACAATTGGAGACACCACTGAGCGATAAGGTGAGTCCAAAATTATCAAAGGAATATCAGCTCCTAGTTGTTGCCATCGCTGTTGCAGTTTTTCTCGATCTGTGGAACCAATATCAACATGAATCGCCACAATCTCATCTGCAATACTACGTGCATAATCGATCGCCTCTAGCGTTCCTCGATTTAGTTGCCCGACTACAACCACTGCTGGATGAGTACCCTCTTGCGTTCTGAGTCTGGGAATATAACTCCGAGGCGCTATCCCCTGAATACTGAGCCGCTGTGCTACATACTCATAGTGGCGATGAATTGCTAAGAATATGCCCACTACTAAAGGAATGGCGACGACGACTAGCCAAGCGCCTCCTTTGAATTTTGTGGATACGATTACTCCTAAAACTACCAGAGTAGCGATCGCTCCCAAACCATTCATCGCGGCACTTGCTTGCCAACCAGATGTCCGTTCCTGATACCAGCGGCGTACCATCCCTGCTTGGGACAGCGTAAATGAAGTGAACACACCCACCGCATACAGGGGAATCACTGCGTTAACTTGCCCTCGGAAGATAACGATCAAAATAGCTGCACAGACGCTCAAGAAAATAATGCCGTTGGAATACACTAAGCGATCGCCTAAAATGGATAATTGCCTCGGCAAATACCCATCACGAGCCAAAAAATAACAAAGCCTGGGAAAATCGGCAAAACTGGTATTTGCTGCTAACAGCAAGATTAACAGCGTGGCAACTTGGAGCAAATAATAAATTGGGCCATTGCCTAGAATCTGGCGACCTAACAGAGAAACTACGGTTTGTCCCTCTTCTGGAGCAATATGATAAGCGTGAGCTAAGTAAGTAATTCCTAAAAACATAAATCCCAGAATCACGCCCATGTAGAGCAATGTGAGTCGGGCATTTTTCCACTCAGGGGGCTTAAAAGCTAACACACCATCTGAGATCGCTTCCACCCCTGTCAGTGCCGTACAACCGGCAGAAAAAGCCCTCAAAATGAAAAATAAATTAATTGATTCTTTAGCTTCGATTAGAGTATCGTTCTGAGAAATTTGTCCAGTCGCTTGTTGATATAAACCAAGACCAATCAATAGAAAAATAGTCACAACAAACGTATACGTAGGAATCATAAACAGCCGACCTGATTCCCGGACTCCTCTCAGATTCGCCAGCGTCAACAAGAAAACAAACACCAAGCAAAGCTCTACCGTGTACCTTTGCAGTCCTGGAACGGCTGAGGTGAGGGCGGCTGTCCCCGCAGACACACTCACTGTCACGGTCAGGATATAGTCAATCATCAGCGAACCGCCTGCCACCAGTCCCGGATACAGACCCAGGTTTTCTCGCGCCACAATGTAGGAGCCACCGCCGTTAGGATAAGCCCGGATAGTTTGGCGATAGGAAAGGATGACCACTGCTAGCAGCGCGATGATTGCTACAGCAATGGGAAGAGACCAAGTCAGGGCAGCAGTGCCTGCGGCTATCAGAACTAGCAGAATCTCCTCGGTGGCGTAGGCAACGGATGAGAGGGCATCCGAGGAGAGAACCGCCAAGGCTTCGGCGTTGCTCAATCGTTCTTCAGCATGAGCGCTGGTTGGCAACGATTCACCGACTAATACTCGTTTTAACCCTGAATAGAACGACATAGAAAGTCTATTTGTGCTTGTTTTTCCTGCCGCTCAGTTGGGCGATCGCACACCCCAACTACTAAGCAATATTGGAATTTTTGCAGATTTAGCACCAATTCAGACAAAACTTTTAAAGTAAACGCAGTTGGGAATCTGTAGTTGCCACAGGCTGCTGACTGGGTTGATTCGTCCCTGCCTCTGATTCTTCCTCCATGTCAGCGACGTTGAACCACGCCTTTTCCTCATGTGCCAGTAACTTCTGGGCTTCTTCCAGCATCTGGGCGGCAATGTCCTTAAGGTCTTCTCGATTGGCTAAGTAAGTTTTCAGCGCTTCCATTGGGTCGATGCTGGCACTAGAACCGAGTTCTGGCAGGCGAGGACGGGCAAGCTGACTAACTAATTCCGCCTGAATCGTGTAAGTGTGGGCGTCACTTAAGCTGGCGTGCAGGGCGGTATTATCAATCAAATCTATCTGCTCGGAACGCAGTTTGTAGATTAGCCGCACTACAGCATCTTTGATATCTTTTTTGCCTATGGCTTTGATTAAGGCGGCTGGCGGGTCAGCTGCCTCAGAGATATCCACTTCGATAGTCCGGAAGGGGCGCACGGGGAGGGGACAAAATTCCCACTGGGCGTTGCCTCGTTCCAGCTGAATCATCACATAGCCTTTGTCTTCTTTTTCTTCGCTGAAATCGACTCGCTCAATGCTGCCTGGGTAGATAACTGGGGGCTGGTTCGACTTGTTGAGGTTCTGATGTCGGTGGACGTGCCCCAGCGCTACGTAGTCAAAGCAAGGTCGCGTCAGCATCGAGATGGGAATTGTGAAGCCTTTGCCGACTGCCAGGAAGCGTTCTGCGCCTAAGCTAGCTCTGTCTGCCATTAGGTGAGCTAAAAGAACTGTTGGCACTTCTGGGTCTAGACGCCGGATTTCTCCTTCCAGGCGAGGTTCCAGACGCTTAATTAATAACTCGTTGACTTGGGCAAGAGACAAATCTTCGGTGTCCGGGCGCGTCAGCAGGGCGGAACGGGTGAGCCAAGGCAGGGTAATGATTTGGACGGGGCCGCTGCGGGTTTCGATGCGGTGGGTGACGATGCGATCGCCTACAATAAACCCCGGCACTCCTAATGTCCGATAAATACATAAACTTGCGCCTCCCTGCCCCTGAGAATGTTGGTCGTGATTCCCCACCAGCAACACCGTCGGAATCTGGGCATCGACTAAGCGGCGAAACTGACTGGCAAACGCTTCCTGTACATACGGCGGCGGCGTCGCATCGGGAAAAGCATCTCCACCGAACAAGACTAAATCGACGGGTTCGCCCTTCTCTGTGTCTGGGCTTTGCCCAATCGCTCGGTCAATACACTTCGATAAAGTATTGACAAAATCCTCCAGCCGTGTATTTGCACCCGTTTCCGGATTAACCCGTCCGTGGGAGAAGCCACTCCCCATGTGGATATCGGATAGGTGGAGGATTTTAATCATTTTGCTAATTGCTAATTGGTGATGGATCATTGGTAATTGGTAATTTTTCTGGCGATTACCGATTACCAATTACCCCTTCCCTTAGCCATTCTAAATGTGAATACCACATTCAGTTTTGCCCATGCCGCGCCAGCGACCGGCGCGTTCGTCTTCACCCTCGGCAACGGGTGTTGTAATTGGTTCGTCGCCGATGCTGGCATATCCCTGGTCGTGCAGCGGATTGTAAATCATGCCATGCTCAGCCACATAAGCCCAGCTGTCCTGGCGCGTCCAGTTGGCGAGAGGATTGACTTTGAGCCGTTGCTGTGCATCTAGTTCCAAGACTGGCATATCAGCACGAGTCACCGCTTGGTCGCGGC
The DNA here is from genome assembly GCF_057473865.1 of Coleofasciculus sp. H7-1. Classification (NCBI taxonomy): domain Bacteria; kingdom Bacillati; phylum Cyanobacteriota; class Cyanophyceae; order Coleofasciculales; family Coleofasciculaceae; genus Coleofasciculus; species Coleofasciculus sp. H7-1. The sequence continues at coordinate 189,704 of NZ_JBYCCT010000066.1, forward strand.
GGCGTCCGGTAATCCAGGCGACGGTATTGAGTTCTGCCAGACCTCGTTGCAACGGTTCAATTTTGGTCAGGTGATGGAATTGGGTGATGTCCTTATCCCACAGCGCTTCGCCGTATTTAGCCGCAAAAGCTTCGCGGGAGTGAACATCGGGAATTTTGTAAGTTTGGAGATTTAAATTGTAAATTGCCTGCGCTTTAGCAACTAACTCCAGGGTTTGGGGAAAGTGATACAGCGTGTCCAGAAACAAGACTGGCACTGGCGTTGCTGGTTTGAGATCGCGGTAGAAAATATCCGTAATTACCAAATCATCCACATTAAAGGCGCTGGTTTGCACCAGTCCAGTGGGGATATTTGTAACACACCAAGCCAGGATCTCTCTGGGATGAGCTTTGTCAAATTTTTGGTTAAGCTCATCCAGATTAAACGAGGAGATGCTAACGGGAGCTGTGGTGCTATCGCTCATGGTACGTTTCTAGTGGATTTCTGAATTCTTTATTACAAATCAATTTTACCTCTTATAAGCACCTAACCCGACCGGAGAACAGGGCTATATAGCAATCTTATTTTAGTTGTGAGATGCCAGCTCTTGAGATTCCCGACTTCGTAAGAGTTGCCCTAGTATCTCGCCTTCACGAATCATTCATGACTGCTATAGACGAACATCGGTAGCCAGTCACAGAATGATTCTGCTGCTTTTTTCTGGGATGGGTGTCAGCTTTGAAGAAAAGATGAGAAAAATTCGATTCCCACTTCTAATTGTTGAACCGGCAATTGATTTCTGCCAAACTGCACTAGGAGCTATCATCGCCCTATCAAAGCTTTTTGGAGAGATTGAGTGCGGTTAATTCTGTACAGCAAGCCGGGTTGCCACTTGTGCGAGGGGTTACAAGAAAAACTCGAACAAGTTTCAAACCCCCCCATTGAACTGGAAATCCGGGATATTACTACCCGCGAGGATTGGTTCCAAGCCTATCAATATGAAATTCCAGTCCTGTTTAGGGTTCGATATCAGCGTACAGATCGAGTAGAAGAACCGCTGCCCCGTCCTTCTCCCCGCGCTACGGTGCAGCAGTTGGAGCAAATGTTACAGAAATATTTGCTAGTAAAGGATAAAGAATAAGCGCGAGTAGTCATGAGTCTAAAGTTTGCGTGCTAACGATATCAATATCAATGACTCATGACTTATGACCAATGACGGATGACGATTGTGAGGAGTTACCGAGATGAAATTGCGAGAGTTATTAGCAACCATTCCCCATGTTGAGCAACCCTCTAGTCAGACTGCCCTAGAATTGGAAGTTAAGGGATTAACCACAAATTCTCATGCTTGTCAACCGGGAGATTTGTTTATCGGGATGCCCGGAACGCGAGTGGATGGAGGGGAGTTTTGGGAAGGAGCGATCGCATCAGGTGCAGTCGCCGCCCTGATTTCTTCCCAAGCTGTCCAAAAACATCCTCCCAAAGGGGAAGATGCCTGCGTAATCCCAGTCGCAGACATGACTCAAGCTTGCGCCCAAGTTGCGGCTGCCTTTTATGGCTACCCAGCACAACAGCTAAAACTGATTGGCGTCACCGGCACGAATGGCAAAACGACAACAACCCATTTAATCGAATTTTTCCTGACTCAGAGCCAGTTACCAGCGGCTTTATTTGGGACGCTGTATGCCCGTTGGGCTGGCTTTAAACAAACCGCTGCCCACACGACGCCTTTTGCCGTCGAACTGCAAAAACAACTGGCAGAGGCGATCGCAGCAGGATCTCAGATGGGTGTGATGGAAGTGAGTTCTCACGCTTTGGCGCAAGGTCGGATTTTGGGTTGTCCGTTCTCTGTTGCTGTGTTTACCAATCTCACCCAGGATCATCTAGACTTCCACCACGACATGGAAGATTATTTCCAGGCAAAGGCTTTGCTGTTTAGCCCTGAGTATCTTAAAGGGCGTGCAGTGATTAATTCAGACGACTCCTACGGACAGAGATTGATCGAGCGGTTAAATCCAGATCAAGTGTGGTGCTACAGCGTCAACGATACAACCGCCGATTTGTGGATGAGCGACCTGAGTTATGAGCCAACGGGAGTCAGCGGGGTGATGCATACACCCAAAGGTGACGTGGCTTTCCGTTCGCCCCTGGTAGGGCAGTACAATCTGGAAAATTTACTTGCCGCTGTGGGAGCAGTGTTGCATCTGGGAGTAGATTTGGAGTTAATTGCGGCGGCGCTGCCCCAATTTTCGGGAGTGCCGGGACGGATGGAGCGAGTGCAAATTAGTCCCCAGCAAGAGATTAGCGTCATTGTCGATTATGCTCACACGCCGGATAGTTTGGAGAATTTGCTGAAAGCGGCGCGTCCGTTTATTCCCGGCAAGATGATCTGCGTCTTTGGTTGTGGAGGCGATCGCGATCGCACCAAACGCCCGAAAATGGGTCAAATTGCCGCGCACTTAGCAGACAAAGCAGTTGTCACCTCCGACAACCCGCGCACGGAAGATCCCGAACGGATTTTGCAAGATATCATCGCCGGGATACCAATGACGACTCAGCCAGTGGTGATTAGCGATCGCGCTACTGCCATTCACACCGCTATTTTAGAAGCCCAGCCGGGTGATGGCGTCCTCATCGCTGGAAAAGGTCATGAAGACTACCAAATCTTAGGAACGGAAAAAATCCACTTTGACGATCGAGAACAAGCACGCGATGCCTTATTAAAGCGGATGTCCTCTTCAAGCAATTGTAGATTTTAGACTTTAGATTGGAGCGGTTAACTTGTAACTAGGCGGATAGGCGCAATTCAATCTAACTTGTTGTCTCTTGAAATGGAGATTGATGGCTGGGAAACGATTCAAGAGACACTAGCTAGATGGGTAGAAATCAAGTTGAAAATATCTCTTGTTTCTCTCAATCTGTGCTTCGCATCACTGCGCTAACAGCACTTGCAAAGGAGTTTCCAGTCAAGAGTCTTCAAAACCAGCCAAGTTGATTTTCACCCATCTGTTTAGAAATCAGTGCATTTCAGGACTTACGTAACATCACCACATCTGAGGGCAACCACAGAGGGATTGCCCCTACAAAACGCTATATGTATAAGCTTTGCGTAAGTCCTGATTTAACAAGTCACCCTTTCATCCAAAAGCAACATCTAAAATCTTAAAATCTTATGGATGCATCCCTTTACCAACTGGCTCTGCGTGTAGAACCAGCGCCTCAGCCGCTTGCAGTCAGTGCAACCACTCTCAAGTCCTTGTTATGGGCGCTGATGGACGTACTAATTGACCAACAACTGCCAGCTAAACTCTGGGTAAAGCTGCCGCCTGGTGAAGGCTGGCAGGCGCAGATAAAACAATATCAGGAGCGGGGGCGGGCTGGGCATACGATTTATGTCTGTAATGGCAAAGAGGGACGGGAGCCGGAGAAAATAGAAGCAGGGGAAAGTGAGAGCGGGGAAGAGTTAGAAAATTCCCCTCATCCGCCCACCGGATCGCCAAAGCTCTCCACTTCGCAGATTATTCCAGTTCAGCTGAAGCCGGAAAGCGCAATTTCCAGGGAATATTTTTTGTTAGTGCTATCCGAACGTTTTTGCGGCTTAATTTTGGCTCATCGACCCCGCAGCGCCAAGCCAGTCGCCCAGGCAACTTCAAAGGATTTGGATCAAATCAAAAATTTAGACTCAACTCAAGAGTTCCTCCATTCTCAGTATGGGCATAGTAGTGCCATGCCCCTAGGGAACCGTTCTGGGGCGCGAGCGGGCGTTAGCGACAGCGTTTTGGCTTCGCAAAAGCGAATGCCTACAGCAGGCACGGAGGAAAAGAGAGGACGACCGCTGCTAACGGTTTGCGCTTTCGACAAGCCAGTGATTCAGGAGGTTTTGCAGGGAATCCGACCCGCGATCGCTCTCAGCGAAGAGACTATCCTCACCAACTGGGACAAGCTATTTACCTTACCCCAATCACCCGATTTGGTACAGAATCGGGCGATCGCATCGATCCTGACCCAGTTACTGGTAAAACAAGTCCAGCAGCAAGAGGAAATCGGGCGGGGTGCTGCCGCCAATCAGGCATCAACAACAGAAATCGCTGAACTCCAGCGGCAAAATCAAGCTTTGCTGGATGAAGTGCGCTTTAAGGATGAACTGCTAAGCAATGCGCTTTTAGAACTGCGGACGCCCCTGACCAATATGAAAACAGCGCTGACGCTGCTAGAGTCGGCACATCTCAAACCCACGCAGCGTCATCGCTACCTGCATTTGCTGCATACACAGTGCGATCGCCAAGTTTCTTTGATTAGCGGTTTAATGGAGCTAGTACAGCTAGATCGTGCAACTACACCAACGACTTTGCATCCGGTGCAGTTAGCAGACATCGTGCCTGGAGTTGTCAGCACCTATCAAGCGATCGCTCAAGAAAAAGGCATCCAACTAGGCTACACGGTCAGTCCTAACCTTCCCACCGTCTCCTGCTTAGAGGCATGGCTGCGACAAATTATCATCAATCTGCTACACAACAGCATTAAATTCACTCCCACTGGCGGTCAGGTGGTGGTACGCACCAAACAACAAGGCGAATACGTGCAGTTGGAATTCCGCGATACTGGCATCGGCATTGCCCCTAACGAACTGCCCAAGATTTTTGACCGTTTTTATCGGGGACGCCTTGCACCAGGCGAAGAAGTTTTCGGTGCCGGATTAGGTTTAACCATTGTGCAGCAACTCCTCCTGCGTTGCGCTGGCTCTATTTCTGTCACCAGTAAACTTGGTCAGGGTTCTACTTTCAAAGTGTTGTTTCCCGTTCACCATTCGACATCTGTTCAGTCCTGAGTTGGGTATCTCTGAATACAATTTCACTTGATGTCTGCAATAAATCCATCTATAGCGGAATGGCACTCAAATAAGCCAAAATTCCGTAGGCTGGGTTGAGGAACGAAACCCAGCAACCCCTATAGGAAGTTGGGTTTCACTATCGTTCAACCCAACCTACAGCTTAACGGGGCTTGAACTTTGTTCAAGTCCCGCTAAGCGATCGCTACTATTTTGATAAGCGTTAATTCCCACCAGCAGCGCCAGTTTGCGGGGTGTGCTTTGAGCAAGGACTTTGCCATAGCGAACGCCCTTTCCCATTACATCCATCTGACTTAAACCCAAAGTTGCCAGCGTCGAACCGGCAAATTGCAAAAACTGACGGCGCTTGATGTGAGACATAATCAATGTTTCCTCAAGTCGTGCAGGATGAAAGGCTGAGATAGGTGAAACCCTTCGTTCCACGAGCTGTGTTGACGACGGCACAGATTAGTGACATGGTTAACTGTGTTCATTTATATAGGAAGTAGTTAACGATGCGCTGCGCTATTTTAAGTCGTGCTGGTCAAGTTTTGGCAAACGGAAATTTTGTCATTCAAAAAGATGAAAATGGTGAACTGAGATTGGATTTCCGCACAGATGGGGGAAAAATCCTCCAAGGAGGAATCATTGAGCCGGATGGCGACTTGACCTCAGCCAGTAAAGTTCTCTATCGCCAGTTCTTTGAAGCTTGGGGAGTCAGCGAGATCGCACTGACCGCTATGCCTAAGTTCTAGCATTAACTTTGGGTGAATACTTATTTTATCTGTCAGGTTGTTAATGACTAATAAGTAATCGGTGGAAGGATGACAACCAATTATCCATTACCAACAAATCATCAAGGAAGTAATTAACTAGATTTGATGTAACTTATCTATCCTTGTCGTTAATAAGGATTTTGCAATTAGCTGGAAGTAAATTCCTGTCAATTGATTGTCAAGCCCTCAATGTCAAGCCCTCAGTTGAATATTGCCTTATTCAGCTTCGTCAATCAAATGCCAACGCTTCTTGTAGAGATGCAATTCATCGCGTCTCTACACGTTGTCCTTGCTGACGGGTTAAATCTAACACTTGAATCGAGGGAGCCTTGAGAATAGGATGTTTTTCAATCAGGACTTACGCAAAGCTTATACATATAGCGTTTTTGTCGGTTCAATCCCTCTGTGGTTGCACCAGATGTGGTGATATTGCGTAAGTCCTGAGTAGATATGCGGCAGTGTTTACACCGTCTTAGCCCAGCGAATCGAGCGTGTCCAGTGTTGGCTCTATCCTGCGGTAGTGGCTGGGAGCATCCCGTTTTTACAAATATACGTCCACAGGCTAGAAGAACGAAGCCTGACGAGAGCAGGCTAATATAAAGCCGTTGCGTTGGTAGGCTTTGTTTGTTTAGCCGCGAATGCGAGTCGTCGGACATTTTTACGCTAGCGATCGCGTATGCGCTCTTAGGCGCTGTTTGTTCCTCTTGGGCACCCTAATATCTTGAAACCCAGTTAAAGCTCCACCAAATGCTGCTCATCCACAACGTTTTTTGATTAGAGTGGAATGATTACCTGTATTGCTGTCCTTCAGCCCAAAGACCATGAGTTTACTTGTCAAACAGCTGACCACTTATCTAGCTTTGCTGGCTATCGGCGGTGGTGCAGGAATATATGCCAGTCGCTATCTCGCAGCAGACAATACCAGTCTCGATGGCAGAAGTCCATCAGCGATTCCAGCAGCGCTACAGCAAATCTCCCCACCCCAGAATCGCGCTCCCCAAGAGAACCTAAATTTCATTGCCGAAGCCGCCGAAAAAGTTGGCCCTGCCGTAGTGCGAATTGATGCGTCTCGTACCGTATCGCAGGACATTCCAGACACTTTCAGAAGCCCGTTTTTCCGACGATTTTTTGGGAATGAAATGCCGGTTCCGGAAGAACGGGTGGAACGGGGTACCGGCTCTGGCTTCATTCTCAGTGCCGATGGTCGCCTGATGACGAATGCCCATGTTGTGGCGGGGTCAGATAAGGTCAAGGTGACGCTCAAAGATGGTCGAACGATGGAGGGTCGAGTCGTGGGAGCCGATCCGGTTACGGATGTGGCAGTTGTCAAAATTGATGCGACAAAGTTGCCGACGGTACGCTTGGGAGACTCGAATAACTTGATACCGGGACAGTGGGCGATCGCTATTGGCAATCCTCTCGGTCTAGATAACACGGTGACGGTGGGTATCGTCAGCGCTACGGGTCGCTCCAGTTCGCAAGTGGGTGTCCCAGATAAGCGAGTTAGATTCATCCAAACCGATGCCGCTATCAACCCCGGTAACTCCGGTGGTCCCTTGTTAAATGCTAGGGGTGAAGTCATTGGAATTAATACAGCCATTCGAGCCAATGCTCAGGGACTCGGTTTTGCCATCCCGATTGAAACCGCCGAACGAGTCGCCAATCAGCTATTTAGCAAAGGTCGCGTCGAGCATCCCTACATGGGAATTCAAATGGTAACGCTCACGCCAGAACTAAAAGAAGACATTAACAAAGACAATGAGGCAGGCTTCAAAGTCACGCAGGACAAAGGCGTTGTCATCGTTCGAGTGGTCAAAAACTCACCCGCAGAACGCGCTGGCTTGCGTGCAGGAGATGTTATCCAAAAAGTTGGCGGTCAAGCGGTCGCTAGTGCCGATCAAGTACAAGAACGGGTAGAAGCGAGTACCGTCGGCTCTAGATTAGAAGTAGAAGTCAACCGTAGCGGTCAGACTGAAACTGTCCAAGTGCAACCCGGTGCCTTCCCCGTGGAGTAGCCAAATAATTTCTGTTTTAAACGCTCTCGGTACGCACATTAGGAGTAGGCTGGGTTGAAGAATGAAACCCAGCATTTTAGCTTGACGCGCTACTACGGAGCGGGGAATTTTGGAGCAGGAAGACAGTAACGCTCGGTACCTTTACGTTAAAAAAAGGGCTGATGAGCGCCCAAAAGCACTTCATCAACCCTTATTTGCAATTAGCGATTAGCAATTAGCTAATTACTTGGTTTCCGTTTCGGTAAAATCAGCATCAATCACATCATCCCCAGTCCCAGTGGACTGACTGGAACCACCACCAGGGGTGCCGGTGCCATCGCCAGGAGCTGCACCTGCGCCTGCTTGTTGATAGATGTTAGTGCCGATGGTGTAGAGAGCCTGCTGTAGCTCTGTGGTGAGCGTCTTGATGCGATCGTCGTCTTCTTTAGCGATCGCATCGCGCAGGTCTTTGACCAATCCATCTACCTTGGTCTTGTCAGCAGCGGGAACCTTGTCGCCCAAGTCAACCATTTGCTTCTCAGCTTGGTAAACGAGGGAATCAGCTTGGTTCTTGCGGTCAATCTTCTCACGACGCTCCCGGTCAGTCGCCGCATTTTGTTCGGCTTCCTTGACCATCCGCTCCACTTCGTTTTGTGGCAGGGTGGAAGCACCCGTGATGCTGATCGATTGCTCTTTGCCAGTACCGCGATCCTTAGCAGTGACGTTCAGGATACCGTTAGCATCAATATCAAAGGTAACTTCAACTTGTGGCATTCCACGAGGAGCTAGAGGAATACCATCGAGACGGAAGATACCCAACTCTTTGTTGTTAGCCGCCATCTCCCGTTCGCCTTGCAAAATCTTGATTTCCACGTTGGTCTGATTATCTACAGCAGTAGAGAAGACCTCAGACTTCTTGGTGGGAATCGTGGTGTTGCGGGGGATAATCTTGGTCATTACGCCGCCGAGGGTTTCTACACCCAAAGATAGGGGGGTAACGTCAAGCAGCAAGATGTTGGTTACTTCACCCGATAGCACGCCAGCTTGAATTGCCGCACCTACGGCTACCACTTCATCTGGGTTAACGCTTTGGTTGGGATCTTTGCCCAGAATCCGCTTCACCAATTCTTGCACTGCGGGAATCCGGGTGGAACCACCAACCAACACAACTTCATTGATGGCAGCTTTATCTAACTTGGCATCCCGCAGAGCGTTCTGTACGGGAACGCCGCAGCGATCGATCAAGTCGGAGCAGAGTTCTTCAAACTGAGCGCGAGTCAGCGTCATATCCAGGTGCTTGGGGCCATCCTGGGTGGCGGTGATGAAGGGCAGGTTGATTTCTGCTTGGGTGACGCTCGAAAGTTCAATTTTGGCTTTTTCAGCGGCTTCGGTGAGGCGCTGGAGGGCTTGACGGTCTTTGCGGAGGTCAATGCCTTCGGCTTTTCTGAATTCTTCGGCTAAGTAGTCAACGATTTTCTTGTCGAAGTCGTCACCACCTAGGTGAGTGTCACCAGAGGTCGCTAACACTTCAAACACGCCCTCGCCTACTTCTAGGATGGACACGTCAAAGGTACCGCCACCCAGGTCAAATACCAGAATGGTTTCGTTGCTCTTCTTACTATCAAAACCGTAAGCCAAAGAAGCAGCGGTTGGCTCGTTGATAATCCGCATTACTTCAATCCCGGCAATCTTACCAGCATCTTTGGTGGCTTGGCGCTGGGAGTCGTTGAAGTAGGCGGGAACGGTGATTACAGCTTGGGTAACGGTTTCTCCAAGGTACTTGCTGGCATCATCCACTAGCTTGCGAAGCACTTGGGCAGAAATTTCTTCTGGAGCAAACTGCTTGCTCTGGGCGGGGCAGTCTAGCTTAACATTGCCGTTGCTGTCGCGCAGCACTTTGTAAGAAACTTCGGTGGCTTCGTGGGTGATTTCTTCAAACTTACGTCCGATAAAGCGCTTTACCGAATAGAAGGTGTTTTCAGGGTTCATCACCGATTGACGCTTGGCGATTTGACCCACTAAGCGATCGCCATTTTTGGCAAATGCCACGACAGAGGGGGTTGTCCGAAAACCTTCTGCGTTAGCGATGACAGTGGGTTTACCACCTTCCATAACGGCGACGCAGGAGTTTGTCGTACCTAAGTCAATTCCAACTACTTTTGCCATAGGGGTATTTCGGCTTCCTAGTAACTACAAAAACTTTTGAGGGCGGATACGGAACTACCAATTGAACCAACCGGGTTAAATCAGCAGCTCTTTCCAGATTTAATAACCATTGGTGCGTACCGATCTATATAGTGTGCGGGATTAGCCACTCTCGTGTTGTGGGGTTTTCCGAACCTGAGGAAGGTCGGTTAACCTTCAAGAGGCATCCCCTTTGGCTCATCCACTTAACATCTGCTGATTGCTTTCACTGTGTCTACTGTAAGGAAATCCCAGGCTTTAGGTATGGGGGCAAGCCGTAATTAAATAGGTGTATTTGCCGTCTAGAGGAGTTCAAGGCGATCGCTATTGGCTCTTTGGACTCTCTATCAACACCGTCTGAATCATTGATCATCCTGTTGGTTCGTTCTCAAACTTTGTAATCTATGTATTACAAAGAATGGGTTTTCAGATCCATCGTCCGGAATTAATCAAAAAGAAGCGTTGTGCTACTTATGCGTCGTGCTTCGGGATGCCTATTTGGTTTAGCGCTTGGTGCTGTAACTGAGTTTTGCAATATTGACGAGATTCTGCGCCGCATTCCATCCCCATTGTTCAACAGCGATCGCTCGTAAAATGGAAAAGCCCGGTTGACCGCGATATCACCTATGGTTACTCTTTCTCCTACCCTGCAATCCCGACTCTCGACACCACTGAAAATTGGCTCTTTTGAAGTCAAAAGCCGGGTTTTACAATCGCCCCTTTCTGGCGTTACCGATATGGTGTTTCGTCGCTTGGTGCGTCGCTATGCGCCCGACTCAATGATGTACACCGAGATGGTGAACGCGACGGGACTACATTACGTCAAGGAACTCCCCAAGATTATGGAGGTAGATCCGAACGAAACACCGATTAGCATTCAGTTGTTTGACTGTCGCCCAGATTTCTTGGCCCAAGCGGCTGTAATGGCGGTGAAAGAGGGCGCTGATACGGTTGATATCAACATGGGTTGCCCCGTCAACAAAATTACTAAAAACGGCGGCGGTTCTTCGTTGTTACGGCAACCAGAAGTCGCTGAGGCAATTGTTCGGGCGGTCGTGAAGGCGGTAAATGTGCCGGTGACGGTGAAAACGCGCATCGGTTGGACAGATAAGGAAATTAATATTCTGGACTTTGCCAAGCGCATGGAAGATGCGGGGGCGCAAATGATTACAGTACATGGTCGCACCCGTTCCCAAGGTTACACTGGCCCTGCCAAGTGGGAGTGGATTGGTAAAGTCAAGGAAATTCTGTCGATTCCAGTGATTGCCAATGGCGATATGTTCTCCGTGGAGGCGGCGGTGAAGTGTTTGGAACAAACCGGCGCGGATGGGGTGATGTGTTCGCGGGGAACTTTGGGTTATCCCTTTTTGGTGGGAGAAATTGATTATTTCCTGAAAACTGGGCAAGAAAAGACGCCACCAACGCCGATACAACGGCTGGAATGTGCAAAAGAACATTTGCAAGCTTTGTGGGAATATAAAGGCGATCGCGGCATTCGGCAGGCCCGGAAACACATGACTTGGTATGCCAAGAGTTTTGCCGGTGCTGCGGAGTTGCGCGGACATTTAGCAACGATCGAAAACCTTGAGCAGGGGTTGGAGACGATCGATCGGGCGATTGAACGACTGGCTAATTCTACTTGGCATGAGGTTGAAGATGAGGAGTTAGCGTTGGTGGAGGTTTAACCACAAAGACGCAATACCGTAAGCGTTGCCCTCTCTTCTTTATAGGGCGCGAAGGAAAAAAAGGGAAAAAGAGCGATCGCCTAGAATAGACGCCATCTACCTGCATTGTTTGCTGTCATGAGCAACTCCTCATACGCTTCAAGTCCCCGTCCCCGCTATCAGACCATTCAAGAACTTGGGCGCAATCGCGCCGGGGGTCGCATCACTTATCTGGCAAAGGATAACGTCACCGAGCAGTCAGTTATCCTGAAGCGATTTCTATTTGCCCAAGTTGGGTCTGAATGGTCGGGTTTTAAAGCTTATGAGCGCGAGATTCAAGTGTTACGAGGACTCGATCATCCTGGAATTCCCCGTTATCTCGATTCCTTTGAAACCCAAGCTGGTTTCTGCATGGTACAAGAGTATAAAGATGCCCTGCCTTTATCCTCTCCGCGCAGTTTTGACCCGGATGACATCCAGAAAATTGCTGCTTCTGTCCTAGAAATTCTTGTTTATTTACAAAATCGCCTTCCATCTGTAACTCACCGGGATATTAAACCTGAAAATATCCTCGTGGACGAGCAACTGAATGTTTATCTGGTGGATTTTGGCTTAGCTCGAATTGGCGGTGGGGAAATGGCAATGAGCAGCGTCGCCGCCGGGACATTTGGGTTCATGGCACCCGAACAGATATACAACCGCCAGTTAAGCGAAGCGACAGATTTATATGGTTTAGGCGCAACACTTATTTGCTTGCTAACTGGGACAAAATCAACGGCAATTGACACCTTATTTGATGAAGATGGTCGGCTTAATTTCAAGCCGCTGCTTCCCAAGCTGAGTCTGCGCTTTGTTGACTGGCTCTCAAAAATGGTCGAACCCAAAGCAAAAGATCGTTTTCCCAATGCTACTGCTGCTTTGGAAGCTCTCAAGCCGATTTATGTCAACCGCTTACCGGAAGTTAAATTTAGCCAACTTGCTTTGGAATTTAAAACAACACAACTAGGCGAAAAATTAACTCAAATCGTTAGTGTTAATAACTCCGTGCCAGACACCTTGCTAGAAGGGACTTGGGAAGTAGCAACTCATGCAAGCGATCCGCGCTATTCCAATTCTCATGCTTGGATTTCTTTTCAACCATCTGTATTTAAGAGTAATCATGCTGATTGCCAAATCACCGTGAATACTAATAAGTTGATGGCAGATAAAACCTACAGCCGTCAGATTTTATTACGCACCAATTCTTCACCCGAAACTTACCCTCTAACGATTACAGTCCGCACAGCTCTACTTGAAACCCCAAAACCGCCTTATATTTCAATGGTTTTGCTATTAGGAATTGCTCTGGCAATGACTGGGTTTTGGACAGGTGCGATCGCTTGGATGGTAGCAGTTCTATTTAGGTTTGCCTCTTGGACATCTGTAGCGGTTTTTGAAGCTGGAGTAGTAGCGGTGTTTGCGGCTTGGTTTCTCGCCGGAACTCTACTTGCTGCGGTTGGCATCAGAACTATACTAGGCATCAAGATTGCCGCTTGGTTGACAACTGTGACAATGTTAGTTGTTTTGTTGTCATCTGGGTTCTTAGCGGCGGCTATCACTTCCTTAGGAACCTTGGCAGGTCTAGTGATTGGATTTGTCAATGGAGCCGTGATTAAAAATTATAAAGAAAGAGGATTCCGTGAAAAAATTGCCGTTGCCAGCTCACTTTTGATAACAGGTTTAGGCATGAGCTTAGGCACGGGATTCAGCGTCGGATTTCTCAATTTCTTTCTAATTTTATCCCTACTGGGAACCAGTTTTTCCTTAGCTGCCATGATGTTTTATCCACATCAGCAGCGAGAAAAACTGATCGCTGAGTATCGCCATGCAGCACAAACTAGGCGTCTGATTAAGCCATAGCCTGGGTAATGCAATAAAGAAGCAATCGCACTTCTAGACGATTGTATAGCGTTCGCCTAGAATGGATCGCCATCTACCTACATCCTTGCCGCCATGAGCAACTTTATAAGCTATTGCTTGAATCTCGATCCCTCTAATTGCCAAAGACCTGAAAATCCTTATGGAACCAGGTACTGCCAAAGCTGCGAGTCAAAGTTGCTGCTGAAAGACCGTTACTGTGCTACCAAGCTACTTGGTCAGGGAGCATTTGGTAGAACATTTCTAGCAATGGATGAACATAATAAAGCTAGATGCGTAATCAAGCAACTTTTGACGCAGCATCAAGGGAACCAGAAAGTTAAGGAGCTATTTGAGCGAGAAGCACAGCAACTGGCTAAACTAGGCGATCATCCGCAAATTCCCTATCAGTTTGACTACATTGAGCAAGGTCTTGAAAAACTTAATCAGCCAGCTAATGTATCAAGTGAGAAATATCTCTATATAGTACAGGAATTTATTGAAGGGCAGGACTTGAAGGATGAGCTGGCACAACAGGGAGCTTTTAATGAAAGACAAATTCGGGAATTTTTGAAGGATATGCTACCAGTCCTCAAGTTTATCCATGATAAAAATGTTATTCACCGAGACATCAAACCGCCCAATATCATGCGTCGAAAGAGCGACGGCAAAGTGGTACTGATAGACTTTGGAGGTGTTAAGGAGTTCACCCAGACTAATGTAGGTAAAACAGGTACAAGACTGTATACACCAGGCTACGCATCAAATGAGCAAATGAGAGGTAAAGTTTATCCGGCAAGCGATCTCTACAGCTTGGGGGCAACCTGTATTCATTTACTGATGGGAATTGCCCCTAATGACATTTATGATGCGCTAGAAGATCGGTTACTGTGGCGAGAGTCACTTGAGCAAAGACGCATAACCATCAGCCCTCACCTAGAGCAAGTCTTATACAAACTCCTTAAAAACTTGGCTCTTCCGTAGTTGGTATGCTAATTTTATAGTCAAGAAGCGCCACAAGCTATACTAGCCATGAATTTAAGCCAATTTAGCGTTTATTAAATAGAAAATACAGTCCAAAATCGTTATACCTTGCTAGGTAAGCCTTTCAAGTTTTGGAATCAACTTTTTAGCATACCAAGTAATGAAGAGCCAAAAACTTAGCGCGTGAGCGATATCAATCAGCCGATGAGGTATTGAGAGAATTCTTACCAGAAGCCCAATTAAGCCAAGCCAACTTAGAATTCACAGCGACAAGCCTAAACCAAAGACTGATTCAAAATATTACGGTTAGTAACTTGATTCCTGAAACGTTATTAGAGGGCAAATGGGAAGTAGCACCGCATCCTAATGACCCCGCTCATACCCCAGATTCTCATGCTTGGATTTCATTGGAACCAGCAAAATTTGCAAGTAATTCAACTAAATGCAGCATCACAGTGGATACGAGTAAATTGAGAAGCGATGAGTATGGTGAACGCACGATTTTATTGCATACCAATTCATCACCTAATCCTCACTCTTTAACTCTTAAAGTTCAAACTGCCTCCCTACAAATTGAAAATAAAAAACTACCTTATATTTCCCTAGCTCTGTTATGTGGGTTTTCTTTTGGTTCGACCTGGCTAATTTTTAAAGGCTGGGACTTAGTTTCAGTAGGTTTAGCGGCGGCAAGTACAGGTAAAGCCGGGGCTGGGTCTCCTGAGTTATGGGCCGCATTTGGAGCTGGTCTTTTCTTTGGCCCTTATATTCTAGGTTTGGAGCTATTATTATTGGTTCTTATACTTCTAGCTTCGGGTATTATGAACTATAGTATAGATTATATTATGGCTATTGTTGGATATTTTTTATCAACTTTGGCTGGAGCATCGATCACTTGGGGTCGTAAATATTGGATTAGTTTCTTTGAATCAGCAGGGGATATATTTAGCTCTATAGTTGAAAATTTTACCATAGAAGGATTCAGTACCGTCTTTACAGGTGTGATATTGTTACTAACAATAGGGTTAGGCATCAGTTCGGGAATGAGATTTATAGTTGGCTTTTTGGAGCCACCTATAATGCTTGCAATCGGGGGAACAGGTTTAACATTATCAACAATGATTCTTTATCCACCTCTAAATCGAGCCAGACTTAGTACTCCAATATCGAAGAAAAGAACAACACTTAATTAAGCCATAATTATTTAATTTAGGCGACTATCGCATTAATGCCCAAAAAGATTAGAGAGATAAAAAGTATGTTGCTAAAAGCAGGGTTTACCTACCGCCCTGGCAAAGGTAGTCATACTAAATGGTTTCATCCTCTGCTACTTGAGCCAATTGTTATATCAGGTAATGATGGGAATGATGCTAAAGCTTATCAGGAAAAGGATGTTAACAATGCACTTCAGCAACTAGAGGAAATTAGAAGAGAGCAAGAGGAAGAACAAGAATGAATAGTCACTACACCATAGTAATTCAGTGGTCAGATGAAGACCAGTGTTTTGTTGTCAGTCTACCTGAATGGGGAGATTTATGTCATACACATGGCGATACCTATGAAGAGGCATTCAAAAATGCTCAAGAGGTATTAGAACTTTTAATCGAATCATCTTTGGAAGAGGGAACGCCTCTTCCAAAACCTAATACTTTTGGGCAGTCGTTTCAGGTGGCATGAAATTAGAATTTCAACGAGCTTTTCCTAAGGCGATCGCTATCGAGCCAGATATTACCAAAATCGCCCCTACTACTCCTAAAACAGTGAGGTGTTCCGGTGCAATTAGGGTTGGGAGAAACATTGATACTGTTGACACAGATATTAAGGTGACAATGGGAGTTGTCGCTAATACTGCACTTACCCGCGATGCTTCCCAATGTTCCAAAGATTCGGCAAAAGCACCGTAAGCGATGATGGTATTCAAAGCACAGAAAAGCAGCATTCCTAAATGTAAAGGATTTAGCGTGAGGATGGGTTGAGGTGCGGCAAAAGGGCTAAACAAAATAGCACAGCCGCCATAAATTAGTAGCATGATATTTGAAGACGGTAATTTTTGCAAAAGCTGCTTTTGCGCTAAGGCATAAATAGCCCATGTTACTGCTGCAAAAAAGATTAATCCGCAGCCGATTAAATACTTACCTTGTGCTGTAATTAAATTGGTTAATTGTTCGTGAAAGAACAGTGCAAATCCTAGAGTGAGTACGCTTAAACCCGCCCATTGACGCAGGGTATAACGTTCTTTAAAAACAACCAATCCTCCTAAACCCATCAACACGGGAGCGAGTTGAATGAGAACTTGGGTATTAGCGGGTGAAGTTAGCTGTAAACCTTGCAGAAAAAGAATGTAATTAATCGCCAAAAATATAATAGCGATCGCTAACAATCCCAGCGGTGTTGAGCGCAATTTTTCCACAGGTGGTAGTTGCTGTCGTGCGGCTAAATAAACGGCTAGCAGTCCAAACGATACCAAAAAGCGAAACCAAGTAACGGTGTAAACATCGAGTACCTGTAGCGTCACCGTCAGGGCAATGGGCAGAATTCCCCACAAAAATACAGTCACAAGCGATAAGGCTAGCCCTAATCGCCATCTACCGGAACTAGAGTGAAGTGGCATTGGTATATTAGTAATGAAAAGGAAAAAGGAGCGATACGTTTGGTGCCGCACGCTCCTACAATCTTTCCTTGGTGTGTTTGCTGTTAACATCTAATCTTCGACCATTTCCAGCAGTTCGGCTTCACTCAGTTGGGTGATTCCCAAAGCTTCAGCCTTTTCTAACTTGGAACCGGCATCTTCCCCCACCAGTAAGTAGTCGGTTTTGGCGCTGACGGAACCCGTGACTTTACCACCGGCTTTTTCAATCAACGCTTTCGCCTCGTCGCGCTTCAGAGTAGGCAGCGTGCCAGTAATTACAAAGGTTTTGCCTTGTAGGGGCGAGGGAACTCCGCTTCTACTTTCTGCGGATGGGGTTTCTATCTCAGCGGTGAGTTGCAAACCCGCTGCCTTCAGTCTGTCAATTAACGCCTGATTCGCTGGTACTTGAAACCAGCCGTAAACAGCGTGGGCAATTTCTGGGCCAATGCCGTACACTGCTTCAATATTCGCTGCGGATGCCCCAGCTAGTTGCTCAATCGTGGTGAATTTTTGAGTTAAGGTTTGGGCATTGACACTACCGACGTGACGAATCCCCAAACCGTATAATACCCGCGACCAAGGCTGAGTTTTCGAGTGGGCGATCGCATCCACCAACTTTTGCGCTAATTTCTTGCCCATCCGTTCCAAAGACGCTAATCTATCAGTCGTTAAATCGTATAAATCTGCAACTGAATTCACCACCCCTTTATCCACCAACTGGTGCATCAGTTTTTCGCCCAAACCATTGATATCCATTGCATTGCGACTTGCCCAGTGAACCAGCGCCCCTTTGAGGATGGCGGGGCAAGAAGCATTCACGCAGCGCGTCACCGCCTCCAGAGCGGGCTTTACCACCGGCTGATTGCACACCGGGCAACAGGTGGGCATTTGGAAGGGTTGAGTCCCCTCTGGGCGGAGTTCTAGCAGTACGCGCACCACTTCGGGAATGATTTCCCCGGCTTTGCGGATAATCACCGTATCGCCAATGCGGATATCAAGCGATCGCACATAATCAATATTGTGCAATGTGGCTCTTTGTACGGTTGTCCCAGCTAATTGGACTGGCTGCAACTCTGCCAACGGCGTCAGCGCCCCCGTTCGCCCCACATTCACAGAAATATTTTCAACGCGGGTGGGTGCCTCTTCCGCCGCGTATTTCAGCGCCACTGCCCAGCGGGGAAACTTTTGCGTAAATCCTAGCTTTTCCTGAAGCGGAATTGAATTCAGCTTCACGACGACTCCATCGGTCATGTAGGCTAAATTCAACCGCCCCGTATTCCAATCGTCATAATAATCCCGAACCTCTTCTAAAGAGTGGCAAAGCTGGCGATTGGGATTAACCCTAAATCCCATCTGTTGCAGCAATTCCAACGATTCCCACTGAGTTCGGGCAACCTCAGCATCATCCTTACCAGGAATTTGCAACGTATAGGCGAAGAAATCCAGCCGCCGCTTTGCCACAATCCGAGAGTCTAATTGCCGCAAGGTTCCCGCCGCTGCATTGCGAGGATTGGCAAATAACTGATCGCCAGCTTGCTGCCGTTCCTGATTAATTTGCTTAAAAACATCTAAGCCTAAAAACGCCTCGCCGCGAACTTCTACGTGAGTGGGAGGGTTTTCTAAATTCAATCGTAACGGAATGGCGCGAATTGTCCGCACATTCTGAGTAATCTCTTCACCTGTGATGCCATCCCCCCGCGTTGTACCTCTCACCAAGATGCCATTTTCATACGTGAGAGCGATCGCAGAACCATCAATTTTTAACTCCGAGACATATTCAAAAGCATTGAGTTCGGGGACTTGTCGCCGCCAGCGTTCCTGCCATTTGGCAAATTCCTGAATATTAAAAGCATTTTCCAAACTGTAGAGAGGGATATTGTGCCGCACCGAAGAAAACTGAGTTGCCGGTTTCTCACCCACGCGCTGAGTGATGCTGTCCGCTGTCACCAGTTCTGGATACTGGGTTTCTAAGTCTTGCAGTTCCCGATACAGCCGGTCATAGATGGCATCCTCCATGATCGGAGCATCAAGGACATAGTAGGCATAACTGGCTTTGTGCAACAACTGTCGCAATTCCTGTACCCGCTGCTTGACTGCCTGTGTCACTTCCACGGCATCCATCCCTACTAAAAACTCTATCGTTTCCGCTTTTAGTCTAACTAACGGGGGGTTGCTTGCTCTTCCAGGCTCAACCAAAGCATTACCGACATTTTCAGCAACCTCCCCGGCGCTTCAGTCCGCCAGAGACTTAAGTTTTTGGCTCATAATCTAAATCTAAGCCGGTTTTAACCGAACTTAACGACTTAAGTGGAATGGCACTGAACTTTTGCCAAAATTCCGTAGGCTGGATACTGGGAACGAAACCCAGCAACCCCTATAGGGCGTTGGGTTGAACAATAGTGAAACCATTCCCTAGAGCAAAAGTTCAGTGTCATTCGACTAAAGTTGAGTATTTTTAGTCAGTTTTAACTGACTTAAGCTATTAGCCAGGGGTTTAAACCCCTGGCTGGCGGGAACTGGCGGGAACTGGCGGGAACTGGCGGGAACTGGCGGGAACTGGTGGGAGCTGGCGAGAACTGACGAGAACTGGTGGGAGCTGACGAGAACTGGCGGGAACTGGCGGGAACTGGCGGGAACGAGAAATAGATATTTTAATCAATCTTTAAGTGGTATTTATCCTTGGCTTTACCCAGCCTAATGCTCAAGCTTAATCTCGGCACCGTACATTTACTTAAGTAGATTTACTAATGAATTTCATATCAACCCAAGCTTGAGCCGATTGGTGAGGAAAGCAATATGTGGCGCGTTTTTAAGCTAGCTTTATTAACAACAGCAGCTTTGGCAGTTTTTCCAGTGGGTGAAGCAGCAGCAGCAACTTTGACGGGTGCCCCTCCAATTGTGATTGGACACCGGGGCGCTAGCGGCTACCGTCCAGAACATACGCTAGCATCCTATGAGTTAGCAATTGAGATGGGCGCTGATTATATTGAACCCGATCTGGTTTCCACAAAAGATGGCGTTCTAATTGCTCGCCATGAAAATGAAATTTCTGGAACCACAGACGTTGCAAATCGCCCAGAATTCGCTAACCGTAAGACAACCAAAACAATTGATGGAAAACCAGTAACAGGCTGGTTTACTGAAGATTTCACCTTAGCTGAAATCAAGACTCTCCGAGCAAAAGAGCGTATCCCTCAATTGCGCCCCGGATCTGCTAAATATGATGGCTTGTATGAAATTCCGACTTTGCAAGAAGTTATCGATTTAGCCAAGAAAAAAAGTGCCGAAAAAGGTCGCACGATTGGCATTTATCCGGAAACGAAGCATCCCACTTACTTTGATTCCATCGGATTATCGCTAGAAGAACCTTTGGTGAAAATCCTCAGCGATAACGGTTATACCGATGCGGATGATGCGGTTTTCATTCAATCCTTTGAAGTTGCAAACTTGAAATTTCTCAAAACACTAACGAATTTGCCGCTGGTTCAGTTGTTTGATGAAAGTACCGCTAAGCCGTATGATTTTGTTGTCAGTAGCGATTCTCGCACTTATGGCGACTTATTGACTTCTTCAGGATTGAATGCGATCGCTCAATATGCAAGCGGAATTGGCCCCTGGAAACGCCTGATTATTCCGGCTGAGACTGTCGATCAAAATGGCGATGGTCAACCTGACGATCTGAATGGAGATGGGGTAATTAGCGATGCTGACAAGCCATTGTTACAAACCACGTCCCTAATTAACGACGCCCATGCAGCGGGTTTGCTGGTTCATGCCTACACTTTCCGCAGTGAAGACTTCTTCCTAGCTCCAGACTACAACGGCAACCCAGAGCTGGAGTACGAACAATTCTTTAAATTAGGTATTGATGGCGTCTTTAGCGACTTTCCTGATACCGCCGTTGCGGTTCGCAACCGTATCGCTGGCGATCCCAGCAAAGATGTTCCCGAACCCACGTCCTTACTGGCGTTTGGTCTTCTCCCGCTAGCGGAAGTGTTGCGCCGTCGCCAAGATAAATTCAAAAAGGCTTGATTGAGTAGCCGTCCTACACTCGCGCTACTCAGATAACTTTCCTCTATTAGCTTTCCTCTGTAGATGCTGGGCTAAACATCGCCGAACGCATCTATCCGAACGCACCGATAAAGTCCGCTTCAGCGGGCTTTTTTTATGGCTATTGAGTAATTAAACGGTAAGCCCTAGTCACAAGTATCACTAGATACCTTTGAGTTTCACCAGCAGCATTTAGCGATCGCGCAATTACTCAAGACGCAAGCCATTATCGGACAAGTTACTGGATAATCTTAACGGGAGCGTGTACCGAGAGCGATCGCGCTTTCTTTCCACAGCGCCACTGGACACAGCCTATCAGTCTGGGCTAAGACAGTAAATTGCAGTCAATCAATACCGTCCTTCAGCCATGCGATCGCAACTCGGAATCTTCGCGCTTATCGCCTTCCTAGCTACTACTTCAGCGCCTTTCAACTTTAGTGCGCCATTTTCCACAACCCAGGTGTTGGCGCAAACTTCATCTCGCAAAGCAGAAGCTGAACGCCTTTTAGAGCAAGGCATTCAGCAGATTGATAACCGTCAATTTGAAACTGCTTTACAGTCATTGCAACAAGCATTGACGATTTATCGGGAACTCAAAGACCGTCAGGGAGAGGGAACCACTATAGCAAACCTGGCAAATGTTTACTATTGGCTGCAAGACTACACTAAATCGATTGATTTCCAACAGCAAAGTTTAGCGATCGCGCGAGATATTGCAGATCGTACCTTAGAAGCGAAGAATCTCAGACACTTGGGAAGTACGTACTCCGCGCTGGGACAATATCCCCAAGCAATCGAGTATCTGCAACAAAGTTTAGCTCTTGCACGGGAAATTAAAAATACTAAAAGTGAAGCGGCAGCTCTTGGTATGCTGGCTCTTGTCTACCAACAAATAGGAGACTATCACAAAGCGATTGATTCTTGGCAGCAAGCACTACCTATTTTTCAGCAACTCAAAGAACGTAGGGCTGAAGCAGTCGCTCTCACATCTATCGGAAGTTACTATCAGTTACTGGAAAACTACCCTGAAGCTCGGAAGTTCTTCCAACAAGGTTTAGTCGTTGCCCAAGAACTTAAAGATCGCCTTAACCAACAGATAATTCTTGCACTCCTTGGTCACGTTCATGAATCCCTCGCTGAATACTCCCAAGCCCTTGACAAATATCAACAAAGTTTAGTTCTTGCACGGGAAATGGGGCAATCGGAAATCGAAGTTGAAATTTTGAATAATTTAGGCGGCATTTATGTAAATCTATCAAAATATCAGGAAGCTATTGAATATTATCAGCAAAGCTTAACCATTGCCAAAAAGATTAATAACCGCAAATCAGAAGCGGGTATTCTGTCTAACTTAGGCACTGTATATAAAAATTTAAACGATACTCCCCAGGCAATTCGCTATTATCAGCAGAGCTTAGCAATTACCGATGAAGTCAATCATCAACAAAGTGCTTTAGAAGTTCGAGAAAAACGGAAATTATTTGCCCAAACAATCCTAAATTTGGGGAACATTTACCAAGAAAATGGCAATAGCGATAAAGCCAAAGAATATTATCAGCAGAGCTTGAAAATTGCCCAAGAAATCAACGATCGGAATTTACAAGCAGATATATTAAACTTTTGGGGAATTCTCTCCTATCAAAATTTGGGAGACTACCGACAAGCCAGTGAATACTATCAACAAAGCTTAGCCTTAGCCAAACAAAACAATAATAAGCGCGGGGAGGCAAAAGCGATAGGCAATTTGGGACTTGTTTATGATTCTATGGGCGATTATGATAAAGCGATTAATTACTTTCAGCAGGATCTAGCAATTTCTCGCGAAATTAAAAACAAACGAGGAGAAGCCATAGCTTTAAACAATTTAGGGCTGGCTTTTATGCGCTCTGGTAAGCTAACAGAAGCCGAAAAATATCTAAAAAATGGAATTGAAGTATTAGAATCTGTTCGAGCAGGATTAGGTGGAAATGATGTCAACAAAGTATCAATTTTTGAGGATCAAGCTAGCAGTTATCGAAATTTGCAACAAGTTCTGATTGCACAAAATAAAACAGATGCCGCATTGGAAATTGCTGAACGTGGGAGAGCAAGAGCCTTCGTTGAGTTATTAGCTTCGCGTCTATCTGAAAATTCATCTGTCCCAGCTACACTCACCTCACCCAATATCAACCAGATTAAACAAATTGCCAAACTTCAAAACTCAACTTTAGTTGAATATTCTATCGTCTACGAAGACTTAAATGCTGAAGGACAAAAAACACAAGCCCAAACATCGGAAATCTATATTTGGGTAGTTAAACCAACAGGTAAAGTTGCGTTTCGTAAAGTCAATCTTAAATTGTTGCGGCAGCAAAAAAAGAGTTCTCTAGAAGAGCTTGTTGTCAGCAGCCGCGAATCGATTGGTGTTAGAGGTCGTGGTTTAGCTGTAGAGGGTAGAGTTAATGGAAGTCAAGAAAAACAAGGCTTCAAGCAACTTCACGAACTGCTCATCCAACCCATTGCCGACCTGCTCCCAAAAGACCCAAATGCTCGGATTATCTTTATTCCACAAAGCGAACTGTTTCTAGTTCCTTTCCCAGCACTGCAAGATGCTTCTGGCAAATACTTAATCGAACAACATACTATCCTTACGGCACCTTCAATTCAGGTATTGGATTTAACTAATCAGCAACAACAGCTTCTAGGAACGCGAAGTTCTACATCTATACAAAACCAAGATGTGCTGATAGTTGGGAATCCCACCATGCCTAGCGTTCCTGCCAAAATTGGCGATCCGCCGACTCAGTTACCTAGCTTACCAGGTGCGGAACGAGAAGCTTTAGCGATCGCGCCTCTGTTTAACACCAAAGCTTTCACCGGCAGTCAGGCAACGAAAGCAGCGATCGTGCAACAAATGCCCAAAGCGCGAATCATTCATCTAGCGACTCATGGCTTGCTGGATGATATTCGAGGATTGGGAAGTGCGATAGCGTTGGCTCCATCTGGCAACGATAACGGCTTACTCACCGCTGAAGAAATTCTCGATCTGAAATTAAATGCCGAATTAGTTGTCCTGAGTGCTTGCGATACTGGCAGAGGCAGAATCACTGGCGATGGCGTGATCGGCTTATCTCGCAGTTTAATTTCAGCAGGTGTACCCAGCGTAATTGTGTCCCTCTGGCAAGTGCTAGACGCCCCTACAGCCTCATTGATGACAGAGTTTTATCAAAATCTTCAAAAAACACCCGATAAAGCCGCTGCCTTGCGAAGCGCGATGCTAACCACGATGAAGCAATATCCAGATCCCAAAGATTGGGGTGCATTCACTTTAATTGGGGAAGCAGAATAATTAAAAATTGAAGAATTTCTAGGCGTTGCACATTGGACGGATGATAATGTCGCGCAAAGACGCTAAGACGCTAAGTTTTTGTGTCTTTGGGCGAAACTTAAAAGAAAATCATCGCCTGATGGTGCAACACCAATTCCCATTCTTAATTTTTAATTTTGGATTTTCAATTCTGTTTCACTTTGGCAATTACCGTGCGGTGGCGAGGAGTATTGCGAGCGATCGCTGGCGCAGTGAAACCGGAATCCACTAGCGCTTGTTCAATATCCAACGCAAAATACTCATCTAAATAAGGCTCGGTACTCTTGAGCAATGTCAAAATGTAAGGCGGCATTTTGACATAAATCTCAGATTTGGGATTCATATCCATAATTGCCAAATAGCCACCGGGACGCAGTACACGCCGCGCTTCGCGGAAAATCTGCATGGTTGCTGACTGGGGCAACTCGTGGCACATCAAAAAGATAGAAACCAAATCAAATGAAGCATCTGGCAAACCTGTAGATTCAGCAGCAGCATGAACCCAGGGAATCGATTTTTGACGCTGTTGGGATTGGTACTGGGCAACTGCTAGAAAATAGGGTGACAGATCCAAGCCAGTGAGTTTTGCTTGGGGATAAGCATCTTGGAGGGCAAACGTACTCATCCCCACACTGCACCCCAAATCTAAAATATCTTGTGGTTGAGTAGCAATTTGGCTTTTGAGAATATCGAGATAACTCTGGCGCAGTCGGGCGTCTCCTTGCGCCCCCGCATCAGGCCAAATTCCTGCGTGAACGGCATGAGCAGCAACTTCTACTTCCCAAGCTGCTTCCCAGCTTAAGTTACCACTGTCGTAGGCATGGAACGCTCGCAGGTAGTATTCTGGGTAACTCAGTTGGAGGTTTTGTACTTGAGCCAGCTGAGTTTCCCAGTCGTATTGCGAAAGCGTCTGTACTTGCTTTCTCCAAGGCACTCCAATCTTCTCGGCGCGTTTGATCATCATTGAACGCGCTTGCTGCTTGGCTAGATTGGCTAACGGTTTGATAGCTAGCAATCCGTTGACTAAGCGTGAAGATAATCCGAGTTCAGTATTTACCGTGGCAGTCATAAGGTAATAAGTAATGGGTAATGGGTAATGGGTAATAGGTAATGGGTAATCATCAGTAACAAATGACCTTTTGACCAATTACCAATCCCCAAAAAGATGTCTCCAGTCGGATGGGCTTTCATCCCATCAATTGCTTGAAGGTTGGGCAATGCCCACCCTTCAAGAATATTACCAATTACCCATTACCCATCACCGACTTCCTATTTGCCTGTTTTGGGCTTGAGTGCAAGTAACACCTCAACTTGACCCGTCGATGAGTCTGGTTGAGTAACGGTCAAACCAATACCGTGCATGGAATTCAGAATAGCAGTGGTTTCAGGCGTGATGGAACTCTTTTGTGCTGGAGGTAGCTGGCGATTCACCAAAGACATAGTTTTGTCCATGTCGAGGTAAAAATAGCCTGCGTTTGGCTTCTGCAAAGACCCCGTGACCGTTTTAAAGGATGCGCTATTATCTAAAGGCTGGCTGGGCTTATTTGCCATGACATCAGCGATGGGGCCACCAATTGCTACAAACATCGTGTTTTGATCTATCCAACCATGCCCTAAGAAAGCGCCTTGTTGCGGGATTTGCCATTCGGTGACGGTTTTCCCCTGAATCTTTCTAGGCGCTACGGCGATCGAGTTTCCCTTAGCGATCGCATCCAGTTTGTTG
This sequence comes from Coleofasciculus sp. H7-1, assembly GCF_057473865.1. Taxonomy (NCBI): domain Bacteria; kingdom Bacillati; phylum Cyanobacteriota; class Cyanophyceae; order Coleofasciculales; family Coleofasciculaceae; genus Coleofasciculus; species Coleofasciculus sp. H7-1. The sequence continues at coordinate 215,754 of NZ_JBYCCT010000066.1, forward strand.
AAGGTGGCTTCAGCAGTTTTGCGATCGCTGGTTTGAAATACCAAGGCTCCACCAAATCCAACTGGTGCTAAAATTCCCTGGGTCGATGGAATCGCCGCCAGAGCAAATTCCCCATCCATCCATCCGAAGATATCTTTATCCAGGTCAAGATTAACGAGTTTGAGTTGCTGTCTTGCCATGTCAAACCCCTGCTGAATTTGGGGATCGGCTTTGGATTGTTCGACAACCGCTGACCAAGTTTGGCTGATCCCATTTCCGGCGATCAAGGCAATTGTTTCGGTAGGAAATTCAGACACTATCTTACCGGGAGAAGGCTTGTACTGTATCTTCATCGCCGAGGGATCTACCTTAGCGATCGCCTTCATCCTCACACCGGCATTATCAATCCCAACACCCATCACCACCGACTGCACAGTCTTTAGCTGCTTCAGGGTTTCTGGGGGAAGCTGGGGCGTATTCGGATTGCTTGCCATTGCTTGCTGCACCATCCCTGCGTAATCGGGGATATAGAATTGAGCGATGGGATTTTGTACGTCTACACCCTTAGTCAGAATGCTGGCTGCACCTGCTTTGCTAGCAAATGAAGGCTGTCCTTTAAACGTGTCAATTGCCAGTTGCACAGCTTCTTTTTCATCTGACATCACTAAATGACTATCTAACAAAGCCGTGTAGGTTTTGCCACTTTTATCTGTGGTTTCCTCTATTTTGATGCCTTTGTAATCAATTTGTTTGGTTGCAGCTTTCTTAGCTTTCAGCTTGTTTGCAAAACTTAAGGCACTCACTTTGTCCTTGACGCCGACTACCATCAACATCCGGACTTCCGGTGACGATTTTGGTGTTGTCGCTTGTGCCGGTTTTACAGTTGGTGATGGCAGAACGGCAAACATCACGCTACCCAGCCAAGGCTTGACATCTTTTTCATAATTGATGTTGGATTCAGTCAACATCTCTTTGTTGAAATCCTTCAGCCCTTTATCAATCAATTTTTGGGCTTCCAGAGTCCCAAACTGTTGCAATTGCGCCCAGTTTTTCGGATCGGTGGAGACAAAACCCGCCATTAATGCTTCATCTGGCACCACTTTAGCACTCGCCAGAGGGCTGGTTGTATCGCTAAAAGAACCCTTCAAGTAAAGATAAGTACCTACGCCCCCCGCCACCACAACGGCAGTACCAACAATAATAGGAACTATACGATTTGGTCTTCTTTCAGACATTTAAATTTTTCCTCCGATTATTACTTCTTGTGATTTTTATTGACAAATCTACAAATGGCATTGCAAATTTTGCGGATTTAGTAGGAATCCCTGTAAGGAGAATTAGTAATTTTGCTTAGTCAAGATTCCTACTAAAAGGATTGTTATCGGAAGACTTCAACCTGATTTGGATAAACTCCGCAAAGCAGAATATGAAGTTTAAATAAAAAATCGCCCGCTGATAAACTCCGCAAAGTAAAAATGTCCGACGACTCGCATTCGCGGCTAAACATACAAAGCCTGCCTTCGTCAGGCTTCGTTCTTCTAGCCTGTGGGCGTATATTTGCTGGCATCGGGATGCTCCCGCACTTTTTTGAGAGCGCAAGTAGACACAACGCTAAGTTAAGCTTGAAAATCATCGCGCCTGAAGTGACAAAGCATCTGGAGGTTCGCTACAAATGGGATACCCCGTGCGTCGCCGTGCTTACAAGTACACTCAGACCGGAGGCGTTAACCTAAAGAGATAACCTCCTTAGCCCTTATTCTCGGCTATACTTCGGAGTCTTACAGGTCAATCTCACCATGAAGTTGCAGACTTATTTTGATTCAGAAAATAACGGTCACAAATCCTTTGAACTGCCCGGTGCCCGTCCCCACTACAACCCAGATCGACCCGGACAAGTCGAGCATATTTTCCTAGATTTAGCCCTGGATATTCCTAACCAAACCGTCGGAGGTAATTGTGCCATTACCTTATTGCCGGTGCGGAGTGGGATTGACCGTTTAACCTTAGATGCCGTCAACCTAAATATTCAGTCAGTGCAGGTTGATGAGACGCCGCAAAGCTTTGACTATGATGGCGAACAACTGCACATCCAGATGCAGACACCCACTCAGATGGGGAAGACGATCGAGATAGCGATCGCCTACTCGGTGGAAAAACCCCAGCGCGGTATCTACTTTATTTCCCCCAATAAACACTATCCCGACAAACCCGTTCAAGTTTGGACGCAGGGAGAAGATGAAGACTCCCGCTTCTGGTTCCCCTGCTTCGACTATCCCGGACAGTTAGCTACTTCAGAAATTCGGGTCAAAGTTCCCAAACTCTTGATCGCCATCTCCAACGGAGTGCTAATCAAAACAGAGGAAGATAGCCACTACAAAACTTATCACTGGTTACAAGAGCAAGTTCATCCCACCTACCTGATGACTCTCGCGGTGGGTGACTTTGCCGAAATTCAAGATGAGTGGAACGGCAAACCCGTCACCTACTATGTAGATAAGGGCAGAGAAGAAGACGCCCGCCGCAGTATGGGCAAAACGCCCGAAATGATTGAATTTTTCAGCGAAAAATTTGGTTATCCCTACCCCTATCCCAAATACGCCCAAGTTTGCGTCGATGACTTCATCTTTGGCGGCATGGAAAACACCTCCACCACGCTGCTAACCGACCGCTGCTTGCTGGATAAACGGGCGTCTCTAGATAACCGTACCACTGAAAGCTTAGTGGCTCACGAACTCGCCCACCAGTGGTTTGGAGATTTAGTCGTCATCAAGCACTGGTCTCATGCTTGGATTAAAGAAGGTATGGCTTCTTACTCAGAAGTGCTGTGGACACAACAAGAGTATGGTTCGCAAGATGCAGCCTATTACCTGCTCAATGAAGCTCGTAGCTACCTTGTAGAAGACAGCAGCCGTTACCGTCGCCCGATTGTTACTCACGTCTACCGCGAGGCGATTGAACTGTATGACCGCCACCTCTATGAAAAAGGTGCTTGTGTCTATCACATGATTCGGGCGGAGTTGGGAGACGAGCTATTTTTTAAAGCAATCCACACGTTTGTTCAGGATAACGCCCATAAAACAGTCGAAACCGTTGACCTGCTACGAGCAATTGAAAAAGCGACGGGTCGCAACCTACTATTTTTATTTGACCAGTACGTTTATCGCGGCGGTCATCCAGATTTCAAAGTTGCTTATTCCTGGGATACTGATAGCAAGTTGGCTAAAGTTACCGTTACTCAAACTCAAGCCACCAGCGACACTAACGGCAGCCGTAGCGATTTATTTGACCTAAAAATTCCCATCGCTTTTAGCTATGTCCCAGGAAATTCCTCTAACGAGGATCGTGTAGAGACGCGAGATTCCTCGCCTGAACAATCCTCCACCGTCAATTTCAAAACTTTCACGGTGAGAGTTCACGAACGGGAACAAAGCTTTTACTTCCCCCTCGCAGAAAAACCCCATTTTATTAGCTTTGACATCGGGAATAATTTCCTAAAAACGGTGTCCTTAGAGTACCCAGTTCAGGAACTCAAAGCCCAACTGCAATCCGATCCCGATCCCGTCTCCCGCATCTATGCGGCTGAGGCGTTGGCGAAAAAAGGCGGATTGGAGGTAGTAAAAGCGCTTTCTTTTGCTCTCAAGAACGATTCTTTCTGGGGTGTTCGGGCGGAAGTTGCCAAACAGTTGGCAGAAGTTAAACTCGATCAAGCGTTTGACGGTCTAGTTGCGGGTCTAAAAGATAAAGAAGCCTTAGTGCGTCGTGCAGTGGTGCAAGCACTGGGAACGATTAAAACCCACGACAGCTACAAAGCACTGAAACCATTGGTAGAAGACGGCGACGCCAGCTACTATGTGGAGTCAGCAGCTGTTAATGCGATTGGCGGAATTGGGGCGGCAAATCTGGACGAAAAGCCCAAAGAAGAGAAAGTGCTGAAGCTGCTGCAAATGGTACTCAAAGAAAAGGCTGGTTGGAACGAGGTTGTGAGAACTGGCGCGATCGCTGGTTTGTCTCAACTCAAAACTTCACCCCAAGCGCTGGATCTGATTCTGGAATACACCGCCCAAGGTGTCCCGCAAGCGTTACGTCTAGCAGCGATTCGCGCCTTGGGAAGCATTTCAGCGGGTCAGAATAATGTCAACCTGGAACGAATTCTCGAACAACTTGCAGAACTCTCTAAAGAGACATTTTTCTTAACCCAAGTATCAGTAGCGATCGCGCTGGGGCAAATGGAGACACCCAAAGCTATTGGGATTTTGCGAAGTCTTGCCGACCAAACCCCCGATGGGCGAGTCCGTCGTATCGCTGAGGAAGCAATTGGGCGGGTGCAAAAAAATGTTGGATCGGATCAAGCGATCAAGCAACTGCGAGACGAACTCGACCAGATCAAGAAGCAAAACCAGGAACTCAAAAGCCGCTTGGAAAACCTAGAAGCTAAGTCCAGCACCACAGAAGCTAGCTAACCAATAGCGATCGCATCACGCAGACTCCCCCAACCTCCTTCCCTAAAAGGAAAACTCAGCTTTCCTTTCCTTGCAGGAGAGGGGTTGGGGAGAGAACCAATCAGTATTACCTCTCTACACTTTAGTTTGTTCCTTTTGAGGCTCCGCTTCGAGTTGCCGATTCGATTTCTCGCCGGGAATTAGCATTTCCAATCCACGAGCAATTAACGGCAGAAACCCGATAACCAACACCACGCCCAGCACGTTGAATATCACCTGAGCATTGGCAATTTGGCGGGCAACATCAGCCCCCCCAGAAATCCACTGGGCGAGACCTGCTAATTGAGCCGCAAATAAGATCCCCACGGCGGCGGTTATCACATTGAAAACCAAATGAAAGACACCCGTCCGCAAAGCTTCGCGCGATCGCCCAATCGTCGCTACCAGCGTGTCAGCGCAGGTGCCAACTTCCGCCCCCAGCATCAAGGCAACGCCTGCGGGCAATGAGATCAAGCCAGAAGCTGCCAGCGTAATGATAATCGCTACTGTGGCGGAAGAGGATTGAATCAAGACGGTAAACAGCGCCCCAACTAAAGCACCCAGCAGCGGGTTTTCCCCTAAGGTTCTCATCCAATCAATAAAGGGTTGGTAGTCGCGGAACGGTTTCATCGCCTCGTCAATCGTGTCTAGACCGAAGAAGAGCAAGCCTACCCCCAACAGGATTAAACCGATGTTCTTCCAGCGGTCTGTTTTACCCAAAAAATGCAACAAGAAACCAAGGAACAGGGCGATAGGTGCATATTCGTTAATCTTAAAAGCGATCAGTTCAGCGCCGATGGTCGTCCCGATGTTGGAACCCAGAACGATGCCGAGAGACTGCACGAACGTCAGCAACCCAGCACTCACCATCGCGATCGTCATGATGATCGTGACCGACGACGAATCTAAGATGGTTGTCGCCACCGTGCCAGTTGCCACTGCGGCAAAGCGATTACTGGTGAACTTGTCGATGAGATTTTTTGCGCGATCGCCGGCGATCGCTTCGAGTCCCTCAGCTAGTCTGGTCACACCATACAAGAACAGCACCAGACCCGCTAGCACACCCATGACAATTTTGAAAATATCGATCTTTCCTTTTTTTTCTCCTTCAGACGAAGCACTCTCAGCCTTGTCTCTTTTTCCCTTTTCTTCGCCTTCCGAGGAAGCAGGATTCTGAGCTGTGTCACTCTTACCCGGTTGTGCCGCATCAGTCCCAGCAGGAGGCTGAGCGTTGACACTGACTTCTAAAACGGGTGTGTTAAATAAGTGGAAATTGTTTCCTGGTAGGGAAGGACTAATAATCAAAGCTGTCACTACAAGGCTCAAACCTAACAACTTGAGTATTTTTTTCTTTGAATTTTTTGAAAACGACATGAATGACCCCTCAAAATAACGCCAAGACAAGTTCTCAAACATCACCGCTACGGGCGGAGTAAACGCTCATGGCAAGGCAGAGCCATAGCACTCGTCATGCTGACCTAAACCAAATTGATACTAATAAAACTCGCTACCGGGCTGGCGCTGCGCTTTGGCTACCTTGCCAAAGCGTCTAGGCTCAAAACAGCATTGTCGCTCTGCTGGGCAGACACTAAAAATTTTCTATGTCTCTCCCCTACTGTGCTTACCTCCTCAGAGGGAGATTCACGGCTCATATACACTATTTATTCAAAATTTAAAATATACTTAAGATTAATTTAATTTCTTCCTTAAGAAGAATTACTAACTGCTTTTTTTGCTGGCAGGAGACTTTAGCGATTTTGTCATAGAACCTTGACAGAGAAAAAAATGGGGAGCGAGGGAACTTTTTTATCTCTTAGAGCAGATAGGCGATCCCCGCAAGTGTCTGTAGTTTTGTATACTATAGTTAATAAAACGTTAAAAAGCTGGTAAAAATCAATGAGTAAAGTTACGAAAGAATGCGGTCGAAATCCCTGGAAATTAGTGTTATTCGATTGATCAAGTTAAATAGTGGCTTGAATACTACTAGAAGCCGCTAATTGCGAATTAAATTAGGTTAAAAGAGGCAAGCACAAGCGTGAATCGGTACTCCCTCACTTTCCAGTCTCGGCGCTACGATCCCGAAGCGATCGCCCAGTACTTCCGCTATCGTCCCTGGCGAGTTCTCTGGCGAGCCATCAAAATTATCTGGTTATTTGTAGGGTTTGTTCTTGGCTTGAAGTGGGACGATTGGCTGAACCAGGAATGGAAGAATCGGGAGAAACGCGCCACCCAGCTGCGGGAAATTCTCACTCGCCTTGGTCCAACCTTTATTAAAGTCGGTCAAGCTCTCTCCACACGACCCGACTTAGTACGGAAAGACTTTTTAGAAGAACTCGTCAAATTACAAGACCAACTGCCGTCATTTGATAATGCGATCGCATTTAATATCATTGAAACCGAGCTAGAACGCTCAGTAGAAGAGATATATAGAGAAATATCCCCAGAACCAGTTGCCGCCGCCAGTCTGGGTCAAGTTTATCGAGCGCGTCTCCACACCGGCGAAGAAGTCGCCGTCAAAGTGCAACGCCCCAACTTGCTACCAACCATCACCCTCGACCTTTACTTAATGCGGTGGATGGCTGCTTGGCTGAGTCCTTGGCTTCCGCTGAATTTAGGGCATAACCTGACTCTGATCGTGGATGAATTCGGTTGCAAGTTATTTGAAGAAATTGACTACCTCAACGAAGGACGGAACGCCGAAAAATTTGCCACTAATTTCCGCGACGACCCCAGCGTTAAAGTCCCAGCCATCTACTGGCGCTACACCAACACCCGCGTTCTGACTTTAGAGTGGATTAACGGCTTCAAGCTGAACGATACCGAGCGCATTAAAGCAGCCGGTCTGGAAACCGATACATTGATCGAGATTGGTGTCACAGCCGGTCTACGGCAGCTATTGGAACACGGCTTTTTCCATGCTGACCCCCATCCGGGTAACTTGTTTGCCATGCCAGATGGTCGCATGGCTTACATAGACTTCGGCATGATGGATCAGATGGAGGAGAATACCAAAGAAACCCTCGTCAGTGCCGTAGTTCACCTGATTAACAAAGACTATATTGAGTTAGCCAAAGACTTTGTTAAACTGGGCTTTTTGACGCCAGAAACGGATATTGTTCCGATCATTCCGGCGCTAGAAAGCGTGCTGGGTGATGTCATCGGCGAAAGTGTACAGGACTTTAACTTTAAGACAATTACAGATAAGTTCTCGGAACTGATGTATGACTATCCGTTCCGAATTCCGGCAAAGTTTGCCTTAATTATTCGTTCCCTGGTGACACAAGAGGGATTGGCTCTGAGTCTGAATCCCGATTTTAAAATTGTCGAAGTTGCCTATCCCTACGTGGCGCGGCGTCTGCTGACTGGCGAATCCCCAGAAATGCGGCGGCGTTTGATTGAAGTCTTGTTCAAAGACGGCAAATTCCAATGGCAGCGGTTAGAGAACATGATTGCGATCGCTCGCTCAGATGATAACTTCGATCTGTTGCCCACAGCTCAACTGGGTTTACAGTTTCTCCTCTCTGAAGAAGGACAGTTTCTGCGACGCCAAGTCCTAATCGCCTTAACAGAAGATGACCGACTTCATACCGAAGAAGTGCGACGCCTATGGAATCTAGTTAAAGATGACCTGAAACCGTCACGGTTGTTTAATGTAGCGCTGGGAGCCTTGACGGAACTCTCCACTGAAGGAGTCGCAGCACTATTACCTTCTTTTGCCACACTTGCTGCCTTTCAGGAGAGAGAATAGAGTGTTGGGTCTTAGAGAATCGATAATGGGTAATTGGTAATTGGCGCTGCGTGCAACTTTCTGTAGTTCTCCCTCCAATTAATGGGGGGATTGGGGGATATGACAAAATTTCCTTGACATTTCGCTCCCCCTAACCCCTGATAAACAGGACTTACGCAAAGCTTATACATATAGCATTCTTGTCGGTTCAATCCCCCTGTGGTTGCCCCCAAATGTGGTGCTGTTGCGTAAGTCCTGATAGTGTTTTTTCGGGTTCAATCCCCCTGTGGTTGCCCCAGATGTCGCGCAAGTTGCGTAAGTCCTGATAAATTGGGGGCTAAGAAAAAGTTGCACATGGCGGTAATTGGTAAATCTTCCATTACCGATTACCCGTTACCCATTTACCTGTTACCCGTTATCCATTAGGAGTTTTTAGTGTACTATTTTCCAGATCCGCCGTATTTTTTACTCGTTTTCGGTTTGTTTGCTGGAATAACCTGTGGGCTTGCCTTTGAAGCCACCCTCAAACAGCAAGTGCGGGAATGGTCAAAGAACCGCTCTACCCGGACTTTGGCTCAGATGCAAGGGATACAATTACAGCTGCCATTCCTGGGAATTTGTGGCGGAATCTGTCTATTTCTAGTAGCTGGATTAGAGATTTTTGGCTTTCCCGGATGGCTGTCTTTTGGGACTTCGATGCCACTCACCCTATTTATTGGCTTGTTAGTTTGGTCGCAACTCAAAAGCCTTTTAGGTCAGCTAGAACGCGGTGGCTCCCGCGCACTTGATTTAGATGCTTGGGAATAAGCGATTAGCGATTCGCTTTGCTATTTAAAAGATGTAGGCTGAGCAGTTGCTCAGCCTACATCTTTTAGATTAGATAGCGATTATTCTGAAACGATATTAGTAGACATCCGCGAAGTCCCAACCATCAACATAGCCCAAAGGTCCCGGTGTCGCCCCAGGAACAACAACTTTATACCACTTGTTGCTCCATTGGTTTTGGTCTGGATGGAAGTCTAGAGCTGTGCCAGTTGGTAAAGTTTTAATAATGCGACCCGAACATGGCGATGACCGAATGTTTAACGGTCCTTTTGTAACGCGAACCTTTCCAGGGGCGAGAGGATTAATTATCATCCATCCTTGAGAGCGATTACTTTCACAAGCATTGGTAGAACTGAATCCGTAAGTCACGCGAATCCAAGTATAACCATTGCCTTGCTGAGTGCCTCCGCTAGGATCGTTGAGAACATCGGCTCCTGGTCTAGCGACGCGGAGGATACGGCAGCTGGTACTGGGACAAGAGCGAATGTTCACGGTACTCAGGACGTTATAAACCCGACCATCATCCGTCGCTGTGCCAGCTACACTTGCACCGAGAGCATTGGCAGTACCAACTCTGGCTTTTATCGCTTCGCGGGCTGTTTGAGCTTCAGTAACACCTCCCGCCTGTTCTGGTGCGACAGTTCTGGGAGCAAATTTGTTACCATCCTGAGAAGGTTCAGCTAAATTTTTGGGAACGGACAAACCTACTGCAAGGGCTAGTAGCGTAACAGTTGTTGCACATCCACCAATTACTTTAAGAGATCCGAGGCGCATAGCAGTTCTTTTTCCTTTCAATCAGTCTGTGAAGGTCTTTTTCCTTCCGCATGTTATTAAACACAGTGCTGCAAACTGATTTTTCGGACTTGCCCACAATCGAAAATTACATATCTATCTAAAGGTGGATTTAGAAGTTGAGCGGGAACTTTTTGATCCTTATTTTTATCTTTATTCCCACTTTCCGGCTCTAGAAAGCGAGAAGTGCAAAGCGATCGCCTTTGCTACTTAAAGCGGTAGAAAATTCAACAGCTTGCCGGTGTGAAGATAGCGGCTTCGATCCGATTCAGGGCTTTTTCCAGATCGTCGTTAATGATTTGAATGTCAAATTCACTCGCCGCAGCAATTTCTGCTTGGGCATGGTTAAGCCGTCGCGCGATCGCTACCTCTGAATCTTGCCCGCGACCTCGGATGCGATTTTCCAGTTCGCTGACGGAAGGCGGTAGGATAAAAATCTGTAGTGCGCTGGGGAAATTTTGTCTGATCTGCCGCGCCCCTTCTAGTTCAATTTCTAAAATGACCCACTGACCCTGCTGGATTTGCTCCTCCACTTGTCGTCGTAGGGTGCCGTAACAGTTACCAGCAAACTCAGCCCACTCCAGTAATTCACCTGCTTCCACCATTTGCTCAAACTGGTTGCGGCTGACAAAATAATAGTGTTTTCCCTCAATTTCGTCTGGACGGGGGGCGCGAGTCGTCGCGGATATAGAAAAATACAGTTCCGGATGACGCTTCAAGAGCGATCGCAGTAATGTACCTTTGCCCACGCCACTTGGCCCAGTCAAAACAATCAGTCTGCCAGTTTTCATGCTCGTGTCACCCGTGAAAATGCCTATTGCCTTAATTGTTACTGGCATTCACGTCTTTGCCAATCACAAAGCGATGGGCAACAGTTTCAGGCTGAATGGCGGAGAGAATGATGTGGCTCGAATCGGTAATAATCACCGCACGAGTGCGACGCCCATAGGTGGCATCAATCAACTGCCCTCTATCTCTGGCATCGGTGATAATCCGTTTAATGGGCGCAGATTCTGGACTGACAATGGCAACCACTCGGTTTGCAGACACGATGTTACCAAAACCGATATTGATTAACTGAATGTCCATAAAAAACTAGCGGCATAACCGCCTAAAAAGCTTATTTAAGTCTAGTTTCCATGTTATCTACAAAAATTTTGACTTACAAGCCTAAAATCCACAAAAACTCGCGTTTTTAAGGGATCGCTGCTTTTTTTTCCCTTTTACCCCTATTATCTATTCCGAAAGACAGAGGCAGGTTTTGCAACCACTTTGACCCGCAATCGCACAAATTCGGCTTAATTCATCCCTCTCGGCGCTGGTTGTGAACTAGATGCAAAATAGATACCAGCGTGGATGGAACAAGTTGAGCGACGCGATCGCTTATCTGATATCCGTGGAATCCCTCCTGGTTCAGGTGGTGGGGAGTATTTCTTTGTATCCATATAAAAATCAAATAGTACGAGAGGATGGATGGTTGCAATTATTTACGAGATTTTACATAGAGCGCTTATCCGTAGAATTACAATTAATCTGCTTTTCCTGCATTTTTTTAAATTAATCACCGTGTTTTTATTGAGACAAATTCTTTTTCCCTCTCCAATTCTCAAAAAAAGAATAGTTGCATCTAGCCTTTTTTCATAACTTCAAAATACGAATTCTAGCGATAAAGTTTCCGTAAAGTAGGCTACTTTTAGTAGCGATTATTGGCGTGAGTAATTTATGCTAAAAAAGTAGCGCCGACAAAAGCACGGCAAGCGGTGGAAGTAAAGAGTAATCCTGACATACCGTGCTTCACTTTACCAAAACTAAGGAATAAAAAATGGATACTCGTAAAACACTTATCGGATTATTCGTTGTAACTTTAGGGATATTATCGGCTCCCGCGAACGCAAAAGCGATTTCTTTAAGTTATTTAGAAACCGATCAAGCATTTAAAGATTTAAATGTAGATTTGTTGTTTGTTGCCGAGGGTCGGATTGGCAGTAGCAATAACAGCACTTACGAACTCGACCTTCACGATGATACTGGAAGCACTAATTTTGCAGTGCAGCAACAACAGGAATTGACAGGTTCAAATTACTGGCAAAGCGGAAGAGTGGATGCTTTCACTCTGGCTTACGACGCGCTTACAAAGATAGTTACCTACAAGGTCGGAAACCAAACTTTAGCCTACGATTACACATCGAAATTTACTCAAGGCGTCACAGATATCTTCGTCCGCACTAGAGCAAATAACACTAATAGCAGCATGACGGTCAAAGACTTATTGCTGAAGGATGTGTCGGGTACGAAGTCCATCGCCGAAACTTCTAGCGTTTCATGTACCCTGAGTCCTAATTGCACAACCTGGTCTAAGGATGCCAACGGCAATATTTTTGAGGATGTGAAGGGAGGAGTGCAATATCTTCGGATCGGCGACGTATCGGGTAGTTTCAGCCTTACAGGTAATTCAATTATGAGTTGGACGGGAAAAACCCCCACCCAATCCAATCTCGCCTACCAAATCAAAGTTGGGACGACCGATGACTGGAAAAACCAACAGAGCGTTCCAGAACCCAGTGCGACGCTAGGATTGACTTTGGGAGCGATCGCACTCGGCTTAAAAACTCGTCGCCGTCGCCAATCTGTCTAAACAGAAACGGGTCATACTCATCAACGCAGAAGGCTCCTTTAAAATAGCTTTGTGCGTTTTTTTGTCGGAAGTAGCCTGAAACTGAGAGGATAGAAACAGAGTGTTCCTCGAAATCTTTACAAAAAATACCGATCGCGCGTGCAACTCGTTGACTTTACTACCTTAACTGCCACTTGTTCTGAGCTGCGTGCTGAGTGGATACCGGCGCGGCTGGAACAAGTTTATCAGCGCGATCGCTTTACAATTGCTATAGCCCTGCGAACCCTGAAGCGGCGGAGTTGGCTCTCAGTTTCTTGGCATCCGCAAGCGGCGCGTGTTTGCATTGGAGATCCGCCCCCCCGCACGCCAGATACATTTACCTTCAGCGACCAGTTACGGCATCAGTTGGGGGGATTTGCTTTGGTGGCGATAGAAGCGAGTAGCGCTGACGCGAATACACCTTCAGCGATCGCACCTTGGGAACGAGTGATAGATTTACAATTTGCCAGACGCCCTGGAGATCCGGCTATCTGGCACTTGTACGTTGAAATTATGGGCAAATACAGCAACGTCATTCTTACAGGTGCAGACAACCTGATTGTCACCGCCGCCCATCAAGTCAACGCTCAACAATCTAGCGTCCGTCCCATCCTTACCGGACAGCCCTACGAAGCTCCACCCGCCCTCACTGCGACCATCCCGACTTTAAGCGAATCCCAAGAACGCTGGCAAGAACGGCTGAGTTTAATTCCCGCAGCACTGCGGCGTCAGATGCTGAAAAATTACCGGGGTTTGAGTCCAGCGCTGGTTGTCTCAATGGTACAAACCGCCAGTCTAGATCCAGAGCAATCCACCGATAGCCTCAAACAATCCGACTGGGACGCATTATTTCTCCGATGGCAAGAATGGCTGCAAGCAATTTGGCAAAGCCAATCCTCCCAGTCCTCTACTCCTCTTGCTAAGGGCGAGACAGGGGAGGTTTTTCATCCAGGCTGGACACACGAAGGATACAACGTCTTAGGCTGGGGCATCGTTAAGCCCGCTGAATCAATCCAAGAATTACTCAACCGCTACTACACCGATCGACTTAATCAACAGGAATTTAACCAGATTCATCATCAGTTGAGCCAAAAACTCAACAATATTCTGGAAAAATTACGACTGAAGGCGTCTACCTTTACGGAACGCTTGCAGCAATCCGACCAAGCAGACCAATATCGGCAACAGGCAGATTTGCTGATGGCTTACCTTCAGAACTGGGAACCAGGGATGAAGTCAATTGACCTCAATGATTTTGACACCGACAAACCCGTCACCATTCCCCTAGACCCTGAAAAAAATGCCGTCCAAAATGCCCAATCCCTCTACAAGCGAAATCAAAAGCTGAAACGCGCTCGCTCAGCCGTTGAACCGTTACTCAAAGAGGTGCAAGCGGAAATAGACTACTTGGAGCAAGTGGAAGCAACCCTAACTCAGATGGATTCTTACGACGACCCAGAAGATTTACAGACGCTATTAGAAATCCGCGATGAGCTGATACAGCAGCGGTATCTAGAAGATCCGGACAACCGCAGCCGTAGGGGCGAGGAGGGAAGTCACCCTTATCGTTACCAGACGCCCAGCGGCTTTGAGTTATTAATTGGGCGCAATAACCGCCAGAACGACCAGCTAACCTTTCGGATGGCTGGAGACTACGACCTCTGGTTTCACACCCAGGAGATTCCCGGAAGTCATGGGTTGCTGCGCGTCGCTCCGGGGTCTGTCCCTGAAGAAGCCGATTTGCAATTTGCCGCCGATTTAATTTCCTACTATAGCCGCGCCAGACAAAGCGATCGCGTCCCAGTTGTCTATACGGAACCCAAACACGTCTACAAACCCAAGGGTGCCAAACCGGGGCTTGCTATTTATAAGCAGGAGCGCATTATCTGGGGGCGTCCTCAAACAGCAATCAACTATCTAAAGTAAGAATTTTACAAAAAAATGTAAATATTTCTTACTAAAAATGTGTATTTTCTGTTACAGTAAATATTAAAGAAATCTTACGGCTGGCGGTTGGGAACGCGCAGCTTTGGATTTCCTCGGATTAACGACAACAAAAATAAAGATTTTGTTCAACCAGCTGTCGCATCAGCTGGTTTTTTTTAGTAGTCAATAGTCAATAGACCTCTTGCAAAAGTCCCAGAGGCGTGGGACAAGTAGGTTAGAGTTGGGTAGCATTGATGACCTACTTTACAAGTAAAGAGCCTGAGACCAGAAGACTTTAAACGCTTATGTGGTGTACGTCCAGAGACTTTTAACCAGATGCTAGAGATAGTGCGAGCGCTTTCATCAAACCAAACAAAAAACAGGACGACCAGGGAAACTTTGCTTAGAAGACCAATTGTTGATGACATTGGAATATTGGAGAGAATACCGCACCTACTTTCATATTGGCCAAACTTGGGGAGTAAATGAGTCTACAGCTTACCGAATTATCCGAAAAATAGAAGATACACTGGTTAAATCCAGAGCTTTTACTCTTCCTGGTAAGAAAAGACTGGCCAATTCTGATTATCAGTTACAGGTAGTGATTGTGGATGTTACAGAAAGCCCAATTGAACGTCCTAAAAAAAACAAAAAAAGTTCTACAGTGGGAAGAAGAAACAGCATACACTCAAGTCACAATTAGTGGTAGACCAAGCGAATGGTCAAATCATCTGCACCGCTCATGGTAAGGGTAGAGAACATGATTTCTGTATATTTAAAAATAGTAAAGTGAGGTTGAGAGAAAACATCGAGTGTTTAGGAGATAAAGGTTATCAAGGTATTCAAAAATTACATGATAATAGTCGGATTCCCCAGAAAAAACCCAGAGGAGGTAGATTAAGTAATGAGGATAAAAAGAGGAACCAAGAATTAGCCAAAATTAGAGTTTTAGTTGAGCATGTAAATCGCCAGATGAAAATATTTAAAATCTTGTCTCTGACTTATAGAAATCGTCGAAAAAGATTTAGTTTGCGCTTTAATCTGATTGCTGCTCTCTATAATTATGAGCTTCATCTCTCTCAAATCGAATCTTCCTGACCGACTGCGTGCAAGAGGTCTATTGATGCCCATCAACACTGCAACCAACAGCCCTGACTCGCTTCGGAGTGCCTGTGCCAAGCTAAAAGCGCCCCACACTGCTGCTAGTACCACCAGATTTTTTAATTCTTGTGGCAGCGATTTAGACTGCTTGAGCAGCAGACTGAGTAGACCACCTGCACTTAACCCGATCGCTATCCCAATGCCTAACCGTAGCCCCAAGCTTTTCAGCACCAATAACGGGATTGCCGTGCCGACTAAAACCAGTGGCACTTCATGACGACTCAAAATGATGTTGAGGGTGATCACTGCCACGATCGCACCAATGGGATCGATCAAAATCCCCTCGCCCTCCAGAAGTGTTGCGACTCGTTGTTCAACCCCAATCAGCTTCAGCAAAGGAGTCACCACCGTCGGACCCGTGACTACTACTAAGGAGGCGTAGAGAAAGGCGATCGACCAGGGAAACTCATTCAAGAAATGGGCGGCGATCGCGCCGCCGAGAAAGGTCATCAGCACTCCGATGGTCACGAGATTGCGGAGACTCACCGAAACGCTACCTAGATCGCGAATCTGTAAACTTAGCCCTCCCTCAAACAAAATCAGAGCGATCGCTAAAGAAACGATGACTTCTAAACCGCTACCTAGAAGCGAAGGCTCCAGCACGCCTAAGCTGCTGGAACCTAAAAGGATGCCAAAGAGCAGCAGTAAGACAATACTAGGAATCTGAAGCCATCTGGCTAAAACCTGAGCACCAATGCCAACCACTACAGTTGTGCTAATGAGAACCGTAATCAGTAGAGAATCTTCCATTAAAATCAATTTGGCTAAAGTCGGTTGAGCTAAAGATGCCAGGGCGATCGTAGCTGAATTATGTCGATTTTGTTTTGATATCCAAAGGAGTTTGCAATTTGTTCAACGTTCATGCTGTGCAGATTCACTTGAAGCTATTTTTCGAGGAACTGTCCATTGATCTAAAATATCTTTCACTAACACCTCTTTAAGCCAGATTTGCGCGACTACTAAAATTGGTAATCCTAAAAATAATCCCAAAATACCAAAGAACGTTCCAAAGGCAGTCAGCAAAGCAAGGGTTGTTGCAGGCAATAGAGACACTTGGTGTTTCATGATGATGGGCGTGATCAGATTGCCTTCAATTTGCTGAATCAAAAAATATAGCAGCAAAACTTCGATCGCCTTCCAGGGAGAATCTAACAAAGCTAATAGGGCAGGTGGGACAACGCTAGCGATCGCGCCAAGGTAGGGAACAAACGCTGATATGCCTGCAATCAGTCCATTCACCAATGGCAAGGGAACCTGTAGTACAAGCAATCCTATTGTTGAGGCAATGCCAATAAAAGCCATGCTGAGGGCAATTCCACCCAGATAGTTGACTAAACCAATCTCACACTTTGAGAGAATGCTATCTGCTCGTCTGCGATAGAATGCAGGAAATCCTTGAATCAGTAGATTGCGATACTGCTTTGGGTTTGCCAATAACATCAGTGTTAATACTGTTAGAAATAAACTGTTGAGCAGTAGGGATAGAGAGTTAGAAAAAATCTGATAAAAGTGAATGATTGCCCAGTTTGCAACCCGCTGAAGCTGAAGGCTCAAATCGCTTAAGCTAGGAAGATTGTTAATGATTCGACCTGGAATTTGCTCTTGTATCCAGTAGTTGAGATTTGCAACCTGGGCAATTGCGCCTGGAATCAGGTCAATTAGCTGATCGACTTGCTCCATAATTCGAGTAGCGACTAAAATTAAAACCAGTCCTAAAATCATGAGTGCGATCGCCACTGTCAGCGCGATCGCCACCCCTCGTTTAAGTTGAGATTTCTGAAACTGGCGCACGACTCGATTTAGCCCAGTGGCAAAGATCACTGCCATGAAAAACAGCAGCACGATCGATCGAACTTGCCACAGAACATAGAGCGAAATGAGCAGCGAAATTAATCCAACCCAGCGTCCTAATGTCAAAGTTTTGCCTTCCGCTTTCTGAGAAGAAAAACTGCTTAACAATAACAAACAGTCTACTAACGTTCTACCTTTGTTGCTCCAGTTAATACCACCTAATTTGCACAACTTCTGCTACAAGGAAGTTGTTGTAAAATATCTATCTAGTGATAGGTGACAACTCAAAATATACAAACAGCGGTACTTAGTGGTTAATCTCCTTCAAACGGTACACAACTCGAATTAGATTAATTAGTAAACTTCTTGTGAATTAACAAACAAATAAAGAAGACCGCTGATGAATTTTCATTCTCAATATAATTCGGTATTTAGCAGCACTCTGCTTATATTTGGACTTGCAACAGCCGCGATCACACCTTATTTTGTGGGTATCCCTGATTCCGCAATGGCGGCGGCACCTGCGAATACCAGCTTTCCTGACACACAAAATTATTGGGCGCAGCCTTTTATTCAAAACTTAGCAGAGCGCAACATTGTGACGGGCTATCCTGACGACACATACCGTCCAGAAGAACCTGTCGCTCGCGACGAATTTGCTGCAATTTTGCAGAAAGCGTTCTCTCAGAATCTAGAACGGCAGATCGCCAGCGGCAGCGTTTATAAAGACATTCCCCAGGGCTATTGGGCAAGCTCAGCGATTGAAGATGCCTATGAAATGGGATTTATGAAAGGGTATCCGGGTGGAGAGTTTCGCCCGAATCAGCCTGTCACCAGGGTTGAGGTATTGGTTTCGCTGGCCCAAAACCTAAATTTGCCTACAACCACAGCCGACAATAGTAAACCTGTTGCAGCCTCTGCCACACCAGCCCCAGCGCAGGCTACACCTCGTCGGCGTGCTATGAGACCCTTCATGTTTCCCCTTGCCATGACCACGTTGATGCAGCCGTTGATGACAACGCCAGCTAGAGCAACTGTCGCAGCCAACCCTCAAACCGCAAGCAACACTTCACAGCGCCCAGTCTCGCTAGCAGTAAGCGACTACTACCAGGATGCCGCTCAGATTCCTCAGTATGCTGTGGATGATGTTGCGGCAACAACCGCAGCCGGAATTGTTGTTAACTATCCCGATCAACGGGTGTTGAACCCAACCCGACCTGCAACGCGCGGTGAAGTAGCTGCCTTGATTCATCAGGCACTAGTCAGTCAGGGCAAAGTAGCACCAATTGCGGATCAAGCAGCGGCTCAATACGTGGTGCGTGAGCGTTAGGTTAACTCAGTCCGAGCTGCCCACAATTAGCTTAGACGATTCCTCTAGCAGCGAAATA
This sequence comes from Coleofasciculus sp. H7-1, assembly GCF_057473865.1. Classification (NCBI taxonomy): domain Bacteria; kingdom Bacillati; phylum Cyanobacteriota; class Cyanophyceae; order Coleofasciculales; family Coleofasciculaceae; genus Coleofasciculus; species Coleofasciculus sp. H7-1. Next base: position 234,474 of record NZ_JBYCCT010000066.1, read on the forward strand.
TAAAGCCAGTCTAATGGAGAGCCGATATGCAGTCTGTTGAAAGACAATCACTTGAGTCGAAACTAGAAAAAGTGGGTAACGTTTTACGCCTGACAGGGTGGATCGGTCTCTCTGTACATATCCCGATCAACGGGTGTTGAACCCAACCCGACCTGCAACGCGCGGTGAAGTAGCTGCCTTGATTCATCAGGCACTAGTCAGTCAGGGCAAAGCAGCACCAATTGCGGATCAAGCAGCGGCTCAATACGTGGTGCGTGAGCGTTAGGTTAACTCAGCCCGATCTGCCCACAATTAGCTTAGACAATTCCTCTAGCAGCGAAATATAAAGCCAGTCTAATGGAGAGCCGATATGCAGTCTGTTGAAAGACAATCACTTGAGTCGAAACTAGAAAAAGTGGGTAACGTTTTACGCCTGACAGGGTGGATCGGTCTCTCTGTACAAATTGGCTTGGGAGCGATTTCGCTGCTGATGGTCGTATTTGCGATCGCGGGTCGAAATTTTAGTCAGGCGACTGCACTTCCCAGTGGTGTAACTCCTGGTGTTGCAGTGCCAGTGAACCAAGGCGTAACTCCAGGAATTGGAGTCGGGATTTTTTGGGCAGTTTGCGGCATTTTAGCGCTGCTAGCTGGAATTTACCTTGCCTTTCGGCAAACGCGATTGGCAAGGCGGTTGCGTCATGCAGACACACTGAAACACCCAACCAAAGCAGAGGTGATGACCGTGTTGCGTCTGGGTGCGATCGCGGGCTTAGTTGGCATGTTGCTAACGATTCTGGGTGGCGGCGCAACGCTGGGAGTGCTGTTATCGAAATCCATTGCTCAACCCCAAGGCATGGCGATTTATGACCCGACTCGCATGATTCGGTCGATCGACATTATGGTGGCAATGGCAAACATGAGCGGAATTACAGCCCATTTTGTTGGCACTGTTGCTTCGCTTAGCGTGTTTGAATGGCTGCATCGTTGATTTATCGATCGGCTTAGATCTCTTTTACCGATAGTTTGATCCTCCAACCCTTAAAAAACGTTTCGTTGAGATGATGAAAGCTGATGAGACAGCTTCTTGTGCAGGTGCCGCAGGGATGCGGAAAAACAGTCTTAGAAATTGCCAAAGCCTGTGAGGGAACAAACTTGGCGCAGTTTGAAGCGGCTGGAATTGAGCAACCGCTGGATTTGGTGCTTGTTCATATCTCTAATGGCAAAGTCGAAGAACTGCTCGGCAAACTGGAAGACGTACCAGACTTGAGCTTTACGCTGCTGCCAACCGGAATCATGGCTTTGCATCCGCCTGCTGACGCTGCCCCTGATCAGGTGACAAACGTTGAAGAACGCAGCCCGCTCGAAATTTTTCTGTCGGGTTTGCAAAGTACCGGCTCTTGGAAAGGATTTCTCAGCTATGCGGCGATCGCTGGGGTCATAGTTTGGATTGGCTTATATAATAATACGGTTTACCTGCTAGTGGCGGCGATGCTGCTGGCTCCGTTTGCTGGTCCCGCTATGAATACGGCACTGGCAACCGCGAGGGGCGATCGCCAACTCCTTCAGCGCAGTATCATTCGCTATTTTGCTGCCTTGAGCGTCACGATTGCCACCACTGCCTTGCTTAGTTGGATACTTCAGCAGCAGATTCCAACAAATTTGATGATCGATAGCAGCCAAATTTCTACGGTTTCTGTTTTGATTCCGCTGGCGGCGGGAGCGGCGGGAGCACTGACTTTAGTTCAGTCAGATCGCAGCAGTTTGGTGTCGGGAGCCGCAACTGGAATGCTGGTTGCAGCTTCACTCGCTCCACCCGCAGGCATCGTCGGTATGGCAGGTGCGATCGGACGGTGGGATTTAGCCAGCAACGGACTGTTTTTGCTGCTGCTACAACTGGGCGGCATTAACCTGTCTGCTGCTTTGGTGTTTCGCCTGTTTGGACTCTCGACGCAGGGATCGCGCTATCAGCGGGGCAAGCGCGGCGTGTTTCCGATCTCGGTGGGGATCAGTGCGATCGTGCTGACAGGTTTACTGATCTGGCAATTTTCTAGCTCACCTGACTTAGAACGATCGAGTCGCGCACAGCGGGCAAATGCCCAATTGCAGCAGGTGGTGAAGCAAAATGATTCGGTTCAACTGGTCGAGGCAAATGTTCGATTTACCAGAGCTAACATTCAGGGGCAAAATACGTTGCTCTGTGTCGTGTATGTGCAGCGTCAGACAGAGGCAACGCGATCGGCTGAACAAATTCGGGCTGATCTGACTCAATCCCTTCAAAGTCGCCTATTGAAAGACTTTAATGCCACACCGCTCGTTGATGTCATTGTGCTAGAAGCGCCTGACGCTAAATCGTAGGATTAAACCGTTCTGATGCAGCAATTCGATCCTCCTGAACAAGCTATAGAACACGAGCAACAGCAGATTCTGCAACACAAACAAAGTCCGCCTGCGCGGACTCTTAAAACCCGCGTAGGCGGACTACCCTCCCTTGAAGGCTAAAGCCTGACGGCATGAACGCGCCTACGTTTTTGTAGCCGCGATTACGAACATCGCCAAGTATTTTTGCAAGAGGTCTAATGACTACACAGGACTTACGCAAAGCTTATACATATAGCGTTTTTTCGGGTTCAATCCCCTTGTGGTTGCGGTGGCAGATGTGGTGATATATGCGTAAGTCCTGACTACAGCAATTCAAGGGTTGGGTGCAACACATCTGTAGGGGCATGGCAATCAAAAAGTCCCTACTGAACGTTAGAACCGCAATATCAGGACTTACGCAAAGCTTATACATATAGCGTTTTTTGGGGTTCAATCCCCTGTGGTTGCCCCTAGATGTGGTAATGTTGCGTAAGTCCTGATATATTCTACCCAACTCTTGAAACGCTATATTAACTAGAATGTAAACGTGGTGCGGATAGTGCCGATCACAATATCATCGTTACGATTATTGTGGTCGGGAGCGGTGAGCCAGATAACCCCAGGCGTGATGGCGATATTGTCCGTTACTTGATACTGGTAGAAGGCTTCAATGTGCAGTGAAGTATCGTCATCTTCTCCCACTGGCGGGATGGGGATGCCTGCTGCGGTTAATGCGCCGACTGCGCCGGGATTGATATCGATGGTTGAGCCAGTGACTTTCGGCTCCATGCCAACGATAATGCCCGCCAAGTTGCCTTGTTTACCCAAATCCGGGAAGGCTAGGGTGACAGCCCAGTTCCAGATGTCAACTTTGCCACGATCAATGAGTCCTCCTAAGGTGGAGAGGTTGCGCGTGTTGGTGTAGCCAACCCAGCCACCCAAAACAAAGCGATCGCTCAGTTGCCAAGATAACTCCACACCGTAGGAATTGCTGACTAAGGGGAGATTGGTGCTAAATCCTAAGTTAGTTATACCACCGCCTACCGAACTACCGTCAATATCGGTATCGAAGAAGCGGGCAAGTCCGCCCTGGAAATTAGCGAGATTGCTGCCAGTGCCGGTGTCATTGTTGTTGTAGGAATGAATGTAGGTCAAACCCAGCTTCAAGCGATCGCTTGGCTTGATCAGTAGCTGTGCCAAGGCACCGTAAGGGCCATTGAACAAACCACCATTTTCTTCCGGGTTGGCGGCGTCACCCGCTAAATAGCCTAAGCTGAGTTCAAAGCGATCGCCCAACTGCTGCCTTAGTCCAACTCCAGCACCTTCCGCCAGGTAATAAATCGGGGGGCGCGTTCCAAAAGTAGATAGTGCCCCAGTGGTACCATCACCGTCAAGGAAGTTGACGGTATCGGTAAAGTCATCCGCCGCACCTGCATTTGCTGCAACCACCACTTCTGTTCTCTCACCGAGGGGGAAAGCGTAAAGAAACGCATCCACGAAAACATCATTGTCAGTCGCACCTGAGAAAAACAAGTTGCCTTCTGGTGTCAGGGTGCGTTCGGTGAGAGAACCCAGTCCTTCCGCTTGCAGTCGCGTTCTCAGTAAGTCTTTCCCGGTGAAGCTGGTTTCAAAATTCAACCGGGTGCGATGACCAAAAATCGTTACATTGTCGATGTCTTCGCCAGTGGCATCTTCTCCAGTGAAAATCCCTGCCAGGGCAAAAACTGCTTCTCCCTGTAGTTTGGTGGTGGTAGAAAATTGATGGCTTTCCAGAAAAGCGGTGCGACCTTCTAAATTATCGATCCGCGTCCGCAATGTCGCCAGTTCCGCACCAAATTCATCAATCAGTCGCTGTAATGTGGTTAAATCCGCTTTGGTGACGAAATCTGCCGAACTGGCAGCAATCAATTTCTCGATTTGTTGCAGACAAGCATTCAATCCGGCGGCAAATTCATACCGGCTGAGTGCCCGGTTGCCGCGAAAGGTGCCATCGGGATATCCTGCAATACAACCGTAACGTTCGACAAGCGATCGCAGCGCTTCATACGCCCAGTCTGTCGGTTCTACGTCTTGCAGTTGGGAAACATTCGTCACTTGTTCCAGGGAACTATCCGCACCCTCTGGATTGCTGTAAACATCGATTTGTTCTAAAACGTCGGCATCAGCAGTCACCGATCTCGGCGCGATCGCTGGGATTTCAGCTAAATCAGCCACTGTTGACTGATTCGGCGTCATTACCACCGATGCTGGTGTTTCTATCTTGACAGCAGATGCTTCCATCAGCTCAGAAGGGGTGGTAATCGGCGCGGTGTCGGTAGCTGCCGTATTTGATACCAATTCTTCAGTTTTTTGATGTAACGTTTGAGATTCCTCTTTATCCTCCTCGATCGCGGGAGTTGGGGCGATCGCTTCCTCTATTGGGTTCTCCTTCACTTCCATCACCGCTGGGGTTGCAGTTGCGAATGCTTCAGCATCCATTCCCAGCATTGCACCGAACACGGCTGGGCTTACCAGCAGCGCATTCCACAGGCTTTTAAATTTCATTTCTCACTCCTCACACCCTTTCCATGTTTTCAGCAATTTTCACTGCTGTACTGCTTAGCAAGGGCAATCTATTGACAATTTTGCTAACTTATTTTGCTCATAAGTTGCCCTTTTCAACTGAAAATTCTCAGTTGCTAATGAGAATCTTTACTCTTAAACACACTCATTTACAATCCCCCCTCATGGCATTTACCTATCAAAACTCAGCCATCCGCAGCAACATCATACTAAAATGAGACTTATTCTCATATAGTAAAATAAGACTCATTCTCAAAATAAAGATTGACACTTCCACTGTCAATCAGGAGATAAACCGTGACGCGCCCTAAAATCCGACATCATTCACGCTTTGCCCTGTCCCTATTGCTGCTGTCCGTGTTAGCTGCCACTGGGTGTAGCTCATCCAATCCCTCATCCCCACAGCAGAGTGCTTCGCCGCAGCCGCCAGTAGGGACGCAGAATACGGAGTCTCCACGGGTGGTGGCGACGTTTTTGCCGATATATTGGTTTACATCGGCAGTTGCGGGTGACAAAGCGCAGATAGAAGTTTTGGTGCCACCCGGTTCAGAAGTGCATGAGTATCAAGCGACACCCGCAAACGTGCAAGCGATCGCCCAAGCAGATGTGCTGGTAAAAAACGGCTTAGGCTTGGAAGAATTTCTCCAAGAAACGATAAAAAATTCTGGAAACGCCCAGCTCAAAGAAATTGATAGCAGTAAAGGCATGAACGCCTTAGAAGACGCCTCACCTGTAGTGAATGGTCAAGATGCCACTAGCGAAGAAGACCATAACCACGCAGAAGCCAATCCTCACGTTTGGCTCGATCCAGTCCGAGCAAAACAGCAAGTAGAGAATATTCGGGATGGTTTAATTGCAGCCAATCCTGAGAACAAAGCGACTTATCAAGCAAACGCCACCGCCTACATTCAGCAACTGGAAGCGCTAGACAAAGAATTTCAGCAGCGTCTGCAACCCTATCGCGGTTGTACTTATGTCACCTTCCACGACGCCTATCCTTACATTGCTCAGCGCTACCAGCTTAAGCAAGTTGCAGTGGTTCAGATTCCCGAAGATAACCTTTCCCCCGCTGACATCCAAAAGGCGGTCGGGGCAGTGAAAAAGTACAATGTTAAAGCGCTGCTTGGCGAACCAGGAACTGACAATAAATTGCTCAAAAGTCTCTCCACCGACTTGAAATTAACCCTGCGAACCATCGATCCTCTGGAAAATGGCCCCTTGAATCCGGAGCATTATTTCACTGCGATGAAGCAAAATCTGCAAACCCTGGAAGCTGCCTGCAAGTAGACGTGAGAAACTCTGACGCCCCTAATTCCCCATCTCCAATTCTGAAAGTTGACGGCTTAACTGTCTCCCTAGGCAGTTATCTGGCGCTTCGGGATGTCTCTTTTGAATTGCTACCCGGCACTGATACGGCAGTAGTTGGCCCTAATGGTGCCGGTAAAAGTACGCTGGTGCAAGCAATTCTGGGATTAATTCCGCGAAGTGCCGGAAAAGTAGAAATTTTTGACCGTCCAGTTGAACGTTTGGGGCGTTGGTGTCACTGGTTAGGCTATATGCCGCAAAATTTTATCTTTGACCGGAGTTTTCCGATTTCTGTTGCCGAATTGGTGGGGTTGGGATGGGTGAAGAAACACGAGTCAGGAAAACTCAAAACTCAAAACTTTTTGTCATTCTGGCGACAAGATGAAAAAAAATTAGAAGCGATCGCATTTGCCCTGAAACGAGTAGATGCCTATCACCTGCGCCGTCAATCTATCGGCACCCTGAGTGGCGGGCAACTAAAGCGAGTTTTGCTTGCATATTGTCTGGTCATGCCTCGTCAACTTCTAGTGCTGGATGAAGCGTTTGCCGGTGTGGATGTGCAGGGTGCAGCAGATTTTTATGCTTTGCTGAATGAACTCAAACGCGAGGAAAATTGGACGGTGTTGCAAGTTTCCCACGATATTGACATGGTAAGTCGCCACTGCGATCGCGTTCTCTGCCTCAATCAAACGGTAGTCTGCACTGGCACCCCGGAAATTGCCCTTTCTCCCCAAAACTTGCTAGCTACTTATGGCCCAAGCTTCAGTCGCTATCATCATCACCACTAAAACAATTAAAAATGCTTGCATTAAAAATGCCAGATATTTTTAATTGGCTTCATCCAAATGTTCTGCAACAGAGCGATAGAGGTCTAAAACGTGATTATCTTGAAGGCTATAGAAGACCTTGCGCCCACGCTTGCGGTAGCTGACCAGTCGCAGGGCGCGTAAGGCTCTCAACTGATGGGAAACCGCTGATTCGCTCATTTCCAGCGCTGCTGCCAAGTCACAGACACACAGTTCTTTTAGTGCCAAAACTGATAGAATCCGCAGGCGGTTGGCGTCTCCTAAGAGACTGAAGAACTCTGCCATGCGCTGGGACTTCTCGGTGCTGAGAATCTGAGTTTGCAATTGGTGAGCGTTATCTATGTCAACTGGGTGTGGCGGATTACAATTTAAATTTTCTGTTTTCTGAAGGTCGCTATTTACAGCTTCATCAGATGAAAGTTGCACTGACATTTCTCAAACTATAGCTAGATACTCTTATCGTAACTGATTCGCTGACGTGGATGGAAAGCTAATGACTCTCCTAGATTTGTCGATCTTATTTCATTTTCACTGGCTAGCGATCGCTGATAGCGCTAATTTAATCACCTTGTTGCAGTTTCCCTTCATGCAACGAGCGATCGCTGGTGGCGTCCTGATGGGACTCCTGGGCGGCTTTCTGGGCAGTTTTGTTACTTTGCGCCAGTTGTCTTTTTTCAGCCACGCCGTTGGTCACGCGGCTTTAGTCGGGCTGGTGATGGGAGTCTTATTACAGCTAAATCCTACCTGGATGCTACTACCCTTTACCGTAATTTTTGGTTTAGCGGTTCTCTACCTGATTGACCAAACTAATCTCGCCAGCGACAACATCCTCAGCATTGTGCTATCCGGTGCCTTAGCAATTGGCGTCATCCTTAGCAGCTTCATCCAGGGCTATCGGGGCAACCTCTTAGGCGCTTTATTTGGCGATATTCTCGCAATTAATAACACCGACTTGGTACTGGTTTTACTATTGCTTGTGGGCAGCAGTATATTTTTACTGTCAACGCTGCGAGAGCAAATATTGTTGACGCTTAACCCCGATGTGGCAAAGGTTCAGGGTGTTCCAGTCCAGCTTTATCGCTACTTATTTGTTGTATTGCTCTCGCTGGCAGTTGCCGTTTCTATCAAAGCTGTGGGCATCTTACTCGTAAATGCCTTTCTGGTGATTCCCGCCTCTACTGCCAAGTTATTGAGTCACCAATTTATCTACTTTCTCTGGCTCTCCGTTTTCTTGGGAGCGATTAGTAGCGTTACCGGAATGATTGTATCCGGTCTTTTCAACTTTGCTTCTGGCCCCAGTATTGTTCTAGTCCAGTTTTTGCTATTTCTAGCCGTTCTCGGCTGGGCAAAGTTGAATCTGCAAGCTAGCTGAGGCAAGGAAGGTTAGCCAGTTGCAGATTAGCCGGTTGAAGGTTAGCCGGTTTATGAGAACTTTCAACTGCTGTAAACCTTCAACCTTCATTTAGCTAGCCACAGTTGCAGCCTTGATGGGAGCAGCCTTGTCCAGATTCGTGACCATTGGCACAAGCTTCGCCGCAGTAGTATTTACCACCTTTTTCCACCGCTTCGCTGATGGAAACAACGCACAGGCATGATTCACAGGCACATTTCATCGAAGTTACGGTAGTCATCGCTTTCTCCTAGTCAAGTCTTGATTCACTATAACATCTGAACAGATATTCAGATATCCCTTCTTTTCAGGAACCGTCACAAAAATAGCGATCGCCCTTGCTGCAACCGGGATCTCTGACAAAAACTAAAAAGATTAACGAATCTGCCACTAGGGGCTTGTCAACACCTTCTAAATTTGTTAAATTAATAAAGCACAAAAAACGTGCGCCGGGATAGCTCAGTTGGTAGAGCAGAGGACTGAAAATCCTCGTGTCCGGAGTTCAAATCTCCGTCCTGGCATTTTCTTGTACATTTGACCGACTAATCGCTGCTGTAGCCTTTGCTGGACTTTAAACCAAGATTTGTAAATGTAACTAATCAGAGTAATTGCAGAGGTATAAAAGCGCCCTGGCTGACCAATATAGCGGGGGTCGGTTTTCAGAGAGTTAGATAACTGCTGGATCATACCAGCAGGGAGTTTACCTTTTTCTCGCCAGGTTTCAAAGTCGGGATGGTTCGCTATTTGGTTGAGGATGTCGTTAATTAAGGGCGTGTTCAATTCAGCCATTAACCGCCAGAGTGCTTGGCATCTGGGTTCTTTGGCAATTAAGCGACACTGAATAGTTATTTGGCTCATAAAAATACCATAACACAAGAAAACATTATGTGTTTAAGATGCCAAAATTATTTTGCATCTTTGTTAGGTATTATGAAAATCTATGGATAATTTCTACACCAGCACAGAAGCAGCGCAAATTACCGGATGTTCTCGGCGGCAATTACAGTATTGGCGAGAGAAAGGGGTAGTTGTGCCAACGGTTAACCCTAGCGGTAAGGGTCGGAATGTTTATTATTCGCAAACAGACTTGTTGGCGCTGACTGTGATGGAATATTTGCTGTCTATGGGTTTGAGTTTTGAGGTTTGCCAGGAAGTGCTGGAAACGCTCAAAGCTAGTGAGTCATGGCTGTTTCAACCGTCTGTCTTAGAAGGGCAGATGAAACGGTTTATGCTGTTATTGGATTTAAAGCGGCAATGTTTGGTAAGTTTTGACAGTGGTTTGGCGTTGGAAACGATTAATCAGGGTTTGCCTGTTGTGCCATTTTGGAGCGATCGCATTCATCAACGTTTACGCGACAATCTCAGCAGTTTTGCTACCGCAGGCGATTGCATAGTTTAATTTTAGACTTTGCTGATAATTGGATAATAATGGTGGCGATCGCCCCCAACTCAAAAAATATCACAATTTTGTCCGCTCCAATGATTTGTTATGCCCCGATCGCTTAACAATTATTTGGGCTTGGCGATCGCCAATAACTTCTGTGGACTTACCAACGAAGCCGACCATTTTTGCTTGCCTAATCTCGGATAGAAACAGACAACCTTAATGGGCGCATCGGTTCGGTATAACGTTCCTGGTCAGCGGCGGCAGATAACCTTCGCATCGTCACCAAGCTCTTCATACCGTCCGCTGCAACACGGTTGTTAGACATCGCGGCGCAACGGAAGCAGTTTTCGGGATTGCTAATCTCTGACTTTAATCCCAGATACTTGGCTCAAAGTGCCTTCTACTCCATAGCCAAAGGGGAGTATGTACATCAATCGGAGATAGATCAGTGCCAACTAAAATTTTTTCCCACGCCTTTGCTACATCAGTACGAACCACATTTTGATCGCCGCAAGACTCAATGACTCCAAGCATAACGCTGGCTTGAATGACATGAGTATCAGGTGCAATAGAAAGACAGGTCTTGTTCTTCAACTTTGCATCTGTGTACTGGGAGATAACGTATAGCCAGTAATTAGCAATCTTATGCCCGCTTAGATAGGGAAATCCCTTTTTGTGCTTGATCTGCACATCGTTGAGAACTAGAGATATATCATAGGAGTTGTCAGCAAGTAGATTTCTTACATCCCCTTGGTAATGATCAGTCAAGGTTCCACAAATGGTTCTCCAGATACTAGGGTGGCGATTGGGCTGGAGGGCAACTTTATGCTTCATTAAAGCAGAGCGCAAAGCATCCTCTGATGTACTGACAACCTTCTCAGGCGAAAAGATGAAGTTCGTTTCTGGATCTTCGTAAGCAGCAACGGCTGACTCCCAAAGTTTATAGGAATTACGCTGGTAATTCAGCGCCATAGGTAAGGTAAAATAATGAAAATTATCTTTTGAAGACTTATCTAGGCTGGGGTTTGAGTCCTCTGGCATCTTTTCTCCACCAAGAATACCTTGAGCATGATAGTCTCGCAATTTTTCCACAGCGGAAAGTATTTCTTCCCGACTTCTTGTTGAAGCATCTTTTTGCTCAAAGATATCTAATTGCATACCCATTTTCACCCCTACTTAGATCCCCTACTTAGATGCAGAACTCTCAAGATGTGTTGAGAAATATTCAGGAAGGAAATCTAAATATTCCTGAATTTCCATACCTGCTTTTTCAGAAAGCCTTATCACCAGAATCAGCAGCAAATCTTGCCAATATTCTGGGATGCCTGATAATTGCGATCTGCTCACCTTCCTTCCACTCTGAATTTGCGTCCGTAGTTCCTCCTCCATTGCCATCAATTTAGAAACCATCTTTAGTGGACTGGTTTCTCTGGGCATCGCTGGAAGAAGATTATAAGGGTCGGAAGTCAATAAATCCTCTTCTGTAATAATTCGTTTCACTAAAGCTTCCTCGTCAAGATAATAGTGAAGAGAGCCGCATACATGATGATACGTACCCAACTCAGCCCCTAATTCTACAGCTAAAACCTCCTGAAGAAACGTAAATGAATATATATCGTATGGCAAAACCATAGCTGCTGATTGGGAGCGCATATAGGTTATCGCGTGGAGTTTTCCATCTCTTTGCAAAAATTGAATAGCGATGGGACATGGAATATCTCTAGAAGATGCTCTGTTGTCAGATGGATAATATACTGATGCAACAGTTCTACGAGAATATGGATCTTTCTTTAGACGTTCAGTAATAGCCTCGATTTGATTCACTCCGTTTGCGTTAAATAATCTTTTGCCGTGGGCACCGTATAAAGTTATTTGATCGTCAGAAAAGTCTCTCCCTCTCTGATTATAAAAGTTGATAAATCTTAGCTCATCAGAGCCAGATATAGTCCAAAGAGAATTTGCAACTGCAAATGACAAATTAATCTTTCTAAGCTTTGAAGATAGAAGTCTATTAGTTGGTGATTCAAGGCTAAAGGAATAGCCTATGATTTCCTTGGTTGGTCTAACTTGACATCCAAAATTTGAACCGACTGACATTGGATCAATTATTGAATCCACATCAGACCCGTATTTTACAATGTCCTGTAAGACCGCTTTGCAAGCTAAATTAAAGCTCAAAAAATGCCTGTTGTTAGTTTCTAGTGACATGAGCTTAGTTAGAGAAATTAGTGAATTTTTACTTCATAACACGGTAATCTAAGCTCTTGGGGAGAAAATCGCTTTCTCAGAGCTTCTCGCCATGCCGTGAGCGCGCAATATTGGTTATTCTCCATAGCGAATTCTTCTGAGCTTTTCATGCGGTAAACTGTAGGAGAATATGGCTTAATTTTTAGAGGAGAAACTCGCAAAGGTAAATTTAGATGTATTTCTTGTAAGCTATCTAGTAGCCTCTCCATCTTCTCTGCCAACGCTGATATATTATTGGACGTAAGAACAAGATACAAATAGAGGTCAAGTCGTGTTTCCAAAAGCCTTTTCAATATTTCTAACTGTCGATAAAAATGTTCTGGTGGAGCTTTTGTGTTGAAGTGAAAGGAGGAGGGATCAAATCCCTTAAGGCATCCAACTCTACCAAAATTTTTATAACTTCTCATTAAATCCCAATCTTCATCTCGGAGTACACGCCAAGCATAATCATTACTAAGATTGTCATCCAGCCATAAATAAGTGGTTTCATGGAGATTTGCATTTATTAATGCTTTCATCATCCACGGTGTCCATTCGGGTGTGAGATCTGGTTGTCCACCACTTAATCGGATCACCTTTGGAATAAAAGCTTCTTTTTTAAGCGAGCTAACTAATGAATCGCAAGTAAAGTACTTAGCCTTTTTAATATCGGCAACTAAGAGTCGATAATCTACGAAGCAGAACCAACAGCGATAGTTACATCCTGCACTTTGGAATACTTGTATTGTACTCGCCTCTTCTCTTGAGATACCTAATTTCCACGCGGCTGGATAGTAAGGTAAAACGATTTCTCCCCAGTTTTCTTCAGGAAGTATAGATTTGTGCCAGATTCGACCATAACCATCACAATTAATATTATGAATATCAGAGGCTTGATCAGAGTCTATTAAATTTGATATTAAGATTGCCGACTCGTCTTTCTTCAATAATATCGAGCGCAGTCTCAATCCAAACTCATCTACATCTATGGATTTAGCATTAGCTGAATTAATCATATTCATGTCTCTCTACTTATTCTCGCTGGGGTCTTTACGGACAACCATCAATTGAAGGATAGGTAAATCGTCTACTCCCAAGCCTAGCTTTTGTGCTGCTTGAGTTAGTGCTGAAGAAATGGGGCGAGGAGAACTTTTTAATCCCCTGCCATGAGCAACTTCAAAAACCTCAAATCGGAAGCCACAAGATTTAACTAAATTCTGTAACTCAACATCTGTATAAGTGAAAGAATGAACCGATACTTCATTGCCTGAAGAATGGACAAATCTGGTGACATTTAGCTCTGAATTATGATTAATACTACGAAGAGCATCTGACCATATCTTTGATGGTGAATTGAATATAAAAGCTCCATCATGTGTGAGAACTCTTGCAATCTCATGGAGAGCTTCAGGAAGAAGAAAAGGATCGGCTAAACTGCAAACTATAATCTTGAATGTTTCATCTGGGAAGGGCAAGTTAAACGCGGAAGCTACAACCTTTATAATTCCTGGATCTGGTTGAATTAACGATAGCATTGTAGAAGATATATCGACTGCTACAACTGCCTTAAATAGTTTTTTCAGCTTAGAGGTTAAGTATCCTGTGCCAGCACCAAGATCAAGCACAATCTGGTCTGGATCTCTATAGGACTCAACGTGATGGTTGAAAAAATCAATACTCAAATCGTGAAAGTTTGCAGTGGTAACTCGTCGATCATCAAAGAATTCGTTGGCTATGAGATCGTAACCTACCTTATTTTGTTCTTCTAATGCAGTAATACAACAGCCCTTTGAGGCTACAATTTTATCTAATAAAGAGGCAATAAAGACAGTCTTCAAAGCCTCTGTAGACATTGAGGATGAAACTCTGAGAACAATGTCGAAGGGATATGCACTTGTATCAAGTGATTCATAAAAAGCCTGATCTTCATGTAGTCGTAGAAGTCGATCGCTACCTAACGAGGAGATCCGACTTTGTGCTCTTGTCCAAAATTTATCTGAATCTTCTGGAAGTATTAAGACTGAAAGTACATCAGGGAGAAGAGCCTTTAGCTTGCCATGATTGCTAGGATGAACCTCTTTTATTGCAATTCCGCCACGTTCAATTATTTCCTGAATTGAACTTCGCGAGATTGAGTAATAGTTTTCATAGATTTTATCGACCGTGACAAATGCCCCGCCATCATTCATTCTCTGAAAGTCATCATGAGAGATATGTTCATACTCCTGACGTGTCTCTCCAAGTCTAGGAGGTCTTGTCGTGTACGAAATCGGACGGTAAAACTCCCTGCTCTCTCTGTCTGATAGGAGGGAATCGATGAAGGTACTCTTGCCAATACCAGTAGGTCCGCCAACAAGAACAATTTTTACCATAACTACTGGAACTTTGGGTAGTCAGACTAGCCGATATAACTCGACACTTTTATTTAGGATGTCTCAGGAAAATAAATCTTGCCTGCACATCACCCACAGTTCATAAATTCTTCATACGTAAGCCCCCGACCGAAAGCGATGTCTAACGTTCGCGCTCACCGGACGTAGATAACCTTTGCAGCTCAACCAACTATATTTGGGCGTTCCGGTGCAGCGCGGTTGTTAGGTTTTGTTGTTTTCCAAGGTTATGACTACACTTCCCTTCTTGTGTCCTTGTTCGACATACCTGTGAGCCTCGGCAGTCTGTTCCAACGGATAACGTCTATCTATGACCGCTTTCATCTTCCCTGCCTCAATTAGCTCTTTGAGGAAGATGAGATCGTCTTTCCGCTCGATCGCTACTCCACCGATCACTTTCTTGTTGCTTGTCATCGAAGTCCATAGCCCTCGAAGTATTGGGGACAGATTTATATGGACAGCCCTGAGATAGATTCCGTGTTGCTTTAGTGATCTTAGACAACCTGAAAACGGACTTTTGCCTATCGTGTCAAAAACAATATCGTAGGTCTTACCGCTTTTGGTAAAGTCCTCTTTGGTGTAATCAATAACCTTGTCGGCTCCTAAAGATTTCACCAATTCCAAATTCGCCGTACTACATACCCCAGTAACTTCTGCCCCAAAGGATTTGGCAAGCTGCACGGCAGCCGTACCTAATGCTCCAGAAGCCCCATAGATCAAGATTTCTTGTCCATTCTGAATATTTCCCTTGTCTCTCAGGAAAAGTAATGAGGTTGTTGCTCCAAAAGGAATGGCGGCGGCTTCCTCATAGGTCATATTGATAGGTTTGATGGCAACTGCTGCTGCTTCAGGTAGACAGATGTACTCAGCGTTAGCACCAAGACTAGTTCCTGCTCCAGCAAAGACCTGATCACCTTCTTTGAATCGTTTTACATTTTTGCCTATTGCTTCAATTTCTCCGGCTAGCTCAGACCCTAGTATCGTGTTTTTTTTAGGTCTTTTGAAACCATAGAAAAACCTTACGGGGAATGGATCAGCCCGTCGTATGCGTACATCCGCTGATGTTACTGTGGTCGCATATATTTTTATCAGTACTTCGTTTTCCCTAGGAGTAGGTTTTTCTACCTCCTTTAGCTGCATAACCTCAGGTGAGCCGTACTCTGTGCAGATAATCGCTTTCATGAATGCTCCTCAAAGATAGCTTTAGTATGGTTCACCACAATCTTCTATCCAATGAGTTTGCGAAACCTAACTATTTATTGTACCGAAACTTTCCGTCTTGTCAACCCCAATGGAACAAAAAGCCGAAACTTTCGGGATAATCACCACATAGAGGATGATAGCTAGAAACATTCCGTATATTCTCCGATGACAACCAGAAACTTTCGGGATAACATACCAGATAGTCATACTATCAAGAAACATTCTGGATCTCATCTTATGGAACAACGTCCCAAAAAACTCCTTGAACAAGTAAGTGATGTCATTCGTCTGAAGCATTACTCTTACAAAACGGAAAAAAGCTACATTAATTGGATTAAACGCTATATTTTATTCCATAATAAACGACATCCTAGAGAAATGGGTGGAAAAGAAATTGAAGAATTTTTAACTTATTTAGCCGTACAAGAAAATGTCGCTGCTTCAACTCAAAATCAGGCTTTAAGTGCTATTTTATTTTTGTATAAGGAAGTTCTCAAACAAGAGTTAGATTTACAGGTTGATGCGGTACGGGCAAAAAGAAGTCGTTATGTACCAACGGTTCTGACCAGAGATGAAGTTCTGGCAATTATTAATCATTTATCAGGAGTTCATCAACTGATTGTTAAATTGCTTTATGGCACTGGGTTACGACAAACAGAATGCTTACAATTACGGATTAAAGATTTAGATTTTGCTCAAAAACAAGTAATTGTTAGAGATGGAAAAGGCATGGAGAGTCGAATCACCATGTTACCGACAAGTTTAGCTGAAGAATTGAAGTTTCATTTAGAGATTGTCAAGCGTTTACATCAACAGGATTTAGACAAAGGTTATGGTTCAGTTTATTTACCTTTTGCCTTAGAAAGAAAATATAAAAATGCAGATCGAGAGTGGGTTTGGCAATTTGTTTTTCCCTCAGATCGCATTTCTCAAGATCCTCGTAGTGGTATTATTCGCCGTCATCATCTTCATGAAAGTGGATTACAAAAAGCTCTTAAACAGGCGGTTAAAATGGCAGGGATTAATAAGCGTGTGAGTTGCCATACTTTTCGTCATAGTTTTGCGACGCAATTATTACAAGATGGCTATGATATCAGAACGGTTCAAGAATTACTGGGACATAAAGATGTTAAAACCACGATGATTTATACTCATGTTTTAAATCTTGGAGGTAGAGGAGTAAAAAGTCCCCTTGATGTCTAAAATCTCAGTTACAATACAAATAGCTTTTCTTGTTGAAAATTTCCCATTCTAGCAAAAGATAATCGACAGCGATCGCATCTCCCATCCTCTCACAATGCAGGCATCTTAAATCTTGCTTCACATTTCGGGCATTTGGCTAAAAGCTTAAGCTGATGGCGATGGCTTACGCCTCGGCTATCGCCTACGCACTTCCAAACAGACTTAAACTGCCACTCAATCCGATGACAAGGGGACTCAGCATAACAAGCACCACATAATCTAATCGGTTCACACTTCATCCCCTCCCCCATTGGCGGCAGCATTTCCCAAAACCTCCCAACCTCAACCCCTACCACCTCCGCGGAAGGTGAATTGCTCACCACAAAGGTCAAATGCTTGCACGCGGGGAGCTTCAGCCAGTTTTTGCTCCCCGGTTTAGCTGAACACCTACCCATCCGCGCATTCGGCAAAAAAGATGGTTTCATCCCGTGGCTGTTCTCCACCAATCCGTTCTACTTTTCGTTGGCAACAGCCACAGAGAAAGTAAAAGCGGATGCTATCAGTATCGGGTTTAATCAGCTTGTTCAAGCGCGATCGCAACTTGGCATACTGAGTATCTGTCAGCTCACACTCAAATACGCTTAACTGCATCCACTGCCCATAAGATTTGAGAATGGAGTGGATTTTAGTGCGACGCTTGTCCTCTGGAATATCGTAACTGACAACAACATACATAGTGCAGACAAGATTGGAAAGCGCTTACTTCAGAACTAAAGGCGGATATTTTTCGATTTCGCCCATCAGGTACTTCGCCAGCAGTCGCGCTTGAATTTCAAAGGATTCCTGATAAGTGCATTGCTTTTTCATGACTGGATGCGTGAATTTAAATTGTTTCTTTTGTTCGTACAATCGCAAAAATTTATGCAGCCCTTCTTTGGTCAGAGAAACAGCCCCAGAGAGTGGTTCCGCAGTAAAATCATCTTTTGTGAGCGATCGCTTATTCAGTGCTGATAGCACAATGGCATCCACCACTAAAGGACGAAACTCTTCCATCAAATCCAAAGCCAGTGAAGGGCGACCATAACGCTCAACGTGCAGGTAGCCTAGATAAGGGTCAAATCCTACTATGTTCGTTGCACTCTGAATGTCGTGGCGGAGCAAAGAGTAGCCAAAGCTAAGGATTGCATTAACCGGGTCAGTCGGAGGGCGGCGGCGTCTGGCTTCAAACTGAAATTCTGACCCTTTGATCAAATGGTCAAAGCAACCAAAATAGGCAGCACTTCCTGCACCTTCCAAGCCTCGAAGAGAATCGATTTTGATAGTTTTATCAATGGGAGCGATCGCTTGCTCTAATCGAGTAATATTTGATTGCAAATCAAGTTGAGAACATTCCCGTTCTCGACGCAACAGGTTAATCCGGTAGTTTTTCAATTTGCCGCGTACAAATCCCCGCACTAGATGCACCGCCTGTTCCGTCTCGCCAGCAGCTTTCCACTGGGCTTTTCTTACAAAGATATTTTTGCTCATTTCAGGCTCCAATCTACCCAAATAGCGTCCAGTACCCGTTAAAAAAGTCAGAGGAATGTGCCGAGAAAGCAGTTCCATAACAACAGCAGGAGAGACAGTAGCACGCCCCAAAACAACGATGCCATCTACTTTAATCAGCGGTACATCCAAAATAGTTTCTTTCCCAGCTTTGACGATGAGACGTTCGTCTGTTTTTCCGATAAAAGCTTCGTCTTGTGTCACATAAACTGTTCCCATTTGTCCTCCTTAAATCGTGAAGAGTTATCCAATACTTTGACAATTCCCCTAGCCCCTTTTCAAAAAGGGGAATAAGAGCAAAAACGCAGTTTCTCTTGTCCCCCTTCAAAAGGGGGTTGGGGGGATCTCCAATTGAAACTTAGCTAGTTAGCTTCTTGATAACGCCCTACTTTGTCAGCAGCTTGGGGCAAACATTGGGAGTAAAGGCTGCATCCTTTACAACGTGGGCTGTAAACAGCTTTTGGCATCAGTCCAGTAGCTAGCAAATTTTGGACGGATTGAATAGTAGCGATCGCGCTTTCTCGTAATTCGGCAGTTATTTCAACTTTTGTGCGTTGGTGCGAGTGGGCGTAGTAGATATAGCCAGTAGTAATCGTTTGTCCTGTCATCTCTTCCAGACATAATGCTTGGGCGCAGACTTGCAATTCATCGTTATCCCACTCGCCTGTATGTCCCCGTTTGTATTCGACTGGATACAGTTCTCCATCAGTAGCTTCAATTAAGTCTGATTTCCCAATCAATTTGCATCTTTCCGATTTCAGCCAGATTGCCCGAACTTGCCAAGTTTCTTCTCGATGTCCTTCTCCAACGGTATGCACTCTTTGATGCAAATCCGTGCCTTCAATTGTGTAGCTATTGTCTGCGAATTCACCTGCACAAAACATCCGCCAGCACCTGTGTGGACAATAAGCATATTGATTCAAGGCGGCGATGGAAATGTAGTCAGTATCGTTCATATATTTTGCAACCAAAGCTATTAGTTGTCTGAGTTATTTTTAGAAAGTGTATGGGCGAGTAAAATCGGTCTCTAGAATTCTTGTTAAGGCTTGATATGCAGTCGCCGCACCATACCCATACCCATTGGTGTCTTACGTCCCACACCGCTGTAGAGAGCAAAATCAGCCAAGGTGTTGATGTTCTTGATTACTTCAGGTGAAACATCCCCCAGAATGCGATAGCTGATTTCTCCGGTCAAGCCAATGAATTTACTGCGGGAGTCTGCCACAATTTCCGTGTGGATGTTGAAAAAACTGGGAAAAATTGATTCTATTGAAAAGTGGGACAACTCAATGCCGCTGTATTTGTTCCACCGATTGAGAAGGCTATTAAACACACACTCTCTAGTAGGGAGGGCAGTATCGTATTCTCCCTGGCGGAAGGCGGTAGGGGTGACAAAGCTGAAGGTAATTAGGCGATCGCTATCCGATGCCTGCTCGTATAATTGAGCGTAGCTGCTGGCATTTGCCCAAGGCTGAGTAGATTGGGGAGTGCCGAGAATACTGGTGATATGCAAATCCGCTGAACCCAGATGCCAAGGATGCTGAGGATTAAGATTCAGCCACAACTGGGTAAGTTTGCTAAATAAAGTGTCATCCAGTAGGGAGATGCGCCACCAACAAATCGTACCCGCAAGTATTGCTGTTTTGTGTTCCCATTGCAAAGTAGAGTCTTGCAGTCCAACCCGTTTAATTTGTCGGCTACTTTGCAAGGGACTAAGGGTGAAGGCTTTGTCAGCACCGGATTTATGGAGAGAGTTTCCCAATTCCTGATCTACGGAACTGACAAGTGTGAGAAACAGGGCGTGTAAATGCCTTCCTGTCAGAAATTGCGCTGGAATTGGTGACTGGGGAAGTAGGTTAAGGACTAGACTGTGGGGCATCTCTACCTCTATATAAGGATTTCATGCAGTTCAATTTCCGGCTCAACTCCTGAAGCGATATTGCATACAGGCTGGGATTTCCATCTGACCAAATTTGTAGTATTGCCCTCGAATTCTGACGTTTTGAATTAGGCTAACCGGGGGCATATTAACTACGTCGTAGCTAATTACTCGATGGGAAAACATCACATCTAAAGGATTGAGAGGATGGGCGAAGATGAATTCTTTTTCGGCAGATGAACTATTTACCTCTTGAGTTTCTACAATTGCTACTTCCGCCTTACTCATCCACTTACCCAGGCGAATCCATTTAGATAGTTTCAGTGGTTTTTTAGAAATCATGAAAAACTCGAATTTGCTTTCAGGAGCAATTTCTTTGGCTCTACCAAAACTGGGGATATTCTTCTGGGTTTTTTCCATTTCAACGTGGTAGTTGTTATTCGCATACTTCCAGGTGTTGAGAGTGGAGGAATGAGAGAGCGATCGCGCTGGCGTCACATAAATTTCCTGTTCGTTTAAAGGCGTTAAATGTTCCTCGTATTTTGGTACTTGTTCCGGGCAAAAGTAGCGATAGGAATGTTCTTCGGGAACAGTGGTCGCGTAAATTTCACTATCTACTAAACCCAGGGCATAGCAGAGGGCGTAATTGTGAATTACTGCCTCTGTTTCATAGAGTCTTCCAATTTCACGAGTTGCATAGTACATACTGTCATGCAACTCTAGCTGGCACCGATAAATCAAAGGCATGGCTACTACTTTCTACCTGCTTTTTCTGACTTGGTTTTATCAGTTTCAGGCTTTTGCTTGATGTGCTTTTTGTTGTAATTTTTAGCTTCTTTATGAGCTTGCTGTAAAATCTGCTTGAGACTCTCTTCATTACCTGTAAGAGATTTAATTTCAGCTAACAGAGAAGTAAAGCGATCGCTCACAAAATCTTCATGCACAATAAACTCCTCGCTCATTAAAGTTGCGATCGCGCTTGTAGCAGCTATTTTTACCTCATCCTCATCCAGTGGATCGTGGGAACTTAGTTTATTTTCAGCTTGCAGGTTGTCATAAATTGCCTGCGTCCATCTGAGATTACTGGTAATTTCACCATCTGCGAATATCACACCGATTAACTCATTCCTAACTCTACCTGTGCGGGTAGTTTGAGCGCCATAATGTCGGGTTCTGAGAATGTTATTAAATACATACAGAAAACCTGCTTCAGTCGGATCTTTCAGCGTCACAATGCTTGGAAAGAATACTTGAGGCTTAATATGATCTTGCTGATTAATCCGGCTAGTAATCTCTCCTGGTTTAGAACCATCTTCCCCTTTCGATGCCATTGTCCCATTTTCAAAAGGTGCATTGAGAGTGAAAGTTTCGTGAGATTCGTCAAAAGCTGTGATGGAAAATGCAGTATCAACAACAACTTTCGATTTCTCCGAGCCAGAATCGCCGATCGCAAACCCATAAATAATACAGTCAGGATTATCCATTGCAAACTTAACGTTGTATTCACATTCCTCAGCCGTTATCAATCCATAGTTTCGCAGCAACTCGCGACCAACTAAACGTTCTGGGGTAGATTGCTTGCGCTTGAACATCGTTAGACGGCTAATTGCCGCATGGTTTTCTGGTGTAATTCCTGCCCTTACTCGTGCCTTGTTTAACTCTCCATCTGTTTGAAATAATGGGTAAGACTCAGTAATTCGGACAGTGAGAAAGTGAACGTATTTCCCCATTGGTTTGTAGGGAATTTCAGCGTGAAAGAACTTCTGGTCGATTGATTTGAGTATTGATTCAACTAATGCCATGATCGAATCTCCTAAATACGAGTGTTTGAAAAATTAAGCAATAAGAGCCTGAACAAGAATCCGCATGAGATGGTCTAAATCGTCGGGAACGCGATAGCTATCAAGTCCTTGATCAAGATGTTTATTAGTGCGATCTAGTTGAGCAAATTCCCAAATTTTGCCAGTAGTAACTGAACCAATCAGGCGAGTCTGTTGTTGATTTTCTTGCCATTTATCTAAGGCAATTAATTCCGCAAAAAGTTGAGTCATTCCATAATCTAAATCCTCCTTTTTAGCTTCAATTACTAAGAGGGTATTGCGATTTTTTATCAGATAATCGAAGTAACCTTGTAATTGCTCATTGACTTTAATTTGATACTCAATTCTAACTTCAGATTTAGTATAGTGAACTAATTCTAAAATTATCGGAGAAACTAATACTTCTCTGCGACTTGTCTCGTTAGCCAAATCAAAGTACGGAAGAATTTCATCAAGTCGTTCTTGCAGTTCTTTTAATCGATCTAGATTCTCCTGATATTGGGGTAAATTCAGCCGTTTTCGAGTAAATGTATAGCCAAATTCTCCAGCAAAATCTTGAGGGGAAATATTCATCTCAAAATATTTGCTAAAAGTATAAGACTGAGTAGGATCGAGAATAGTCATAATCTAGTTTTCCTCAGTTTCGATTTCGGTAATTTCCTCGGATTCATGTTGATGAATATTTTGACGTTCTTTGTCATCTTCAAGACGATAAAGAAACTCACAAGTATCTCGAATTAAGTTGATTTGACGCCCTGCTAGACGAGCGCGATCGCCTGCAAAAGATTTCTCAAATACCTCCACAACAAAGTACTGAGCAAACTCTAAAATTGCCTGTCGTTCTTCTTCCCGATTCTTGAATATCCAACGTCCTTCGGCTGTGGACGCATGAACCCGATCCATTAGCTTGAACACTTCAGCCGCCACCATATGAACCATTACTTCACCTTGAAAACTTAAATCAGCTTCAAGAATAGTTTTGGCAGCAATATCAATAGGTTTTAATACTGCATTTGCTTTAGGATTGTATCGCTTATTTGCTCGATAGAATTTGCGATAAAGTTCCGTTAGCTTTTTGGGATGATTGAGATTTGATTCTTCTCCCACGATTAATTCCTCCGAATTTGGATCGTATTTAGTGTAAGGGTCAAAGCAGGGGTAAAAGTGGTAAGCATAAAGCTTAATTTTCTCAATTCGTGCATTTTCAATTCCCTGATTGCGAACCCATCGATTTAGGTAGCTGAATACATAGAGTGGACTGGTTTCAAAATCCTTTGATAGTTCAGTAAATCTACCCCAGTTGGAGTCATAGCCGGACTTACCCTGTCTAGCATTGACATCTAAATGTATAGCGTAAGCGGCAGTTAAGACGTTGAGTGGTGCGGGATAAGAGTTACCATTCTCCGTCCAACCTTCAAGGATATAGTCAAGACGGAAGCGATCGCGCTTCAGCAACACCCGAAAAGCTTGTGGCGCACTATCCAAAAATACGCTTTCCTCAAACTCAGCCCCATCATTAAACGGTGGAATCGGCGACTCAGAAACCACTGTTTTGACATCCAGAATCATCGGGAAAGCAAATGCTAACCAAGTAGGCATTACCCAAGACTCGGTATCAGTGCCATCGCGTCCAGGAGGTAGCGCCATGAAGTAAAATGTCAAGGGCTGGTCTTCTGGATAGGAAAGTTTAAAGGTTCGGTCTTTCCCTGGTTCGATATCTTCGTTAATAAGGAAAGCGTCTACACTTTGATAGCGATCGCGTTCTAAATTTGCCTGCAAGTCCTTACTAACAAAGTGATTACGGATGCTGGTATCAAAGCGAGTTTGAGCAATTCCATTGTATGCCTTTTGCAGAAATTTATTAGTCTCTGGCGTGAAGTAATAAGTGGGATAGAAATAAAGATAGCGATACTTCCCATCCTCAAACTTTTTACCCACAGCTTGAGTTTGATTCATCAAAATTTGTCGTAGCATCATTTCAATGCCTGCAATACTAGAAATATTTCGTTTAGCGTTAGAACCTCCCAACATTTGCTTATTGGTGTAAACCTGGGGAGTGAATAAAACTGCTGACTCCATCTGCTCAGTTACTGTATAAGCAGAATGAGAAATAGAACAAATTAATTGCCGTCCTCGACTGGATTTTTTTGCAGCATTGTAGTTTGTCAGTTCCTTCAGAAAGATTTCAGCTTGATCGGTGGCTGATTGATTGAACGTATTACCTGGAAGAATAATTACGCGATCGCACCAATCTTTTAGATCTTTCCATTCATCAAACAATTCATACTGAGTGATGATTGGTTCAATGACCTCTATCCATCGATTAACAAGATTTTGAGAAATCTCACGAACATCTTCCTGTCCCGGATTCCGTTTAAGGTATTGCGCTGCAATGTAATACCAGTCATAAGCAATACCTCCGGTATCTTTTAGTTGCTGAAGTGCTATGATTGCAGGCTTATGCTCAAACAGCTCAAGAAAGTCAACAGCTATTTCAGTAAGATTGATAGTTGGGATTGGAGGTAGTTCTTTGTTCTTTTTGAGTACAGTTTTAACCTTATCAAGGTATTCCTTCCAAAACTTTCCAGTGATTAAAGCTCCTAGCTCTGCCAAGTGATCAATACGAACATCTTCTGCAAAATCTATATCAATGTTCTTATCTAGAGTACTCCTGCGCTGAAACTGAGCCAAGTTAGTAGCTTTATCTGCTGCCTTACTCGTCTTGATTTTGCTAGACACTGCATCAACGGCAAATAGCATTAAACCTTTAACGTCGAAGAAGAGGTTGTAGTAGTCAGCGTATTTTATGCCAATATTTCCACGACTAAATCCAACTTTTCGAGCTAAAAGTTGATTAGCACATAGTTTTTTGATGCTAACAACTACGCGATTGGGTAAACCATTTGGAGCAACAGGTGGCGCATCTCTGTGAGCGAGATAGATGACTCCTGTAGGCAGATACAAGAGTGGTTCGTAGTAAGCTTTATCTTCAGTATTGAGGCTTGTATGTGCCTGCATCACGGCATTGTTGACTACATTAGTAAGTACGCCTCGGTTCTCAGCAATGCTATGGTAAGTAAATTTTAGTTGTCCATCACTCAGGCTATGAATTAACTCATTTAGTCTTGTATTTTCAGCATCCTGGGGATGTTTGATGATAGAGGCTAGGGAATCGGCTAGACAGGTTAAATCTGAAAGACTACGGAGAGTGCGATCGCGTAATTTTGGATTTAGTCCAAACTCCGAAAAATTCCAGTTCGTATCCCACCGTCGTTGAGCATTATAAGCCACACAAAGCAAATCATCTATATACTCTTTGTAGGCTTCTGAATCATCAGGATTGAGGAAGCGATCCAAACCTAGCTGACGGACTTTTTCATCAATAATTTGACGATGCTGTTCTAATGGTAACTTGCGGCAATCAGCAGGCATATCTGGGAACTTTTCAAAGTCATGGAGAATAAACCCAGCTATTACGATTCGCCTTTCTCGTTCTCTCACCACCCGCTGCACAGTAGTATTTAATTTTTCCAACCGTTGCTCAATTAAATTAGCTGGAAATAGTCCATTGAGTAAATGAGTATTGAGCGATTGATCGCCAGCATTGTCCCGTCGAACTCTATCTTTTCCTTCCGCTTCATTCTTGCGATCGAGTTCATCAAAAAACTTACCACCTTTTGCAGTAACGCCAATTGCGATTCGTAACAGATTAGGTAATACATACTCTGCAAAGTCACTCATCACCTGATCATTAGGATTTTGAGTCTGAATTGCCTCCCGTAGTAGCTTGAGTGTCAGTAACTCACGCGCTTGGGGTTCGATAGTGCGATCTGAGGGTTCAAATTCAGACTCTGAATCATCAGCTTGCAACCAGTTATCTTCTGAGTCATCAGATTGCTCAGAGTTTAAATAATTCTCACTATCAAATAGATTTAATTGTTCATCTTTTTTTCTAGAAGCCATGGGTTTTCTCTTTATTTCTTATTTAATGCTTATTTTTCTGTAGGCTCAAGTAAGCGATACCGTTCGATATATTCCAGAGCAAGGAGACGGATATAGTCCAGAAGCTCAAAGAACTGCTTGATTTTGGGATATTCATCCCCTGACTGGTGATACCAGTTCACAATGCAATCGACATCGAATATACTCAACTGGTGCAAGTGGTTAATTGCTTCTTGAGGTTTTTGACGTATGTAGCCGTAATCAGCAATCTGGCTAACGTATCCAGAGATATAAGTTGAAAGAAGTTCTAGCTGGCTCCAAACAGTATGTTTTTCCTCCGATTCCTTCTCGGCTTCCCACAGCTTGCGACGTTCATCTTTCATGGCTTTTTCGTAAGCAAACAAACGATTTTTAAGCTCGGATAGTCGATTACGCTCAAAGATTTCAGCTTCGCCTTGCTTAATATTCATAACCCTCCGTTAGTATGTTTTTTAATTATTGAAACCGTAAGTGACAGTTTTGCCCTCTGGCGTTTCAATAAGGTATTCTCCGGTGCTTCTAATCTCCCATCTGACTGTACCCACTTCACTAGAACCCAAGCGCGGAATTCTGACTGCTTTAGATTTGTCAAATCTTGATGCGTTCCGCAGATAGTCCAAGGGTTCGTAATTTTTTCTGAAAGAGTGGTCGAGGAGGCTGGCTGCAACATCTGCATAGGTAGCTGGACTCCATTGTTTCATCAGTTCTTGCATTTCATCGATCTCGCCTTGCGTTCTTCCCTCAAATAGTCGTCGTTCGGATGGTGACAGATTCAGTTCATAGACTTCCTTTATTTGACTGGAGAGTTCTTCAAGTTCAGTCTCGGCTTCCATCAGCAGGTTTTCGCGATCCAAGCCTACGAAAGGGTTTGCTTCAGCATTAACTTCCATCTCAGCTACTCGCCTATATTTTTCTGATAGCGCACTTAAGCGGTTTGCCAAATCTGTATTTTCTGGCTTTTCTAAAAATGCTCCATAAATTTCACGAACTTGGTCTATGAGTTCCTGGTCTTCCGATTCGTTGGGCATCTTTAATGAAGTAGCTTCACCCCTAAAACTCCACTGGTAAGAATTCAACTCGCTCGTGACCGACTAACCGACGCGCATAGACCAAACAAGCTTGCACATCTTCCTGTTCTAACCAGGGATAACCCTCCAGCAGAGTCTGGACGTTATCACCCGCCGCCAGCATTCCTAAAATATGCTCAACCGCCAGCCGACGACCCCGAATAATTGGCTTACCGCTAAAGATTTTGAGGTTGACTGTAATCCTCTCTAATAGTTTTTGCTCGTTCATTGTTGACCTCTGAAATGTTTTGGTGTTTTGACGTTGGAGTAAAGGAGAGGGAAGCTTTAGTAGAGTTAGCTGCTTTAGGTTTGTTCTTTGGTTGGAGCTTAACCAGCCTGTGCTATCAAGTTTTGCTTTTAGCAAATGGGGGTTAAGATTGCCTACGCCTGAACTTAATGCCGCAAGCTGCTCAAGAGCTTCCCTCCCTTGTAAGGGACTCTCTGGTTAGCCAGAGAAATCCCCACAGGAGCTATGAGATGCGTTATGCTGCCAGCATCCGATATTCAAATCGGTTGTGGGCAACCTTCCGCTTCTCAATTGAGTAGCCCTTCTTGCGAGCTTCAAACACTGTGTGTCCGAAGCGCCAGCTAACCTGGTTAGCTAGCTCATCGCTCGAATGCCACTGACCGTCTTTTAGGACTACAATTAATCGCTCAAGATTGGTCAATTTGACAAGCATAGTTATTTATCACCTCCTTTTAGAATTTTTCTCAAACAAATCCCTCAGCCCAAATGCTTATCATTTCTGGGCTTCAGCGATTTGCTTAATCTGAAGGTACTTAAAGCGATAGCTCATGTCAAGCAAAATTAAAGCACTGACTTATTCAACAATCCATAAGCGTTGACTTATTCAACCCTCTCATGACATCCTTGACAAAGAACATCTCATTTCACGGGTTGCAGGAATCTCAAATCCCTATCAGGGATTGAAAGGAATAAGTCTGCGCTTATTGCCGTAAGCTTCCCTGCTAAACTAACCCCTAATCCCTATCAGGGATTGAAACTATCCAGCAATCCATATTTCACCTCCTTTACTTTTGAACGAGTAAGCAAGCGTATCTAGTAGTAAAGCTGACTGGCTGAAAGCAATAGAATAAGGTGCAGTTGCATCATGAAAACTGTATTGATCGCTGATTGGGTAAATTGCAAAGTGCATGGGGAGGCGCAAGCGCGATCGCACCTCTGCCACCGGATGACGCAGCACATAACTGACTAAAGCTTGCTTTCTCAACCGCTTGTTGATTTCACTAATCCAATAGTTGTCAGGTTGCCAAACCTCGATACCAGTCAAAACCTGAACCTTCCAAGAAGAAGCTATCGCATCCAACTTGCCTGAATAAGTAAACCGCCAGTTCAGCCGTTCTTCCCGATATGTCCGTAACTTCATGAAGGCGAGACAGTGTGCAAATCGCCCTTTGGGAATGGGTTGTCCGATGCGTTCAGCAGTTTGGAGAAGCGATCGCATAAACTCCTCTTTAGTCATCACTTCGATTTCCAAATTACTCAAAATCCCTGGTAAATCATAAGTTTTAAACTTATCTACCTGATTTGATTCTGTGAGATCGTAAATGCCGCACTGAAGAGGACTAGACCCTCGAAAACTTGCTGCATCCTCAGCAATAGGATTTCCCTTATCCTTACCTGAGAGTTGCTGCCACTCTTTTTCCCATGCCATGCTACGACCAAAAACCTTTTTCAGGCTAATATTAAATACTTGTTCGCAAGCCGTTTGAAATGCCTTTTGACTGCCTTCATATTGCTGCTTAATTGTTTTATGTCCTAGCTGTCGGCAAAGCCGCATTGACTGAACTGCACCCCAGCGAGAGTAATATCCTTCAAAATCGTTGATTCTGCGGTAGTTCTCACGAATTTGGTTGTGAAAGAAGGAACGGTCATAAATGCCAGTTGCTTCTAGAACTGGAGAATCACCTAGAAACAATTTTTCTACTATAAAATTGGGTACGAGTGCATAAGCTATGAAAGTTTTAAAAGCAATCTTTTGTCCATTCTGTTCGTAGCCATCATGCCGTCCCAGTCTTCCTAGACGCTGAATGAAACTACCTGAATCTGCTGATTCAAAGATTAAGAAATTAATCTTGAAGTCAACCCCAACATCAATTGTGCTAGTACCGAGAACCAAATCTGCTAAAAGCGATCGCTCTTTTTCCTCCTTCCCAGATAAACCTGTATTTTCCCCAACCACTAACCCATGAGGATGCAACAATTCTCGAAAGAATGATGTAAGGCGCTTCACCGTTGCAATTGAGTTGAGAATGATTGCTCCTTTGCTCCCTGGATACTGCTGAAAGTGACCAAAGATTAAGTCGCTATTTTCTTTCAACCAAGTTTCAGAAGCCTTATTGCTGGGTTCCAGAGAGATAAACTGAAGAGAAATTTCTCGTGATACCTGTCGCCATCCTTGTCCATTCAGTTGCTGACACTGAGCCTCTGTATCTGGAAACTGATACTTGTTCTCTTCAATGGGGTTAATCTCCTTACATCGAAAACCAGATAACTTGAGTCGATCTATTAGTTGTTTATTCGGAGTTGCTGACAGGAAGAGAAATTTCTTTTGACGATTAGTATTCTTGATTAACAGCATTGTGTTAATCACACTAGCAATTTGTGGAGCCTGGAAAACATGGAATTCATCAAATATGAATAAATCAAAATACTTGTCAATTCGGCTCCAGAGCTTATCAGGACTATCATCACGAATTAGATATGCACCTCGATACAAGTAGTGAAAGATGTCAGGATTAGTCAATAAAATTTCAGCTTGACCTGTGCGAGTAGCAATTGCTGCTGCTTTTTTTAGCCCTTCATTTTCTGCATAAATCTCTAACTCTTGCCCACTGAGTCGAACAACACGCGGCTTAATTTTAAGCTGAAATTTTTCAATATAGTCCTGAATTTGCGTTTCCTGGTCGCGGGCAAGTTCATTAGTTGGATATAGTCCAATTGCCAAAAAGTCTGTTACTAGCGTCTCTAGATAAGCTGCCAAGCTTTTCCCGTCGCCCGTCATTGCGGTGTTGAAGATGACATCGACGTTGGGGTTGCGGATTGCCTCCAACGTTGCGGTTTGATGCCAGGAAAGCGACCAACCATCTGGTAGCTTTACGCCCTTTGGTGTTTCTGAGGCGGGACAAGAATAAACAGGTTTCAGGGTGATGCGATAATCGGACTTGTCCATATTTAGTGTCCGTGACTTGCTTGTTGCTTTTCATCATGGCACTCAAAATAGAGATTGGCAAGATACATACGAATAGAAGTATACGGACACTTTTAATGAGTCGAAAAGGTCAGTCTATTACCCTCTCAGTTTCCGATCGCGACAAAGCAGAGTTAGAAGCGATCGCCCACGAACTTGGCATGATGTGGGGAGAACGTCCCAACATCTCCAAGCTGGTAGAAGCGATCGCGCGTCGCCAGCTAATCATCGGTCGTAACCATGATTGGTCAGAAACACGCATTAGAGCGCTAGATCGGTCTATCCGGGCTTTAACCGACATCGGACAGATTGAACAAGCCCAAATCATTGCGGAGTTGCTTCTCGAACGCAGCGAACTCTCATTGCCCTTAAGAGCAGAAATAGAACGTTTTTTAGCGAACCTGCCCCCGCCTTGGCGTTTGGAGATTGACCGCTACATCCTCCGCCAGCAACCCTTTCAGCTTTCTTACCAAGATGCTGCGGGTCGCTTGTGGAACTTTACTGTCCGCCATGCCAAAGTCACTCCTCACGAAAAGCGACAATATCTCGATTGCTGGTGCGAGGAGACAGAAGGAAACCAGGATGTATCGGAACTCGTTCACAACTGGTGTTTGCGTTTAGACCGTATCCAAGAAGCGGCAGTGATACCTGTTGAGGGTGAGTGGCTTCCTAATCTGGATCGGATAGAAGTGGAAATGCACTTAACGGGTGGCTTGGCTTTTGCTTATCAAGCTAAACCTGAAGATATTGCTAATGATTGGTTAGCAGATGGCCAGCGAGTACGGCGAGTAGTTAGGCGAGTGTCTGCTACCTTCTGGTTTATCCGAGAAGTCATGCAGTATGCACCAGATTGTATAGTGGTGTCGCCGGAAAACGTGCGATCGCGCCTGACAGACAAAATAAAATCCCTCTGCCGTCAGTACAATCTGGAAATTCGGGATTAGTGCCAGCAAGAGAATTAAAAATTAAAAATGCAAAATTAAAAATTGAATAATTTCCTTTTTTAATTTTTAATTTTTAATTTTTATTGGGATGCTCCCAACTACAACTCGATATTATAATTTCTCTTTAGTTTTCAAAACCTCTATGTAAGCGATGGGAAGAACCAGAGGCCAGAAAACTGTTGCGACCACCAAAGTGATAAAAGATGAAAATCTTTCTTCTGTATTCCAACTGCGATCGCGCTTAAAGAATTCTAGCCAGATGGTAAATAAAGTAGTCGCTATCAGCAGGTAAATCACTTCTATACAGATCATAAGTGTATCTAGAGTCCTTTATTTCTCTCTATTGAGCATTCCCGTGCCAGAGATCGGCAATTTCTATTGCTTAACAAAACTTAACGCAAAGGGATTTTCTCAGACTAACAGCCTGTTATGACAACAGTATGAGCAAGTTGTGCCTAAAGTTTGTAATACGAACATCTAGTAACGAATTATCAGAATTGTTGCCAAAGTCAACTTTTGCTATGTTGCTATATTACTTTTCAACGCTTCCTTTGCCCTTTACGCAAGCAATTCCGACATTACACACTTGCCCTCCAACCTTAGGAAGTGGAAAGCCCAACCAGGAACGGTGCCTTATTCATAAAATCTCAGGACTTACGCAAAGCTTATACATATAGCGTTTTTTCGGGTTCAATCCCCCTGTGGTTGCCGGTGGCAGATGTGGTGATGTGCGGCGAGTCCTAAAATCTATAAAAATTGAGGCGCTCCAACAAAAGCCCCGTACAGTCATTAGCTCAAGTACAACCGTCAAGCTAAAGGCAAGAAAAAACGAAACGTACTACCCTTTCCCAGTTCGCTTTCTACTTCAATCTGACCGCCTTGCAGTTCTAGCAACCGGGAGGAAATAGCTAAACCGATGCCAGTTCCTCTGGAATTTTGGATTCGAGACTGCTCAGCCCGCCAAAATCGCTCAAAGATATGAGGCAAATCTTTTGGTGCAATTCCTTGACCCGTATCCACTACAGCAATCCAGAGGCGTTTTGGTTCACTCCAGGCTTTGACCGTAATCGAACCAGCACTGGTGTATAGCAGTGCATTTCCCAATAGATTAACCAAAACCTGCTCCACACGGTCAATATCAGCTAATACCGGGGGCAACTGGAGCGGACAGTCTAACCGCAGCACCGGGCCATCTTCCAGCACCTGGTCAGAAAATTTTTCCAACAGGGACTCTAATAAAGGTCGTAGATTGACCGGCTGGAGATTGATTGGTAAATACCCCGCCTCTGCTTTAGAGAGTTCCTGCAAATCGTTGACTAACCGCTCTAGCCGGGTTGTTTCCCGCACCAACCGCTGGTAAACTTCTGGCGATGGTTCAATCCTGCTGTCAGCCATCTCCTCCAGGTAGCCGCGAATCACAGTTAGGGGCGTTCGGAGTTCATGCGTCAGGTCGCTAATAAGTTCTCGCCGCCGCTGTTCCACACCTTCGAGACTAGACGCCATGCGGTTAAAACTAGCACCCAGGCGGTTGAGTTCTGGAATTTCGCTCTTCGGTAGGCGCTCATCCAAGTGCCCAGCGGCAAACTTGCGGGTAATTTGTTCCATCTGCGTCAAAGGCTGGGTAATTCGGCGAGATACCCAATAACTCAAGCCCCCAGCAGCCGTGGCACCCGCGATAAATGACAAGAAAGTGCTGCGACTCCAGGCTGTTTCAAACCCTCTCACCAGCTGCCTGCGAGCATAGCGTACCTGTATGCCGCTGACTTCGATTTGTTCAAGCTGGACGATAAAGAAGCGGGGAGAAGACAGTTTGCTGATAATGAGTAGACTACCCACTCCTACCATCATCACTAAGAGATGGGAAAGAAACAAGCGCGATCGCAGTCCCATTTTATTCCGGGGCATTTTATAGAGGTGAGTCTTCAAATTTATAGCCCACACCAACCACTGTTTTAATAAAGGTGGGATTGGCTGGGTCAGGTTCAATTTTTTTCCGCAACCGAGCCACATGAGTATCCACCACCCGTTCATCGCCAAAAAAATCGTTCCCCCAAAGTTTCTCAATGAGTTGCGTTCGGTTCCAGACGCGACTGGGATGACTGATAAACGTAGTCAAGAGATTAAATTCTAACGTAGTCAAATCGAGTGCTTCCCACGGATGAGGACTCAGTTGACGAGAGGCAGAGTGCTGTTCTACATCAACCGTGAAATGCTGAGTGCGGTAAACCTGATGTTGTCCGCCCTGACGCAAGCTACGCCGCAGTAACGCCCGAACTCTCGCAACCAGTTCTCTAGGGCTAAACGGTTTGACAAGGTAATCATCCGCACCCGTAGATAGACCAATTACCCGGTCAATTTCTTCACCTCTAGCCGTCAGCATCAAAATATAGGGATCTTTTGCTCCCGGTTTCTGCCGTATTCTGGCACACACTTCCAGCCCATCCAAACCCGGTAACATCAAGTCGAGAATCATTAAATCTGGTTGTTGCTCCTGAAAAACTTGTAAAGCTCTCAAACCATCCCGGCATAACTGACAGGAAAACCCCTCTTTTGCTAAAGTCAACTGGATGAGTTTGGCAATTTCCGGTTCATCCTCAACAATCAGAATATCCATATTGCTCGCAGGCGATATAAAGACAATAAAAAGATTTCTCGCCAAGTCATTTTAAATTCATCCCGATGACACGGAAACGGCAAACAGTTTTGCAAGAATTGAATTAAGTGATGAAAAATTATAAAACTTTAACTCACTTAAGTCTGAGATCAGCGATACTAACGGCTGGGACGAGAGTCTTACGTTATTGTTTCTAGTTTATTAAAAACATTCCCATGAGAATTTATCAGGTTCGTCTGCGTCAACTCCATCGCGCCCTTGCCCCGATTATGCTGCTGCCACTCCTATTGACGCTCTTCACCGGCTCGATTTATCAAATTGTCGATCTCGAAGGCAAGGGTGAGGACTTCGACTGGCTGCTAGATTGGCATAAAGGTCATTTTGGTTCTCTGAATCTAGAGATAATCTATCCGTTCCTGAATGCGCTGGGTTTATTAACCTTGGTAATTACTGGAATCTGGATGTGGTTTCAGATGCGGCGTAACGCTAGGAAACGTTCTGAGGAAATTTGACCTGTGCGGTTCGGAAAAATTTTAGGTGTTTTTGTCGCGGGTGCCCCTCAGTTAGCTCCTCCCCAGGTGGAGGCAAATACAGGACTGACGTTTGAGCTGCAAACGTTTAAAAGCGCTGCAATAGGCGAAGTGCCTACTTATTGCTTGATTTTGCCTTTTGCAGAATAACTTTAATATTTTGTTTAGCCACAGCGATTACTTTCAGAACCCTGACACTTAAAAATTAAGAATTGAGAAATTTAATTTTTAATTTTTTGGGCGCATCGTCTCTCGACCTAGCATCATCATTCCAGCAACGCCCAAGCAGACAAACCAAATATACTCATACCAATATTCGCGCACCTGCTGGACTGGGCTAAGTTCTGGATGCAAGAGATACAGATAAAGCAGCAACAAAACCAGAA
Source organism: Coleofasciculus sp. H7-1 (assembly GCF_057473865.1). Taxonomy (NCBI): domain Bacteria; kingdom Bacillati; phylum Cyanobacteriota; class Cyanophyceae; order Coleofasciculales; family Coleofasciculaceae; genus Coleofasciculus; species Coleofasciculus sp. H7-1. The sequence goes on from NZ_JBYCCT010000066.1 coordinate 269,240, forward strand.
AAAGCGCCCCAAATCCCGAAAAAGTCAAACCAATCAGAATACGAGCTGGTTTCAATTCCTCATCGCTGATTTCATCTAAGTCAATCTCAGCCAGTTGGTTGAGAGATTCATCAGCCACCTCTGAAGCATCTTGCAAACTGGTTGCCACTAGAGGCGGCAAAACCGGCGTCAGAGTTGCTAAAGTTTTGCGTCGCAGCAACCCTTCGGTATCTCGCAGCAACTCCAAAGGCGTTAGCGTCGCAGCTTTGAAGGCGCTTCGTGGTGGTTCAGCAAATTCAGTTGCTTCGGGCATTGAGGTTGCAGTAACTTCTGGTTCAAAATCCATAGCTTATTTCAATCCCTAATCGGAATTATAAACTTATCCCCACGCCTAACCATTCTTTTAACCTAAAAGTCTTTGCCATGTCACATCAAATTTCTCAGATTTTCAGGACTTACGCAACTTGCGCGACATCTGAGGGCAACCACAGGGGGATTGAACCCGAAAAAACGCTATATATATAAGCTTTGCGTAAGTCCTGATTTTGTAGAAACTGTCTTGAGGGCTTGGCAGCTCAAGACAGTTTCTAGGAAACAATCACGGTGGTGAATTTTCTACAACTTAGATAAACACCGATGCCAGGACTAAAGTAGCCCACCCTACCCACTAAAAGCCCAATTTTTCCAACACCGGATGAGTCGAGACAATGTGTCTATCCAAACCGAGCTGTTTCGGGCTAATCCCCAGCGCCAGAGAAATTAACTGGGGTAAATGCAGCACTGGCAAACCCAACTTATGCCCGATTGTTTTTTCAACCTCCGGTTGACGGGAGTCGAGATTCAGGTGGCACAAGGGACAAGGTGTCACCATACAATCGGCACCAGCATTGAGGGCTTCTTGAATATGCGACCCAGCCATCTTGAAAGATTGCGTGGTGGCATAGCTGGAAAGGGGCCATCCGCAACACTGGGTGCGTCCTCGGTAGTAAACTGGCGTCGCCCCTACTGCCCGAAACACATTCTCCATAGATTCCGGTTGATGCGGGTCGTCATAGGGGATATGAGTTTGGGCGCGTAGCAAATAGCAGCCATAGAATGCCGCACATTTCAACCCAGCAAGCTTGCGGCTAACTCGATTTTGCAACTCATCTAATCCGTAATCGGCTACCAATGCCCAAAGCAGATGTTTGACTTCTGTACTGCCTTGATAGGGAGAACAGCCTTCTTTCTTCAATAAGCCATTCACCTGCTCAATATAAGCTGGGTTTGATTGTTGGGAGTCCTTCAAACGCTCATCCACATGACCAATGACGCCCTGGCAGGTACTGCAATGGGTTAGCAGCGGCAGATTCAGTTCTTCTGCCAGAGCAATATTGCGGGCATTTACCGTATCTTCTAGCAGTTGAGAATCTTCTTTGTAGGTACCAGAACCACAACAAGCAGCTTTTTTTAGCTCAATCAGTTCGATGCCCAGAGCTTGGGTGAGGGCTGCTGTAGACTGGTAAAGCTCCCGGCAAGCCCCTTGAGCAACGCAGCCGGGAAAGTAAGCATATTTAAGAGTCGGGGATGCCATATTTTGACGAAAGACTACAGGCACTTGAGAAGGACTGATAACTTCAGGACTGAGGACTGAGGAAAGAGATGTCAGGAATCAGGAGGAGCAAAAAAATTACTTTTTTCATTCAGTCCGCGCTGTCACGCCTCTAAGCTAACAGTCCTCAGCACTCCCTTTACCCCTATCATCGCTTGTCCATACCGTACCGGGGACAACTGGTCACATTCGTTTAAGTTTCAATATGACAGTGCCACTTGGAGAAGCGACTATCTACCGCTTTTGTTGTCCCCTCTTTCAGATAAGATGAAGAGATGCTTAGAACCGTATAACCCTAAGAACAAGCTTGAGGGAATGGGTAGAGGATCAATATGAGCCAAGAGGAAATTTTTGTAAGAGTCAAGAAGATTGTGGCGGAACAACTGGAGGTTGAACCCGACGAAGTCACGCCGCAAGCTAGCTTTGCTAACGATTTGGGAGCGGATTCCCTCGATACGGTTGAACTCGTGATGGCGTTGGAAGAAGAGTTTGATATCGAAATTCCAGACGAGGCAGCTGAGCAAATTGGCACCGTTCAAGCCGTTGTGGACTATATCACTGGCAAAGTGGCGGCTTCGGCATAAATAATCGTGCTGAATGCTGTAGGGGCGGGTAAAGAAGAATTTTCTTCGGGCGCGTTAATTAAAACTAATTAAAACTCGGTGCAAAACTCGCCCACAAGGAAGTCCTAAGTTGAAAATAAAAATAGATACTTAGTTCTGGGTCTTCTTTCCTCGGTCTTATTACTGTTTTGCGTTTTGGGTGCAAAACCCATCTATTACTGGCATAATGACAAATTTTGAACGGAAGCGCGTTGTTGTCACAGGTCTCGGCGCGATTACACCGATAGGCAACACTTTGGCAGATTATTGGTCAGGGTTGTTGAGCGGCACAAATGGCATTGGCCCGATTACATTGTTCGATCCTTCCCGGCATGATTGTCGCATGGCTGGTGAAGTCAAGGGATTTGACCCCCACAAATACCTGGAACGTAAGGAAGCAAAGCGGATGGATCGTTTTGCCCAGTTTGCGGTAGCCGCGAGCAAGCAGGCGATCGCAGACGCTCAATTTGTGATTAATGAGCTGAACGCAGAACAAGTAGGCGTCATCATTGGCAGCGGAGTGGGCGGTCTCAAAGTGTTGGAAGACCAGCAAGAAATCTACTTGAGTCGTGGTCCCGACCGCTGTAGCCCGTTTATGATTCCCATGATGATCGCTAACATGGCAGCGGGTTTAACGGCAATTCACACGGGTGCCAAAGGGCCAAACTCTTGCCCAGTGACAGCCTGTGCATCTGGCTCTAATGCGGTGGGAGATGCCTTTCGCCTGATTCAAGGGGGATATGCCCAAGCGATGATTTGTGGCGGTAGCGAAGCCGCCGTGACACCTTTATCGTTGGCTGGATTTTCGTCAGCACGGGCACTTTCGACGCGCAATGACGACCCGGCTCATGCTTGTCGTCCTTTCGATCGCGATCGCGATGGCTTTGTCATGGGCGAAGGCTGTGGCATTTTAGTTTTGGAAGAACTGGAATACGCCTTGAGCCGTGGCGCTCGGATTTATGCGGAAATTGTCGGCTACGGTATGACGTGCGATGCCTACCACATGACAGCGCCAGTTCCAGGTGGTGAAGGAGCTAGCAGAGCCATGCAGCTAGCTTTAAAAGATGCAGGATTGGCTCCCGATCGAGTTAGCTACATCAATGCTCACGGAACCAGCACACCAGCCAACGATGTGACTGAGACAGCAGCGATCAAAAAAGCTTTAGGTGAGAGTGCCTACAAAGTGGCGATTAGCTCCACCAAATCGATGACGGGGCACCTACTGGGCGGTTCTGGAGGGATTGAAGCAGTTGCTACGGTGATGGCGATCGCCCAAAACCAGATTCCTCCCACCATCAACCTGGAAAACCCCGATCCGGGATGCGACCTAGATTATGTACCCAACAAAAGTCGCTCTCAAACAGTCGAGGTGGCGCTGTCGAACTCTTTCGGGTTTGGCGGTCACAATGTGACACTCGCATTTAAAAAGTACAGATAGGGGCGATAAAAATATCAGCGGGTCGGGTGAAGGAGAAAATATTTAAGCCTTCACCCTCTATAATTTATCCTGTTTCTCACAAAGTACGGGATCTCCCATTCCGAATCGAAATGGGGTAAGCAAGAGAGCCACCTGTTTCGATACCAATGGGCGATCCCTTAATACTGCCCACGACTTGCCCATCCATCCGGCTAATGGGATGATCGGTTAATGGGTGCTTAGGGCGATCCAGAGCATTCAACTTCCCGCTCACCCAATAAGCGTGCTAAACCGTCGTTAAGTAGAAGAGATTATGGCCGTTGCAACCCAATCACTCGAAGAGCTTTGTATTAACTCCGTCCGCTTTCTGGCGATTGACGCCGTAGAGAAGGCAAAATCAGGCCATCCAGGGCTACCAATGGGCGCTGCTCCAATGGCATTTGTGCTTTGGGATCGCTTTATGCGGTATAACCCGAAAAATCCCAAATGGTTCAACCGCGATCGCTTCGTGCTATCTGCCGGTCACGGCTCAATGTTACAGTACGCCTTACTGTATTTAACTGGTTACGAAGATTTGACGATTGAAGACCTCAAGCAGTTCCGGCAGTGGGAATCGAAAACTCCCGGTCATCCGGAAAACTTCATGACTCAAGGGGTAGAAGTCACCACAGGTCCTCTCGGTCAAGGAATTTCTAATGCTGTGGGCTTAGCAATGGCTGAAGCTCACCTAGCAGCTAAATTTAACAAGCCCGATCACACGATCGTAGACCACTACACTTACGTGATTTTGGGTGATGGTTGCAACCAAGAAGGCGTCTCTAGCGAAGCTTGTTCCCTAGCCGGACACTTGGGATTGGGCAAGCTGATTGCCCTCTACGATGACAACAAAATCACCATCGACGGTCACACCGATTTATCGTTCACCGAAGATGTCGGCAAGCGCTATGAAGCCTACGGCTGGCACGTCCAAACCGTAGAAGACGGCAACACCGACCTAGAGGCAATTCACAAAGCAATTGAAGCCGCTAAAGCTGTTACTGATAAGCCTTCCTTAATTAAAGTTGCCACTACGATTGGTTACGGTTCCCCCAATAAAGCCAACACCCACGGTGTCCACGGTGCTGCCTTGGGTGGCGATGAAGTGAAAGCGACTCGCGAGCATCTGGGTTGGGAATACGAGCCTTTTGACGTTCCAGAAGATGCCCTCAACCATTGGCGCAAGGCAATCGAGCGCGGCGCTAAGTATGAGGAAGAGTGGAACAAAAACTGGGAAAATTACAAAGCCAAATATGGCGAAGAAGCTGCTGAATTAGAACGGCTGATTAGCAACAAACTGCCAGAAGGTTGGGACAAAGTTCTCCCCACCTATACCCCAGAAGACAAAGCAGATGCTACCCGCAATCACTCTGGCAAATGCTTGAATTCTCTAGCTGGAGTTTTACCCGAACTCCTTGGCGGTTCAGCTGACTTGGCTGGTTCTTGCATGACCTTAATCAAGAGTTCTGGCGATTTCCTCAAAGGTCACTACGAAAATCGCAACCTGCGCTTTGGTGTCCGCGAACACGGCATGGGGGCGATTTGTAACGGCATTGCCCTGCACGGCACAGGTTTGATTCCCTATGGGGCAACCTTCTTAGTCTTTGCTGACTATATGCGGGCAGCGATTCGCCTCTCAGCCCTCTCCCATGCGGGTGTGATCTGGGTAATGACCCACGACTCGATCCAGTTGGGTGAAGATGGCCCCACCCACCAACCTGTGGAAACGATTGCCTCCCTGCGGGCAATTCCCCAGCTAACGGTGATGCGTCCTGCGGATGGGAACGAAACCTCTGGTTGTTATAAAGTAGCGATCGCGGCTGCTAATCAGCATCGTCCGACTCTGCTGGCGCTGTCTCGTCTAGCACAACCCAACTTGGCTGGCACTTCGATGGAAGGCACCGCCAAGGGTGCTTACATTCTTTCCGACAGCGAAGGTACGCCTGACATCATCTTGATTGGCAACGGGAGTGAACTGCAACTTTGCGCCAAGGCAGCAGACCAGTTGCGCGGCGAAGGCAAGAAAGTCCGTGTCGTTTCGCTGCCCAGCTGGGAGTTGTTCGACGAGCAGGATGAAGCTTATCGGGAATCTGTATTACCCAAGTCTGTAACTAAGCGCTTAGCTGTGGAAGCGGCTTCTAGCTTTGGCTGGTGCCGTTACCTCGGAAACGAAGGCAAAATGATTAGCATCGATCGCTTTGGCTCCTCCGCTCCGGGTCCAGTTGCTCTAGAGAAGTTCGGCTTCAACGTAGATAACGTGGTAGCGAAGGCGAAGGCTCTGTTGGGTTAAGACTCAAGTAATAATCTCTTGTAGGGTGGACTGAAAAGTCCCCCCTTTTTTATTAACATCTGAGCAATGCAAGCACCTCACCCCCAACCCCAACCCTCCCCGCTCTTCGGAAGGAAAGCTGGAGCCGCCGGTTCTAGCGGGGTGGGGTTCCTCTTAATTGTGGGGAATCAACCGGATTTGATATGGCTTTTCTCGCTTTTGTTGATTCCCGTCTTCTACTTCAGGGAAGGAAGTTTTTAGTTTGATTGTGTGTGCCGGTTGAGGAATTGTCTACTGTCAGAGGCGGTAGTGTTTCGACTTCAAAGCGCGATCGCTAGTTCTTCTCCAAGCCACAAGTGCTGATACAGCAAGGAGTAGCTAACCACATCGGCTAAAAAACAACAAGCAAACAACATTAGGGTAGAAAGTCGGCTAAGAGAGTGACACAGCAACGATTGTGGGCTACGCGAAAGTTTTTTATTTTAAGTAAGTACCGCAACGAGAACACGCTATTCGCTCAATCTGAGTGATTTAGGCGTAAATCGAGCAAATCTTGCAAATAAAGTGTCAAAGTCATGCAAAAAGATATTAACTACCCAATGATGGCGATTATTAACGATTTAGATGCTCTGATGACCGAAATAGATGAAAATCCGCACCTCTCTTCATGGGTAGTTCGTCTGGTACTCAAATCGATTAAAGAAAAAGCCAAGAGAATAGCTACCGAGACAGCACCTCAATCAATTTATTTAAATCAGCCTCCTCATCTCGACGCTTTTGCCAACTCATCCACGCTCAACACCTCACAAATCAAAGTATTACGGCAGCTACGGTAGACTGTAAAGGGCGTGCGATCGCCCAAACGCGACTCAGCGCGATCGCATCTGTCATTCACCCGTCTTTTCTAGCTGCAAAGGCACGTAACACGCGGAAGATATTAGAAAAATCATCTGTCCACAGAGGCGCTGATTTTGTTTCCGGGATGGGTTGCCAGCGCGAATCACTGACGAGATTGCCCAAATCTTTTTGATTACGAGCAAATAGCACCCAATGAGAAGGAGATTTCCCAATTTCCCGCTCAGATTCAGAAATATTCGCTTCCCTCTGCCTCAGCGTAGACAATCCTAAATCCTGAGCTAAAGCACCCAAAACCGGCTCAAGATTCAGGAATCGATTAGAAATGTTAATGACAATTAACCCTTCTTTAGTTAACTTACTCAAGTAAAGCTGAATGGCTTCCCGCGTTATTAGATGAATGGGGACTGAATCCGAGCTAAAAGCATCCATAAAAATCAAGTCATAGCGATTATCTGGAACTTCAGCAAATCGCCAACGAGCATCCCCTAAAACTACGGATAATGGCGCTTTTGAATCCTGTAAAAAGGTGAAATAACGAGTGTCACGAGCCAACCTTTCAATAGTTGGATCTATTTCATAAAAAGTCCATTGTTGCCCCAGTTCTGAGTATGCAGCCAGCGTCCCAATTCCCAACCCTAGCACGGCAACATTCGTGGGAGGTTTAGTTTGATTTAAAGAGTTAAATAATTGCCCAATCGGGCCAGTAGGATGAAAATAAGTTAAAGGTTCGTCGTGCCGTTTTGGATCGAGACTTTGTTTCCCATGCAAGATGGTGCCATGCAGAAGACTATGATAGCTGCCGCGCCTGTCATCTAAAACGCGGTAAACGCCAAAAAAGCTGCGCTCGGTATCGAGGATACCACCGAGAGTTCCTATCGAAAACTGACTAATTAAAACAATCAAAGCTAAGCCTAACCCAAAGCGAATCGGGTGCAGTTTGAAGGAGTAGAAAATGGCAGTCAGGATGCTAAAGCCGATAAAGTTACCTATCAGGTTATTAGTAAAGTTTTTGCTAGTAAAACCAACAAGCAAAGTGCCGATTAAAAGACCTAAACTGATGGGGAAAGTTAAACGTCGCTGTAGCCTGGATAGGGGGTCATCTGCATCCTTGGGAGTTTGCATCAGTAGGAGACAAAGTACCATAATCAGAGGGTATTCTAGGACAGATTGAAATAAAAGCGGAGCCGCGATCGCATTAAATAATCCACCGAGGACACCCCCGACAGAAATCCACAGATAAAAATTAGTTAGATACTGCGTACTGGGACGACTTCGAGCCAATTCTCCATGAAAAACACAAGCAGCTACAAAAAATCCTGCCAAATGTAAAGGGAATAACACCCATATTGGCTGCATCACCTGAATCAAAAATAAAATTATTAGTACAGTCAACCATAAAGGTAAAATTGCCACTAAAGTTTTATGGGGCAAAAGTGGTTTACGGGCAAAAGTTAAAATAAATGTTAATAGATAAATCGCTAAGGGAATTGCCCACAAAAGCGGAATTGCTGCAATGTCTGTCGTTAGATAAGCGGTAACTCCTAGAAGTAAACTAGAGGGTAAAAAGGACAGTAATACCCATTGCGCTTGCTGTTGAATCGTGGGAGATTCTTCTGTAGGCGCGGATTTATTGACTAAATTGGTGTCCCCAGCAACATTTTGAATAAACCCAGCGTTACCCGCCTGTAAACTTTTGAAATTTTCAGGCGATCGCCACACGCATACTGCACATCCTAGAGTTAGCAAAACCAATAACCCGTAACCGCTTGTCCATAACCAACTTTGGTGTGTCAGAGAAAAATTCGGTTCAATTAAGATGGGGTAGCTGAGAACTCCTAACATACTGCCCAGGTTACTTGCGGTATATAGGAAATAAGGATCGGAACTGGCTGGGTGTCCTGTGTCAGCAAACCACTTTTGTACTAAAGGCGCACTGGTAGCAACAACAAAAAAGGGAAATCCCACACATAAAAGCAGCAAAACTAACAGCCACGGAATAGGATTGGCATCATGAGGAGGAATCCAATTCTTAGCGGCAGTAATCGGTAAAAATGCTATTGGCAATAGCAGAAAAATACTGTGAATAACGGCTTGGCGACGAATCCTAAACCAACTCGTTGTGATGTGGGAATATCCATAACCAAGTAATAAAATCGCTTGAAAAAAGAATAGACAAGTGTTCCAGACTGATGGAGAGCCACCTAATAAAGGCAGAATCATCTTAGCAACCATCAATTGCACCCAAAAAAGCAGGAAGGCACTAACAAAAAGGGTGGAAGAGAAAAGAATAATCAAAAGCGATACTCCTTTGGTAAATAGCTGAAACTCAATTAATTATATTTCCAATACTCGACGATTAAACTCAGTCTATGCAACTAACCGATAAGAACGAATATCTGGTTCATCTGCTAGTAATCCGTTCAATTTTGACTCGGCTTTCGTGTGCTGATGCCAAATTCGCTTCCAGTTGTGGCTGATTTTTGCACTTTTCATTCAACAAAGGGAAAATCAGTCGGCTCGTTGTGATGTCTGCACCAGCTCATAACTGATGCAGACATCTTCTTGGCGCGTCGGTTCAACTAGCACCCTAAGAACCGATTTCACTTCTGCCACTTTGTCGAGAAGTGCAACAACACCCACTACGCGAACAGTTGTTTTAAGCATCAGCTTTTTCTGGCTTTTCCACGTCAAAATTTACTTTCTTAATCGGTTCGCTTTTTGAAGAAGCGATCGCGCTCATCCCTCACTCCGTGTATCCCTCAAGCCTTCTAGGAAGCCCCGTTGAGCGTGCGATCGCATATTCTCCTCGCCCAACTCCATCAAGCACACCAATTCATCCCCTTTGTAATATTCCGGATTCCGTTCTAAAAAGTAGCGTACATCCGGTTTATGCTGAAATCCTTCTTTAATCTCTGCCCAGCTTCCTCGCAAATGTCCCAGCGACGCGGGAAAGCGAATTAACCCACTTGCAGGATCGTAGTAATCTCCAAATTTTGTCTTAGCCAGGTAATCCATCAACGCCTGATAATTTGCTGGCGTTGGATATCGCCAAGTCGGATAAAAACGTTGGGCAAATACCGACAAGTAGCGATACGTCCGGTATCCCTTAACAATTAGAAACCAATACAAAGGTTGCTCCATTGCTTCGCCTTTAATTTTCCCAGCCAGACGACACCACGCCAAAGGCAGAGTTTGTTCTCCCCAATATTGATGATGGATAATCGTATCGCCGGAGAAAATAGCGCGTTGCAGCTTTCCCTCAAATTCAAACGAAAGAACCGCCACTGTGGAAAAACCCTGAAGTTTTTCCTCTTCATTCCACAGCAAAATTATATAATCTTTGTTACTTAAATCCTGTTGAAAAATTTCCCAACTGGTGCCATCGTAATACTGGGCATATAAGTCGTACATCAACCGGATTAGGTACTCTTGGATTTTGGGTTTAGGGACAACTTCAGCTTTTAAACGATTCATAGAATCAGAAATGAGCCAATAGAAACTGCTGGATGGTCAGTCCATCATAACAGTCCAATTTCTGAGTGGGGTCTAAAAAAGGCTTGCTACTTCCAATCACCCATGTAAACGCTTCCTGCATCTGTCAGAAGACGAGTCAGCTAAATTCAGTCAAGTAACTTTTAATCAAAAACATCCAATCCGGGATTTTAAAGTTAGCAATGACTGTCTGCTAAAGCCTAGTTTCAGTTTTTACTGTAATTGATTATCATCGCGGGTAGAGAGGGAATGACGCAACAAATACCAAAATACAGCTAAATTTACCAAAAAAACTGCTAGCTTTAGTAGCGACATTCTTCGGATAAGCTCAAAAATTTCTGGTGGGATACTAATTCCTACTAGTACCAGAACTAATATTTTTGCCCAAGCTTTTTGATACCACAGACCGATTCCCTCAATCGCAGTTACAATGGCGTAGAGTCCAACAGCCATACTGGTAAACTGCAAAGTTTTAGGGTTGAGATTCAAAATTTCCTTCAAAGTCCATTTAATAATCTGTAATTTACCTTCTAAGGCATAAGATTCTGAAAAATCAACCAAAAGTTGATGTTTTTTAACTGTTAATCCTAAAGCGATCGCCATCACCACAAGCAGTAAAGCACTGAAGGTTTTGTAAATCACGATTGCCACTAAAGCCGGTGGGCGCTTAGTAATATTTTTCACATGAATTATCCCTGATTTTGGTGAATGAGTCAGTCGCTTCTGGGACACCCGAACAATTAAGCACTCGCTTACGTTTGATCGTATGTGGGCAAGTGGGGGAAAAGCTGCTGCTTTGAGAGGTACTCCTAAAAGTAGATATCCCTCTCCAGCGCCAAGAATTTTCATTAGAGTGCAACATCAACGTCACAAGCACGTCACATGGGATGTCTAGATTGAGAGATGTAGAGATGTTAAACGAAGCATCTATACGGGCAAATCTTCACAGCGTTTTCACGCGGACGCACCTGGTGAACAAGCGAATAACCGAGCTATCTTCACCAGAGCCAAGCGTACAGAATTTTAACTTCCTTGTCTCAGATGTCAACAATGAAAAGCAAACAGCAAGATAGCGATTATAATTCCAGGCAACCCAACCAGAAAGGATTTGACGCTTCGGCACCCAAACCCTGGCAAAAGGCAGCCACCTATCTATCGCTGGTGCTGCTGGGAGCTGGTGTCACCTTTTCAGGCAGCTATCTGGGGTCAAATACCCTGCTGTCCTCCAAGGATTCTACTTCTAAAGTGTCTCCAACCCCAGGAGTTGCGGTTGCTCAGGCACAACTACCGCTTACCACAGACACTAACTTTGTTACAGAAGTTGTGGAAAAGGTGGGACCCGCAGTGGTGCGAATTAATTCTTCCCGCACGGTGACACAACAACTCCCTGACGCCTTCAATGACCCGTTCTTCCGCCGGTTCTTTGGAGCTGAATTGCCGACTGGCCCGCAAGAGCGAGTGGAACGGGGTACGGGATCGGGCTTTATTATCAATACGGATGGTCAAATTCTCACCAATGCCCATGTAGTCGCTGGTGCCGACACTGTAAACGTCATTCTCAAGGATGGGCGCAGCTTTAAGGGTAAGGTGATGGGTACAGACCCGGTAACAGATGTCGCCATCGTTAAGATTCAGGCGAATAATCTTCCGACAGTTCGTTTGGGCGATTCAGATGCGCTGAGACCTGGAGAATGGGCGATCGCTATCGGCAACCCTCTCGGTCTAGATAATACCGTCACAACAGGGATTATCAGTGCCACCGGACGCTCTAGCTCTCAAGTCGGCGTTCCCGATAAGCGGGTAAACTTTATCCAAACGGATGCCGCGATTAATCCGGGTAACTCAGGCGGGCCACTGCTGAACGCCAAGGGTGAAGTGATTGGTATGAATACAGCGATTATCCGGGGTGCCCAAGGATTAGGCTTTGCAATTCCCATCAATACCGCTCAACGCATTGGCAATCAGCTGGCGACGACTGGCAACGTGCAACATCCTTATCTGGGCATCCAGATGGTAAAACTCACTCCTGAAGTCAAACAGCAAATCAATGAAGATTCCAACAGTCGCGTGAATATAGATGCAGATCGAGGCGTCCTTGTCGTCAGAGTTATGCAAAACTCCCCAGCTGCCAATGCAGGGTTACGCACGGGAGATGTTATCCAAAAAATCAACGGTCAATCGGTCACAGACACAGACACAGTACAACAGCAAGTAGAAAGGAGCCAGGTGGGCAGTAGTTTACAGATGGAGGTGCTTCGGAATGGGCAAACGATTAACCTACCTGTAACCACTGCCGCTCTCCCGGTTCAGCGCGAGTAATCTGTTAACAGCGTTCTAAAACAGTGAGTAAGACAAGGTTTTTGAGGATGGGTATTTTGCCCATCCTTTTTGTATTATCAGAGTGGCAGGACTTACGCAACATCACCACATCTGAAAGACGCAATCCCACAGGGGGATTGCCCGTACAAAACGCTATATGTATAAGCTTTGCATAAGTCCTGGTACTACCTGATAGCACGGCAACTGAGGAGTCGGTGAAGCAGGAAATGAACGATCAAAAAGCGGTAGATGAGTCAAACTAGAGAGGCTGGGTGCTTTCAGGATGAGAGATGGTGACAATTGTTGTGGTTTTCAATGTGCTGCTCTCGCTGATGCTGCTGTATGTTGCCTGGAAAATCCAAAAACTGCGATCGCGTCTGGCAAAAATCACAAAGATTGTACTCGCAGCCGAACGGAATACTTATGCCGTGCTACGAGGTGCCCCCAAGACTCTTTCTAAAGGTCAGCTAGGGGTTAATCGGCTCACAGAGCGATATCAGCAACTCGATCCTCAACTACAACGGGTGCAAAAAATTTTGGCATTATTCGGTTTGGGACAAAAGCTCTGGCTGCAAAATAAGCCAAAGTCGATAGCAATGACGCAGCGCTTCTGGCGCAGGAGTTGAAACTCGCTCATACCGCTGCTGTTAAGATAAGATTTTCTTTTTCCAAAGGTACTCGTATCGCTGCCTGTACCGACGACGGATTATGGAAAACTGCCTAAAATTGGAATTAAGACATAGAGACTAGAAAATGTCAAACAACCGTGCTGGATCGTTTATTGGTGGTCTGCTGCTGGGAAGCGCTCTCGGAACCATCACCGGATTATTGATGGCCCCTCGTACAGGTCGAGAGACGCGGCGGCTGTTAAAAAAATCTGCCGATGCCCTACCAGAATTAGCGGAAGACCTATCGACCAGCGTACAACTGCAAGCCGACCGCCTCTCAGAATCAGCACTGCGAAACTGGGATGAAACGCTTTTGAGATTAAAACAGGCGATCGCTGCTGGAATTGAAGCATCTGCACGCGAACAACAAGCACTCAAACAAGTCACCGATGAAGAAGTCCCGGCTGATGCACGCCCGCTTGTAACCACAGAGGATAGGCGATCGCAAGAGTGACTGAACCCTTATTTTGGTTAGGACTATCGATTCTGCTGGTAGCGGTTAGCTTAGCCGCCGTCTTAGTATCGCTGCTACCAGCGGTGCAAGAATTAGCGCGGGCGGCTCGCAGTGTGGAAAAATTAGCGGATACGTTGAACCGAGAATTGCCCCCCACGCTGGAAGCAATTCGCCTGACGGGTTTGGAAATTAGTGACTTGACAGATGATGTCAATGAAGGCGTCAAAAGCGCCAGTCAAGTCGTTAAACAAGTCGATCAAAGCATTAGCGGTGCTAAAAAGCAGGCTCAAAACGTGCAAGTTGGCACTCGCAGCGTCTTTGCAGGTGTCAAGGCTGCTTGGAAAACCTTCAAGCGTCCCACAGGGGGGCGCAGGTCAATCGATCGTTTGCCCCCAGAGCCAAGAAATGGTTTTGAGCCTCGTGGATACAGTGAAACTTCTTATCAAGACACTGACAGTGCCTCCACTTCTCATAAAAATTATGAGGAGTGGGAGTCGTTAGGCTCAGAAGATTATTAATATAGATGCCGTTGAAAATACCAGCTATGAGAAAAAATCAGGGAAACTCAGAACCGATCGATTCTGCCACTGACTTGCTGCTAGAGGATCGTTCATCAAACCGCAGACGAAACAACCAATACAACGGTGTTTTTGCCCTGATTTTGATCAACCTAGTTATCTTTATTGCTGACCATATTCTCGGTCTTAATCTTAGAGGTTTATATCTCAATCATGCCAACCCAGCCTTATATCAATTCTTCACGGCGATGTTTTGTCACGCTAGCTGGGCGCACTTGTCGGGAAATCTGTTTTTTCTTTATGTCTTTGGTCGCTTAGTTGAGGAAGAGGAAGGAATCTTCGGGGTTGTCGCTTCTTACTTAGTCTGCGGACTGGGCGCTAGTCTAATGAGTTGGCTTTTCCAGCATGGGTCAATCTATTCTTTGGGGGCTTCCGGAGCCGTCTTTGGCTTATTTGCTGTCAGCGTGTTGATTAAGTTGAGCTGGAATTGGCGCAAAGTCGTGGAAGTGGTGATTCTGGGTCAGTTTGTGATTGAGCGAGTGTTCTTTGAATTTCAACAAACCGGGATTCAAGACGGGGTAGACCATTTTGCTCACCTGGGAGGCGCTGTTGTAGGGGTAGCGCTGATTATGGGTTTGATGCGACTTGACCCAACCCGTTTTCGGAGAACGTAGCCGTGCTGTAGACATCCCACAAGAGTCAGGGGTGATTTGATGCAACATCAAAGCTGACATTGAATCACCCCTCTTTATACTCTTCCCTCAGTCCTCAATCCTGACTCCTCACTCCTCAGCACTCACTCCTCAGGACTTACGCAACTTGCGCGACATCTGAGGGCAACCACAGGGGGATTGCCCCTACAAAACGCTATAGGTATAAGCTTTGCGTAAGTCCTGTCCTGACTCCTCTTCCCTCACTCCTGACTCCTGACTCCTCAGCCCTCAGTCCTCTTCCCTCACTCCTGACTCCTGACTCCTGACTCCTGACTCCTGACTCCTGACTCCTCTTTTCTGACTCCTCAGTCCTCAGTCCTCAGCACTCAGTCCTGACTCCTGACTCCTGACTCCTCTTTTCTGACTCCTCAGTCCTCAGTCCTCAGCACTCAGTCCTGACTCCTGACTCCTGACTCCTCAATGGGTGCCCCTAGACACTCGTTGTATTAAAATATGGTAAACAAGTGTAAAGAAATATTAGTTTACCTAACCCACTCACTTTTAAACAAACCGAACTGCCAATGAAGCATCTTCCTAAACAACGAATTGTGGCATCCCTAGTCGCATTTTTCCTGGCTTTGTCGATTTGGGCGATCGCTCCCGTTGCTCATGCCTATAACAATCCCGACTTACTGCCGGAGACTCATACCCCAATCATTGACTTAGCCAAAGCCTTGACAAATATTCAGGAAGAGGCACTGGTCAAAAATATAGAGAGTTTTGAAGCAGAAACGGGCTGGAAGCTGCGGGTATTAACTCAATACGACCGTACCCCCGGTCTTGCCTTGAAAGATTACTGGAGCTTGGATAATAAAAGCGTGTTGCTGGTTGCTGACCAACGCGGCGGCAATATTCTCAACTTTAATGTAGGCGATGACGTTTATAAACTCATGTCGCGTACCTTCTGGATTGAGTTGCAAACGCGCTTCGGCAATCTGTACTTCGTGCGCGAAAACGGCGAAGACCAAGCCATCATTCAATCATTAGAATCTATTAAAACCTGTCTGCGTCAGGGCGGTTGCCGCGTTGTACCCGGACTGCCCAGAGAACAGTGGATTCTCACCCTGATTACCTCCATTGTGGGCGGAATTATCTGCGGCTTTGCCGCTGTACCCCGCAAAAAGGGACAACTTTTTGCATGGCAGTGGGCTTTAATATTCTCTCCTTTGTGGGGAATTTTATTCATTGCCTTTGGCATCGGTCCCGTTGTCACTCGCACCTCGGAGTGGTTGCCCCTGTTTCGCAACTTCGCGGGTTTTTTCATCGGTGCTTTAGTCGCTTACCTGTCACCGATGATCGTTCAATCTTCTGCTCCGGAAACTTGAAAAAATCCGTCAGCGGCTAGAGCATTTCCAGGCTTTGCCTGAGAATGAGGGCAAGAGGCAAGAGGCATCCCCTCGCACCTCTAGCCCGGAAAAAGCTAATATAGCAATCCTATTTGATTTGTCAGATATTTTTTTAACGAACTGCAAACATCCCTGCATAAAGGAAGAAGAAAATTTCATAAAATCTTTCTCTCTTCCTTTGTGTCTTTGTGGTTTAATAACACTCTTTTGGTTTTCACAAATCATTTCGGACTGCTAGCTGGTAAGCTGATAGCTAAAAGCTGAAAGCGAATCGCTATGGAATGGCACGTAACGGATGCCCAAAGTTTGGCAATCATTGACCGAGAAATTGGCGACCACATCTTCTCACCAGCGGAATTTGAGATTGTGCGTCGGGTCATTTACGCAACCGCTGACTTTGAATATCGGTCTTTAATTCGCTTTTCTGAGAGGGCACTCCAAGCTGGCGCAGCCGCTTTGGCAGCTCGTAGCACCATTGTGGTAGATGTACCAATGGTGCAAGTCGGCATTAGCCCCACGATCCAAAATACTTTTGCTAATCCAGTGTATTGCAGTATGGAAGCCCTGACGCGGCCCCAAAAAGACAAAAGCCGCGCTGCCTGGGGAATTGAAACCCTCGCCAGACGCTATCCAGAGGGAATCTTTGTGGTAGGTCAGGCTCAGACGGCTCTCATTGCCCTGGTTGAGCTAATTGAGGCAGAAGAAATTCGACCGGCATTGGTGATTGGCACGCCTTCGGGATTTGTGGATGTGGATGTCGCCAAGGCACGGCTGAAAGATTCGCTAGTTTCTCACATCCGAATTGATGGACGCAAGGGCAGTGCGGTGGTGGCAGCGGCGATTGTCAATGGTTTAGTTGACTTGGCATGGCAAGCTTATGGGCAGGATACGAATGGTGTCGGCTAAGGGCAGGGAGCCAGGGAGTTAGCCATTAGCCATTAGCCGCTTCTCAATTCAAGGGCGACGCGATCGCCTACGCTTAGGAGTACGATTTTCAGGATAAGGAGCATCATCAGTGTCCTGTAACTGACGACTGACATCCTCAAAAAAGTCCCGCCGCAGATAAGGATAATCACTCACCCAGAGGTTCTGACTGGGAATATAAATGTCTGTCACCTTGGCAATCCGACCCAGGTCTTTTTGATTAGACAGCACTACCATCTCAGCAACTTGACCGGGTTTAACTGCTTTATGAATGCGGCGCAGCGGTACTTGCATCTGTGTCGTAAATCCGGTTTCATCCCCAACTTCGATGTTCAACCGACGCTCTCTGTTTTCAACAATCACCAGCTGCCCGCGATTGTTGACGGTTTGCTCTTCGCCAATCAACTCTTCAGAAACAAAGATATCCACTACTTCACCCCGCCAAAATCCACTGTAGGCGTAGCGGCGATAGGAAGCATTCCGCAGACTTGCCCAATAGACGGGTGCCCACAACCAGTAAAGACCCGTAATGATTCCCAGGAAGAAGGTGATCCCGCTCAAATCCTCACCCAGCAAAAACTTGCCGACGAGTAAAACCACCACCACAGCTACTACAGAAATTAGCAATCGCTTTAAAAAGTCTGGGAACTTGCCCCAGCAGTAAGCATACTGGGGGCCAGTGGCAATCTGGGGAATCAAGTCTTCAAATTTCTGGCGCGTTAATGGGACTAGCATATTGTTCAAAAGCGAATTGCTAATTGAAGGATTGAAGGATGGCTAATTGTTTAAGAGCAGTCCTTCGATTAGGGATTAGCTACTTATAGTATCTTTTCTAACCCATAGACTAGAGATTTGAGCTGGAGAACTTTGCGGATGGCGAGAAGAACACCAGGCATATAGCAAGACCTATCTGAAGTATCGTGGCGCAGGGTATAAATTTGACCCGGTGCCCCAAAAATCACTTCTTGGTGAGCGATGAGACCGGGTAAGCGAACGCTGTGGATGCGAATCCCCTCATCGGCTTGGCTGCCTCTGGCACCGGGTAGTTTTTCGGTTTCTTTTACCATCGGTGGATTGTAGGTTTTACCCAGTTCGGCTAACATCTGGGCAGTCTGAAGGGCAGTACCGCTAGGGGCATCGGCTTTTTGGTTGTGGTGTAACTCGATAATTTCAACGTGGTCAAAGTATTGGGACGCCTGGACAGCTGCCTGCTGTAGTAATACCATGCCAATGGAAAAGTTGGGGATAATCAGGGCACCCGTGCTGGCTTTGTCGGCAAATTCAGCAAGCTCTTGGATTTGCTGTGGGCTAAGTCCGGTTGTGCCAACGACAGGTCGGATGCCGTAAGCGATCGCACTCCGCACGTTGTCATAAACTGAGTCGGGATGAGTAAAATCTACCATGACGCCCAGCTGTCTTTCCTGGGTCGCTAGCACCAGCATCCCTTGTAAGTCACTCACAATGGGCACTTCCAGGGGTTCGCAACCCGCTACTTCTCCAACGTCTTTACCCTGGTGTTCCAAAGTGCGATCCACTGCCCCCAGCAAAGTCATATCATTTGCTTGAGCAACGGCTTTGACGACTTCGCGACCCATTTTGCCAGCCGCACCGTTGACGACAACGGGAATCGGATACTGTTGATTTGCCATGATTTAAGAATACCCTTCTCGACAAGCGCATTCTAGACCAAGAAGGGCTTCCCACGATGACTGAATTGGGCGATCGCGCAGATATTCTTGGCAATTCTCATTCTGTCTCAAACACTGCTTGCTGGAACGACTTGGGATACAGCAGTGGCTTTCTCTGGCTCTAAGTCATATAACTTATTAAAACTTATTTTCAATAAGCTATACTCCACATCAGAGGGACTTTCTGTTTAAAAGTCTCAATTTTAGTTTATTCAGCGGTTATAAAACAATGTCATTTCCCAAAAATTCGCCCACCTATGAACTGGGAAAGTTTGGCAGTAAAGCCGATGCCACTTCTGCAAAAATAGAGAACAAACAAGATAAGACTGACGCCGCGTCTCTCGATTCGGCACTCTTCTGTAACCTCGACAGGAACGGGTCAGCGGAGCATTCCACTGTTAAAAATCAAAACATCCCGTTTGCGGAGAGTATCGTCCCGACCTATTTTGAAGATGAAGACCCGGAACGCACGCCAGAACGATGGTGGAAGAGACGGCAATGCCAAGGATTGACCGGGTTTTCTTAAATTAGTTCTAGGCGCAGTAGGGTTGTACAGCATCTGTACAACCCTAGCAAATACTACCAGCCCCAGGTTCCTGGCTCACCCTTGAATGGGCCAACAATATCGCTGGTAATCCAACCGCCGTAGAAACCTCCAGGTTGCGGCTGCACTTGTTCTCCATCGACCAAACAAACATCCATCATCTGGGGATAGAAAGCGAGATAATCCTTGATGCTGGCGAAGTTTGGTGTGGGATTGGGATAACCCCAAGCGGCATTAGGTGCCTGTTTGTCACCAACAACGACTGTGTAGTAGACAGCACCTCCCTTCCACTCGCAAAACGATCCCTGAATGCTTCGCACCAGGTATTCCATCTTGATATCTAGCGGAGGAATGTAGTAGACAGGTGGGTGGCTAGTTTCCAGTACGCGCTTAGCCCGCTGGGTATCGACAATTGTGACGCCGTTGAAGACGATCTGGATGTACTTGGATGATTCCTCAAGACGCGGGGGACGAGGGTAATCCCATACTGACTCTTGACCGGGGCCGGGTGCAATGCGATCGCGTTCCATGCTGACTTTTTCTGCTGTAAAATCATACTCGCTATTCTAGATGTGCTGCGCTTGTCGCTTCGCTGATTGTTGTAGCTGGCGGTAAGAAACGCGAGAAGCCGTGTATAGGAGCATACAAAAAGAGCGATCGCTCCACGAGAAATTTTCGCTGAATCTGACTTCTAGTACAGGCACCTGACAAGATGTGCAAGGAATAATAAAGCTTAGGGAGCAATTCTCAGGGTGCTTACTTTGACAGTAAATAGCAGACAAAAGCGGTGGATATACCAACACAGTTCGGGTTAGATACTAAAAAACCAAAATTCCAGAGGACATATCCCTAAACAAAATACGGTCTGCTTAGCCGTATTTGGAAATCCCGCAACCCTCTGGAAAACCTTGCTATGAGCTATTTTCCCTCCTTTTAAAGAGGGCGAAGGAGAAATTTTTCCTTAGAAACGCTGCTTGGGGCAATTAAGTATTTTGCATTGAAAAAATTAACCGAACCGTAGTGGGTGGATGTGTTTGAATCCTTAACGCTGAGTATTAGTGTTTTTTTAATCGCCGCTGCGGTCATTGCCGTTGTGGGAACGACGATGGCAAGCACAGCGGATCGCCTAGCGGATGAAACGGGTCTTGGGGAAGCACTTATGGGTGCCTTGTTTCTCGGCGGTAGTACCTCTTTAGCAGGAATTGTTACCTCTGTTACCGCCGCTGCTGGAGGTCACGCCGAACTTGCCATCAGTAGTGCTTTGGGAGGTATTGCCGCCCAAACAGCATTTCTCAGTATTGCCGATCTTGCCTATGGTAAAGCCAACCTGACACACGCAGCTGCCTCCGTGCCAAATCTGATGCAGGCAACACTCCTAGTTGCTTTATTGGCAATTCCTCTTATGGCAATGTCTGGGCCAGATGTCAGTGTTTTTGGGATTCATCCCGCCTCGTTCCTAATCCCAGCTGCCTATATCTTCGGCTTGCGTTTGGCGGCTGAGGCTCAAACTACACCAATGTGGTGGCCTCGGCGTACTGCGGAAACGCAAGTTGACGAACCGAAGGCAGAGAAGTCCGGTGGTACCAGATTGACTGTGTTGTGGTTAAGGTTCGCTTTGCTGGCGGCGCTGCTTGCCGGTGCCGGTTATTTTGTGGCAGAAGCTGGAATATCCATCTCTATGCACACCGGCCTTTCCGAAACTGTGGTAGGAGGGCTTTTTACCGCTTTGTCAACTGCCCTACCGGAACTGGTAACAACCATCGCGGCGGTGCGACGAGGGGCGCTGACGCTTGCGGTTAGTGGCGTTATCGGGGGAAATAGCTTCGATGTGATGCTGGTGGCGTTCTCTGACTTTGCTTATCGGCAGGGTTCGATTTATCATGCTTTGGCACAGCCTCAGATTTTTGCGATCGCATTGACGATTCTGATGACTGGCATTCTAGTTTTGGGCTTGTTGCGGCGGGAAACTCATGGAATTGGAAATATTAGCTTCGAGAGTTTTCTGATTCTGCTCCTATACTTAGGTGGGTTTTCGCTGTTATTTTTTGGGGGTTGAGCAGCTACCAGTGAGGTTTACTCTGCTAAATGAGTAATAATAATTTTGAGTTGTTAGAAAAATTTTTAACTCAAAATTAAGACGTGATTTCTCGGATCTATCTTTAAAAATTCTTACCAATTACCAAACTTCCTCACATTTGATATCAAGCTGCCACTTTGAGTTTCGTTAATTTATTTTGATGCGACAAAAAATTGCTTTTTACTTAGAAGACATTGAAACACCAACAGGAAAAATATTCAATCTTCTAATTACAGGAATGATTTTGCTTTCTTCAGTAATTTTTGTTGTTGAAACCTATCCGCTTCCAAATCATGTCCGAATTAATCTTAATACTATAGATTTTTCGATTTTACTGCTTTTTGCCTGGGAATATTTGCTTCGTTTATGGTGTGCAGATAATAAAATTAAATATCTATTCAGCATTTATTCAATTATAGACTTAGTAGCAATATTGCCATTTTTATTAGGAGTAGCAGACATCAGCTTTATCCGAGTATTTCGATGGTTTAGGATTCTGCGATTTATTCGATTTATAGAAGGTAAAAGCTTGTTTGGTCGCACCATTAATGAAGATGCAGAGATTTCGGCTCGAATATTATTTACTTTATTAGCAATTATATTTGTTTATTCCGGCTTAATTTATCAAGTTGAGCATCCAGTAAATCCTAAAGTATTCGCTACTTTTTTGGATGCCGTTTACTTCTCTGTCGTCACAATGACAACGGTTGGATTTGGCGATGTGACACCGAGTTCAGAAGCAGGTCGCTTGATGACAGTCTTAATGATTTTGACGGGAATTGCTCTAATTCCTTGGCAATTGGGCGACTTGATCAAGCGATTGGTTAAAACAGCTAATCAGGTAGAAACCCTTTGTCCTACTTGCGGTTTATCATCCCATGATGCAGATGCTCGGTGTTGCAAAATTTGCGGAACTAAGTTGGAAAAATTAGCGGGTAGCTAGTAGCAAAAGAAAGCGATCGCATTTGCGGCATATTGTGCTATCGTTGCCTAATTGGCGATAGTCCGGTAGAGCGATCGCGCTAATGATTCCTTTGGCTAACAGAGGGTAGGAGTGCGATCGCCTCAGCTATCTACAATAGATTGAATTTCTATCAGTGGTTGAATCTCTGTTTCAACTTGAGCCTCAACAAAAGGCGTATAAATTAGAATATCAGCTTGTATGGCTTCAAAGCTAACAACTAGAGAGTATGGAACTTCAGCATATGGATCATTATTCCAACCTTCATGCCCTACTACTACAATACAGAATGCCTCTCTAAGATTATAAGATTTCACAAAAGCCCAATCTTTCTGAATTGTTCCTATACTTCTTGATACATTTTTGATTGTTTTATAATGCTTCTCTTTACCGAGAGTCCATGTAAAAAGTTCATCTCCCTTGTCAGCATCTTCTGGCACATTTTAATTAGCTAAAACTCTGCCAAGAAAATGCTTTGGATCTTCTCCTTGTTTACTACACTCCCAGTCAAGCCAAGTTGAAAGATACTTTCTTCTATTACGCCGAGTTCGACGCGGTTCAGCTTTATATGACAAAGTAATTTCTATCAGAATCTCAAACTCTTCTCCAGGCGATCTCAGACTATTCGGTAGTTTGACCTGATAAATATGAGCATCTCCAGCTTTAATTAGCTGTTCTCCTCGTGTAATTAATGTACTACGATTTGGAGTATTACTCAAGGCACGCTCAAGGTTTGGAATACCATACCCAATTTGACGAATAACATTCTTCTTTTCTTCATCACTCTTTGCTATGGCCCATTCTGGCCATCGGGCTGATTGAACAATTAATGCCCGATATAATAAGCATTTTTCATCAGGAAACTCAGCAGCAAGACAAGCCGCAATATGGCTTACTTTTGGTGTTGCGAATGAAGTTCCAAAAGTGTCAGAGGCAACTATAGGAGTAGAACCAGTACCTAAAGTTGACCTTAATAACTCAGGGCCTGTACCTGCGATACAAGTTATGTTTGGTGGCTGACCTTCATCTTTCACAAGATCACCACCATACTCAACCACCTCTGGTTTAATCGTGTCCCATATACCCAGCCCAGAGCAAGAAAATGCTGATGGTTGGTCTTTTTCTCCTAATGAAGACCAAGATAAGTCACGGAAAGAATTTCGAGTAATTGAGCCAACAGTTAATGCTTGAAGGCTTTGTGCTGGATTAGCAATCCTACAAGAGTTCTCAGAAAGATAGTCTGGGTAAGGTCTACCTGCTAAAATATGAGATTTAATAGATAGTCTTGTTGAAATTCCATGACTTTCTACAGGAATATTTCCAGCAGATACTATGAAAAGAATATCTTTTTCATATGTTAATTTATCAATAGCTGCTGCCCAAGCACTCATATACCTAGTTCTACAAGGAACATCTCCATTAATAGAGTGGTTAAAAATTCTTGTTCCTGTTTGACTATAGTAGAACTCTACGATGTTTTCTAGGAGTATAGGCGGATATAATTTGTCAGATAATCTACAATTACTATCCAGCACTCTTGCATTTTGAAGCCAACAAATTGCTTGATGGGTTCCACTCCGAGGCACACTTATTGGATAAAGCACTGCTCCAGCAACTCTGGTTCCATGACCACCATTACTCACCAGATCAGCAGTTAAGTTTAATTCTAAAGGAATCCAAGATTTTGAGTTACCCGAATCAATGGCATTTTTTAAAAGAGGATTCTGCTCTTGAATACCACTATCAATTACACAGACATTAGGTGCATTTTTTTCTGGTGGTTGTAAAACTAAAGATATATTACTAATATTAGATATTTCACCATTGGGGGAAAATGGTTCAGCAATGTTATCTTTTTCAGTTACTTCAAAAATATAAGAAAAATTAAATACCAAATCTTTTAAACATAGACCAGATATTTGAATAAGACATGAAAAACTGTCTGGTGCTTCAGAAAATTGAGGAGGATTATCTTCAATAAAGCTACTTAAAAGCTTACCATTATATTTATATTTAGGATTGCTAATAAAATTCATCAAGTCTTGTTGTCTCTTTGATGCTAAGTCATCCCATTCATCATATGTAATATCACGCTTATCAATCCAGTTCTTGATTGCTTTTACATAATTTTCAGGCTTTCTATAATTTTTTTGTTCTGGATAGTCACGTAATTTTGTTGTAGTTCCTAAACAAGATATACCTACTTCAACGACATAAACCTGCTCATCTTTTATTTGCTCCCATTCCTCTAATAACTTTGGAGATAAAATAAATTCTGGGCGTTGATTTTTGTCAAGAATATTCAAAATTTTTGCAATTACACCACCACCTTGTTGCTCATTGAAAAATTTTTCTATTTTCTTTTGAAGTTCAGTAAGGTTAGTATCCGCAGACGCACCAATAATATATCCATCTTCTAATTCAGATATTATTTCTATCTCGGAAGTTCTTAGATCATCTAAATCGAAAGTTTCAGGATCTATCTGTAGTATTAAAGGTATGGAATCAGGAAGTATGAGTTTTTTATCTTCTTCTTGTTGCTGTTGAGTTATTTTCCAATCGGAAATGAGAGAAGATACTAATTCTTGAATTTTACTTCCGTGTCCCTGCCGATTAGACAAATTTATATGTGTCTGAGTAACTTTTTTATTACCACCGCCACCTAGAGATTTTGCTGTACCCTTGTCTGTCAGCCTGAGATCGATATGCGGAAACCCCTGAGAACTTTCAACCATTTATTTATCCAGACACCAAAATTTAATACTAGGAAACTTTGATTTCTGCGATCGCTTCTTCTAAGTGTTCCTGAATCACTAGCTCCTCTCGCTCAAGGATTGCTCTTTTAGCTGCATCTTGTGCAACCCTCACAGCTTGAGCGGCAGAAAAATCTCTCATCTGCTCAATGATCCTTGGCCAGTTGATAGATCCCACTTCAATTGCAGATAATGTTTCCTTTAGTATAAATTCTAGCTCCTGTTCTCCGGGTTTGGGTACTGCGATCAAGTCATCAAATCTTCTCCAAAGGGCAGTATCTAGAGATTTATTTAGGTTTGTAGCTGCTACTAAAAGCCCTGAAGAGGGTTGATACTCATCCAAAATTTGAAGAAATGTATTGACTACTCGCTTAATTTCTCCTACTTCTTGAGAGTCTTCTCGTGTCTTAGCAATTGAGTCACATTCATCAAGAAACAATAAACATGGATTTTTTGAGGCATCCTCAAATACAAGTCTCAAATTGCTCGCAGTTTCGCCTAAAAAAGACGACACCATTGCATCAAACCGAACTTTCAAAAGTGGTAATCCTGTATTCCAAGCTAAACGTTCTGCTCCTAGTGTCTTTCCACAGCCAGGAGGCCCATACAGAAGAATTTTTTGTCTGTAACGCAATCCATGATGAGCAAGTCTATCTCTTGCCGCATATTCGCGTTCAATTCGGCAGAAACGTTTCTCAATTTTTTCTGGCAACACCATGTGATGCCGCAGATTATCCCTCGGTATGATAGTTACTAAGGGAAGATTGAATCGCTTACTCGTTGGCAGTTCACTTAGAGCCTGTATGTTCTCTGGCGCGTTGGTAGCTCTTTCTTTGCTGCTTGAAGTAGACTTCTCCTTCTGGCTCTTCTTAGCAATGTTCTCTAACTGGTCAGCTAGCAGCGTATGTCCCTTGCTGCGCTCTTCCTCAATTACTAGATATGCGAGCTTGTCAATCGCCTCAGTGTCTGAACTAGCGATCGCCCTAAATAGTCTCTTGAGAAGCTCTGCTTTCATGTCGCCTCTCAGTATAAGGGGTAGTACTGCACTATGGTAACTTGATCTGGTCTTATTAGTACATAAGTACTATAAAGATTATTACTTTGTTTGCTGAAGCTAAAGCTTAAAAAGGCTCTCCATCTCTAGAGAGCCTCTTTGATAACAGCGGATATACAAAAACCGCGTCATTAGCTCAGCAACGCCTTCGCCTTCGCTACCACGCTAAAAGGTGTAGCCGAACTAGGGAAAAGTTGGGGAATAGGTTACTCAGGGATTTTTGCAATAAACCTATTCTGGATTCAAAAATTTCGGTCGTGTCTGCTGGTTGATGGAAAGTTTTTCCTGCAATGCGTTCCAGTCTTCTTGCTCAATTTGAGAAATAATTTGATCGAG
This sequence comes from Coleofasciculus sp. H7-1, assembly GCF_057473865.1. Taxonomy (NCBI): domain Bacteria; kingdom Bacillati; phylum Cyanobacteriota; class Cyanophyceae; order Coleofasciculales; family Coleofasciculaceae; genus Coleofasciculus; species Coleofasciculus sp. H7-1. The sequence goes on from NZ_JBYCCT010000066.1 coordinate 295,839, forward strand.
GCTGTGGCGATATTGTTGAAGGCTTCGCAGTAATTCCCCGCGATTGTACCGCGCCATCATCACGCCTAACTCTGGATTGCCTCCACCGACGCGACTGGTATCCCGAAAGCCAGAACTCGCCAATTGTTGCGCTAACTCTATAACCGCTGGATCGGTTTCGTTGATGCAGGCATTAATTAAACCAGCACTCACCATCACCGGCAAGTGAGAAATCCAAGCCACCGCGCGATCGTGGTCTTCTGGACGGCACTGATATATTTTAGCTTTGAGCGATCGCGCGATTTCCTCGACAATATTCACCGCTGTTGGAGGCGTCGTCTTCACCGGCGTCAGCACATAAGCTTTCCCGGCAAATAGCTGAGTTTGAGCAGCTTCCAGACCACTTTCTGCCGTACCCGCCATCGGGTGTCCCCCCACGAAGTTCGTCCAAATCGGTTCTAGCGCTTCCACCACCGGCTTTTTGACCGAACCCACATCCGTGATGATAGCGTTGGCAGACAAATGGGGAATGAGCTGCTGTACGCTTGGCGCGATCGCGCTAATGGGCGTACACACGAATATCACATCGGCATCTGCCAAAAGTGCCAGATCCACACTCGCATCATCCACAACCCCACGCGCGATCGCTTCAACACAAGTTTGTTCTCGACGCGCAATCCCCAAAACCTGATAGCCAGCCGCTCGTAAGTCCAAACCCAGCGATCCGCCAATCAGCCCCAACCCTACAATCCCAATATTCATTGTTGTGTCTAACACCATTTCACCTTAAGGTCGCCACACATAAATTGCTGGAAGTGGCTACTGGCAGAGACGCGATAACCGCAAGTCTTCTACAATCCAAAATCTGAAATCCAAAATCTAAAATGGTATAAGCCCCTAAATCCCCCAAAATAGGGGAAGCAAGAGTAATTTGGCTCCCTCCCCGAAACAAGGAGCGCTCTTTGGGGGTTCTCCCTGGGAGTGCTGTACCGATGTTCTAGCATACAGCGCCAACTTACTCCCCGATCCAATCAGCCGCTACGACCGGCTTCAGTCAGAATGGCTATACGACTATTTTCCTCAGGTAAAGTCCTTCCAAACAGGTGAGGTAGGCAGCATAATAGATTTCTTCATTCATCCTTCATCATTCTAAGGATGCCCTCACAGAACTTACTTCTAAGATTTACAGAGGGGCACGCTAGATTAGTGCTTGTACAACTTTGTACAACTTTAGATAGATGCCGGGGAAAAAGCCCGACTCAAAGCAAGCAAAGCCAGGGTTCATCTGCTGCACACTTACCCAGCCACTCAAAACGACAAATGAACCTCAAGGCTTGCTGGTAGCGCCCTCCTCCTAACCATAAAATGAGAATGCTGGCAAGGTGGCTCGAAATGAATGTCGATGAACTGATAGTAAGATATGCAGCCGGTGCGCGAAACTTCGCGGCAATTGACCTGAGTGAGGCAAACTTGAGTGGCATCAACCTCAGCGGCGCTAATTTGACAGGCGCTAATTTAAGTGTGGCAAATCTCAGCGGTGCCAATCTCGAAGCCGCTAACTTGACTCAAGCCAAACTTAATGTCGCTAGGCTCAGTGGAGCCAATCTCAGCAATGCCATCTTAAACCAGGCCAACTTCAACGTCGCTAACCTGATTCGAGCGGATATGGGGGGAGCGCAACTCATCCAAGCCGTCTTGATTCGAGCCGAGCTAATTCGCGCCGACCTGAGTGGGTGCAATCTCAAATCAGCGAACCTCAGCGGTGCCGATTTGCGTGAAGCAACCCTTAGAGAAGCCAATCTCAGTCGCGCCAGTTTGAATGAAGCCAACCTCCGGGGTGCCTTTTTGACGGGAGCCAACTTGGAGCAGGCAAACTTAAATGGCACCGACTTGAGCCGCACCGACTTGAGCGGTGCCAATTTCCGAGAGACAGAACTGAGACAAGCCAATCTCAGTCGCGCCAATCTCAGTGGGGCGGACTTAAGCGGCGCCAATCTGCGTTGGGCGGACTTAAGCGGCGCCAATCTGCGTTGGGCAGACTTAAGCGGCGCAAAATTAAGTGGAGCCAACTTAATCGGGGCAGACCTTAGTAATGCCAATTTACTCAATGCCAGCTTAGTTCACGCCGATCTCACCCAAGCTCGATTGATTAAAGCCGATTGGATTGGAGCTGATTTGACTGGGGCGATATTAACCGGGGCAAAACTGTATGCAGTCTCCCGTTTTGGTTTGAAAACCGAAGGAGTGACCTGCGAGTGGGTTGACTTGAGTCCGGATGGCGATCGCACTGAAATTTTTCGTCTCACCACTGAAGAATCAAAAAAGTTCTTCAATGAAACGCTGCCAACCGTCCGAATTATCGTGGACGCACCGTTAGATTTAGAGGCAAATTTAACGCTAGCCACTACTTATCATCACCTCTGTCAGCATTATCCGGGGATCGCCCATCCTCCCAGTTTGGAAGTCAGCGCTCGAAAAACAATTCTCACTTTCAGAATTGATAGCAACGATCAATTATTTCCCCTTGCTTACGTGGCTATTTTTCCCTTTAACGATGCAGTAGCAACTCAGAGAAATATCAGTGCCCTAGTTAACCTACTTCAATCTCAAAATCAATCAACACTAGGGCATAAAGATGCTCAGCGGATCAAGCAATTAACTGCTGCCCTTAGTAAAACAATCAATCAAGTCGGCAGTCTCGATATTTTCAAAATGGTGCCCGAACTGAGAAAAAAATTAAACTTCTTCCAGGCTCCAACTCAAACGGTGCTACACAATTCTACGGATCAAACATTGAATGTTTATCATCACCCAGTGTTTGGTAAACGGTTTATGAATCAAGGTCAATCTAATTCGACCAGTCCTCCGAAAAACAACTCGGTCGAAGCACAAAGCTCGATTCTCCCTCCTGTAGGTACATTGATTGAATTTGTCAAGGAATTTGATTATTTAGAAAAATTACAGCAAAGTTGACAGAAAGGGTCGGCAGGCAAAAGGCGAAAAAAAAGAGAAAATAGGTAAGACGAACTTTTTTACTTTTTGCTTTCCTAACTCCAAAGTCTCAAATCTAAAGTGATAGAGGTAGAAGTTCATTCCTCACTACGTGCATTTCTTCGCGAACAGGAGAATCGTTCTTGGCCTCATCATCTGACAATGGCGAGGCTGGTGGCGCGGGCTTTAAGATTAGGGCGTTCTGCCCTGATTCAGACTGGGGTTTCTTCGCACGGTACAGGAAAGTATCGCCTGAGTTACCTAGCACCAGCACTGCTATGGACGAAACCCGTCATCCTAGTGGCTCCAGAATCAGTGCAGCAACGCTTGCTAGAGGTGGAAATTCCCCAGATGCGACAGTGGATGGGGACGGAAAAAGCTATCCTGACAGGCGATACATGGCCTGACGCCGACTTTCAGGGACTGCTGTTGATCTCTCCAGAGGTTTGGTTGGCTGACCGGCTCAAAGGGCTGGGTCGGATACCATTTGGCATTCCGACTATTTTTGATGGTGCTGATAACTTGGAAGAATGGGCGCGCGACCAACTGACTGCTGGCTTGCGACCCAGTGATTGGGACGATTTGATGCTGGCTTTTCCCCGCAAGGCAAAGGCAATCCGGGATGCGCGGGTACAGCTAACAAAAGCCGTCTTCCAGCATCCAGCCAATCCTTACGAGTGCTGTCTGATTTCACCCGATGAGCAAGACATCTTGAGGCGTCTCTACGCGGTCTTAGGGAAGGCGATAGGAGTCGGAGACAGGGAGAACCTTATAGAGACAAGGTTTATCCCGTCTGGAGAGGCAGAGGGTGGGAGAGGAGAATTTCCTTCCTCGCCCCCTTTCCTCTCGCCGAAATTACCCCCAGCTTGGAGAATTTTTTGGCAGCGGTTGCAAGCAGATGACCAACTGATGTGGGCGGAAATTGCTCGGAATCTGGGTCAATTTTCTTTGTATTGTGGTCCTGTTGAGGTGGCAACTGCTTTAGAAAAAATTTGGCTTCACGATCCGGTGGTGTTAATTGGTGCGGCACTGGATTTAGAGACAGAAGCTAACGCCTATCGTCAGCGGGTAGGATTGGGAAACCTGACGTGTCTGAAGTTTTCTCCTGACAGGCAAAACGAACTGATTCAGCTATATCTCCCAGAGCGGCTGCCCATGCCGAATACGCCCCAATTTCAGGGAGTTCTGATTCAAGAAGTCCAGAAGCTAGTTGGGACAATGGATCGGTCGCTGGCAGAGAATACCGACATTCAAAGACTAGCGGTGATTTTGGTGGAGGATACGCCTTTAAAAGCCCAGGTGGCGTCTGTGATGGCGGCTGAGTTTGGCTCCCGCGTGCAAGTGGAAAAAACCAGTTTGTCAAACAATGGCATTCTGGTTACGGGATGGGAATTCTGGCGGCATCATCAGGAGGTGTTGCCTGCTCCCCAGTTGCTAGTTATGGCGACGTTGCCGATCCCCTCTCTAGAAAATCCCCTGGTAGCGGGTCGGGTGGCTCATTACAAGGAACAGCGTAAAGATTGGTTTCGCTTGTATCTGTTGCCGGTGGCTTTGAGTGAATTGCAGCGAGCGATCGCCCCCGTGCGAGAATGTCGGGGCGTCGTTGCTCTCCTCGATGGTCGCGTCAACAACCGCAGCTACGGCTCTCAGGTGCTGGAAGCGCTGAGTCCCTTGGCTCGGATTAACTATTTGGACAGTAACTGGTTTACAAGCGATCGCTAGCTTCTCCTACGCCACTCGCTCCAATGGCTCTTTGTCACGATACTTGTAATTTAATCAATAATTCAGCTGCGGCTCCAACGCCAGCGTTATGATGAATAAAGGTCTAAAGGCATCACCAAAAGCTATGGGTGAATCCAAGCGTCGTAAAGAAGCACTCGGAGAGAACTACGGTCAAGATACCTACATCCTTCCTTGGGTACCGATTACCAAAACTCAGGCACAACAGTTTGTGAAATGGTCTGGTCAGGGAGCTTGGTATGGTATCGGCTTCTTGATCCTTTTCTGGGTGACTATCCGCTTCATCGGACCTTCCTTTGGTTGGTGGCAGGTCAACTAGACCTTCCTAACAACCTGGTTCGGTGAAGTGCATAAGGACAAAGCATTTGACAGTCTTGGCTTGTTTGTCAGCAAACTAAGTTTGGCAAAGGCTTTGTCCATATATTTATAAGTAGGCTTTGCCTAGAGGACTGAATGTAATTGATTATTCTTATCTTTTACACTTGCACTATTTCGCCGCCAAGCCCGTCTTTAGCGAGAAGTAGCCTCGATCGCTAGCCTTGAGGATGCACGATCGTCCAGCTAACTGTTATTGTTGATACTTGGCTTTTCTGAATAGTCAAGTTAACCTGGTGCAAATCAGGGAGCAGTCAAGTTCTAAATTTTTCCAAGCTCCTAAATTAATTTACCGTCATGCCTGAGGAGCAAAATCTTAAGAAAGTATAAAAGGTTTAAGATTAGGTGTGGTGGTTGGAGGACAACCGTGTTTCTACGACTTGCAGAGCAACACCGTCAATTTGTACAGGATCTAGTGATGAACCTCCAAGCTCTGGCGATTGTGCTAGAGCAGCGAGGCTATCTGGCTTCTTGCTATACCTGCGGAGGCCAAATGAATAGCGCATCATTTATGGTTAGTCTAGGTGACAACCATCTGATTCGCTTTTTAGTCTCGGATTATGGCATCACCTGGACAGAGATGCGGGATGACCGTGAATTAATGAAGCTAGAGGGCGCTGAAGCTATCTCTCAGCTACAAGACCTAGCAAATCTAGTCAAATACCAAATCAAACCTTCTGAGTATCGTCCCGCCGTGCCCCAGCGAGGCTAAAGGAGTTAGCGAGGTTTCGCCACTCTCTTTAGGCAGATTAGCTCCGGGGACTGCTAATCTGAAAAGTGAGAAACCTACGTGCTAACCCCTGGCGATGGATGCCTGAAGAGATGTCTATGACTGCCCTTGATTGTGCATGGCAACACCATTTTATTGAGACCAACAACATTCGCTTACATTGTGTCACCCAAGGAGAGGGAGAGCTAGTTATACTGTTGCACGGGTTTCCAGAGTTTTGGTATTCCTGGCGGCATCAGATCCCGGCACTGGCTCGCCATTTCAAGGTGGTGGTTCCCGATTTGCGGGGCTACAACGATTCGGATAAGCCACTTAGTGGTTATGACTTGGATACCCTTAGCGCCGATATTCGGGGTCTGATTGAGAATTTAGGGTATGTCCGGGCACATATTGTTGGTCACGATTGGGGCGGATTGATCGCATGGCATCTGGCGCAGAAGTTTCCAGATGTTCTGAATCGTCTGGCTATTTTGAATGCGCCGCACCCGTACAGGTTTTGGCAGGAATTTGCGGGAAACCTGGATCACTTGCGTCGCAGCTGGTACGTTCTGGCGTTTCAGATTCCTGGTTTGCCAGAGTGGCTGATTCAGCAAAATTTAAAAGATTTTGTAAATAACGTCTTTCGGGGACAAGCGGTTCGCAAAGGCGCGTTTTCTGCCGAGGATGCCCAAGTGTATCAGGCAGCATTGGCAAAGCCTGGGGTTCTGGCGGCGGCGATTAACTACTATCGCTCCTCTTTGTCGCCTCAAAATTGGCTGCATCACTGGGGGCGATCGCCCGATCCCGTCACCGTGCCTACCTTGATTCTGTGGAGCGAAGAAGATTCCTTTTTGAGTCGAAAACTCACCGAAGGCATGGAACGCTTGATCGCTGCTCCTTTCAACCTAAAATTTATCAGTCACTGCGGTCACTGGATGCAGCAAGAAGTTCCCCAAACCGTCAATCGAGAACTCTTAAACTTTTTGCGCTCCCCAAAATTAGCTAGCGGGAAAAAAAGCTTCTAAATCTACTGGTGAAGACATACCGAAGACACTGCTGCCAGTGCGGTGAGGTTTAAAGCTAACGACTTCTCTCGTGTCAACAATCTTTAACAACACGCTTGATAGCGCCAAATTAATTGGCGCTGTTGGTGTTGGAATGTCAAACCCTCATCTGGCGGTCAACGAACGAATTGTGATGCGAAACACAGAGCAACCATGACAGTTGACAACCCCAGCCGCCAAATTTTGTTGCATCCTGAAAGGGTAGGGGTTGTATCTATATCGTTCTATAGAGGAGAAGGTTTTATCCTCGCATTGACTTGATTTATGGCGTAGCGCCACCAGCAAAATGATTGGCTACCGTGAGAGCGATCGCCTCATGCTCAATCATTTCCCAATTCAGCAACGCCCCCTCACTGCACTCAGTACCAGCGAGAACTAAGGATGTTTAACGCTACAGAAATTCTGATTGACTCTTTTGTTCAAAGGATTCGTGAAGGCTACCGACGCACTTACGGCGGCTACAAGCCCGACTACGAAGATATTATTGCCTGGGCGGGGGGTATGGCTCTGGAAAACATTGCCAACAGCGACGCCCTCTATCACAATGTTGAACACTCGATTTTAGTCGCTCTGGTAGGGCAAGAAATCTTGCGGGGGAGACACATCCGCGAGGGTGGAGTGTCCTGCGAAGACTGGTTGCACTTCATTCTCTCACTGGTTTGCCATGACATTGGCTACGTTAAGGGCGTGTGTCGCCTAGATAGAGACTACGAAAGGCTGTATGCGACGGGGAACGATGGAGAAATGGTCTCCGTTCCTCGCGGATCTTCAGATGCCAGCTTGACGCCTTATCACGTAGATCGAGCCAAACTCTTTATTGAAGAGCGCTTTGGCGGTCATAAGCTGATTGATGCGGAATTGATCAAGCGCAATATTGAACTAACCCGTTTTCCAGTACCAAAAGCAGAGGATCATCAAGATACGGTTAATTATCCGGGCTTGGTTCGTGCCTCTGACTTAATTGGTCAGCTGAGCGATCCCCGCTACCTGAAGAAAATCGGGGCGCTGTACTATGAGTTTGAAGAAACCGGCGTCAATCAAGCCTTGGGTTATCGGCATCCCGGAGACTTGCGGCGGAACTATCCCAAGTTTTACTGGCACGGGGTATTCCCGTATATTCAAGATGCGCTGCGCTACCTGTCGCTAACTCAGCAAGGTAAACAAATCATTGCAAACCTCTACTCGAATGTGTTTGTTGTTGAACACGAAAGTGCCGAAGATGAGCGGAGGCAACTGGAAGAACAGTTAGGAGTTGGAACTTAGAAGGCGAGAAGTCGAGAGTTAGGAGTTAATAATCAAAATAAGCTTGGAAATACTGAATTCTAGCTTATGATTTAATTTAAAACTCCTAACTCCTAACTTCTAACTCCTAACTTTATGAACTGGTGGCAAAAACTTAAAAACAATCCCTTAGCTCGTTTTGGCGCTTTAATCCTGTTAATTTTCTACTTAAGCGTCATTGCATCTGATTTTGTTGCGCCTTATCGTCCGTGTGACTCTTATGACTTGTCTCATGGCCTGTGTGATGTGCAGCCAAATACGTCTCTTCTGCCACCAACTCAGATTTACTGGCGCAACCGCGAGGGACAATTTATTGGACCGCACGTTTATCCTACGACTCAGGGGCCGACAGATTTAGAGACGGGCGATCGCAAAGTGATTGTAAACTTCCAAAAACCTTCGCCTGTTCGCCTGTTTGTCCGTGGACCCAAATACCAACTGTTTCAGCTTCGCCTACCATTGCCACCCAAATTTGATGAGGTGGAAATTCTTAGCGGTATTCCCTTTAATTGGCACCTCTTCGGCACCCTTGGGGAAGGCAAACTGAATTTGTTAGGCACCGATGAACAGGGGCGCGACCAGTTCAGCCGTCTGCTGCATGGGGGCAGAATTAGCCTCAGCATTGGTCTGGTGGGAATTGCCATTTCTTTTCCGCTGGGTTTGTTGGTTGGGGGGATTTCTGGCTATTTCGGAGGCGGAACCGATAGCGTCTTAATGCGCTTTGTGGAAGTGCTGATGACGATTCCCAGCCTTTATCTGTTGGTTGCCCTTGCCGCAGTGCTGCCGCCAGGACTGACGAGTGCCCAGCGATTCTTATTAATTGTGCTGATTACCTCATTCGTCGGCTGGGCTGGGTTAGCACGGGTGATTCGGGGACAGGTGCTGTCGATTAAAGAGCGGGAATTTGTGCAAGCGGCACGCGCAATGGGTGCGAAACCGCTTTACATTATCATCCGTCATGTATTGCCGCAGACCGCCACCTACGTGATTATCTCGGCAACTTTGGCAATCCCTGGTTTTATCGTGGCGGAATCAGTGCTGAGTTTGATTGGGCTAGGAATTCAGCAGCCAGATCCGTCTTGGGGGAATATGCTATCGCTAGCAACGAATGCATCAATTTTGGTGTTACAACCTTGGTTGATCTGGCCTCCAGCGCTGTTGATTATCCTCACCGTGTTGGCGTTTAACTTGCTGGGCGATGGGCTGCGGGATGCCCTCGATCCCCGGAGTTTGCGGCGGTAATTTTAAAGATTTTTTGCTAATTTGTGTGACATATTTAGCAGAGTTGGTCACAAATATGACCGACTCTGCTAAATTTTTGTTGAGGTTGTTACTGAGATATATGAGTAGCTCAGTAAAGTGTGGTGTGAGAGGAGTTGGAAGCAAATGATATTTAAAATTATCTTAAAGAAATTTATTTGCTCAAGTTTGAAATACGGGTTATTTAGCTGGATTTTAGTAAATGGCTTTGCCTCTCAAGCTGCTCATGCTGCGGATGTAGAGAAAACACCTCAAAAGAGCAAAGAAATTACTACGTTTTTAAAGGCAGATTCAGATTTACCAAATTTGGATAATCAGCCTGATAACACCACGATGCAACAGGTGGAGCAACTATGGCAGGAAAATGCAGAGGAGTCAGAAGCTGCTGAAGCTCCTATGGAGCAAGTGACCAATGTTTCTCAGATGACAGACTTGGAACCAACAGATTGGGCGTATGAAGCACTGCGATCGCTTATCGAACGCTATGGCTGTATCGCGGGCTATCCGGATAATACTTATCGTGGTAATCGTACCCTAACGCGGTATGAATTTGCAGCCGGATTAAATGCTTGTTTGGAGCAAATTAATAACCTGGTTCCGGTAGCAACTGCTGATGGAATCAGACAAGAGGATCTCGCTACCTTACAGCGATTGCAATCAGAATTTGCAATCGAATTAGCAAGTCTCAGGGGTTCGGTGGATAGCTTGGAAGCTCGCACTGCGGAAATAGAAGCAACCCAATTTTCTACAACTACTAAATTGAGCGGACTGACAATTGTTGGCGTTCAAGGGCGTAGCAACAATCGCGCCGATTTATTTCCTAGAGATGGCAAAAAAGAGACTGATGACCGTGGTACGAACATCAACGTAATTAATTTTAATCAGCTGTATCTAACTACCCAATTTGATGAGCGTAGTTACCTGTTAGCAGGTCTCCAAGCTAGTCAAGGAACCACTGCACCTCGACTAACTAACGATGTCCTACTTAGCTATGAATTATTTAATGATAACGATGTGATTTTGAGTGACCTAAACTACCGCTTCCTCCTCACCGACAAATTTGCTGTCCTCGTGGGGACAGAAGGGGTAAATATGGCTTACGCTTTCCGAGGACCCAATCGTGTGGAAAGCGCTGCCACAGGTCCAATTTCTGCTTTTGCCCAAAGAAACCCGATTTTGAATATTGGCTTTGGTCGTGGTGGTATCGGTTTTGATTGGCAATTTGCTAAACGTGCCAGTTTGCAAGCAGTTTACTCAACTACTATTCCAGGATTTTTTAATAGCGATGGACGACCTGACGGACATAATACCGCCGGTGTCCAACTAGCGCTTACCCCAACCGATCCGCTTGATATCACTTTGTATTATGTTAATGACTACTCGCCCAATGGTTCTTTGCTGACTGGGATTGGAGACGACCAGTTGAGTGCTATTAATCCACTGACAGGCAATTCAGCATCCCTGCAAACTAATGCCGTTGGTGCCACGATTAACTGGCGGATTACGCCACGTATCACGTTAGGTAGCTGGGCGGGCTACACCAATTCCTACATTCCAGGAAGATCGGGAAATGTAGAAACAACTAATTATATGGTGTATCTCAATTTTCCCGATTTATTTGGACAAGGAAATTTGGGAGGAATTTACATTGGACAACCGCCAAAAATTGTTAGCAGCGATTTGCCCGTAGGAAATAATATACCTGACTTTTTCAATACGGGTTTGGGACGAGAAGGAGGACAACCTGGAACCACCACTCACGTAGAAGCATTCTATCGTTGGCAGGCAACGGACAACATTAGCATCACGCCAGGGGTAGTCTTTATTTTTGAACCAGGACATACACCCGCCAGCGATCCGATCGCTGTAGGTATACTACGGACTAGCTTCTCCTTCTAGGAAAATTTCCCTATCTACACCTGTCACATTAAGCGAAGTGCAACATCGCAGGAATTCTGCGAGCTTGCTCAGGATGACATTCTGGTGCAAAATGCCAGTTTACACTTCATCAAAACTTGATTTAACTATAAAAACTTTATCCAAATATACCGTAGATTTACTAAATACACTCTTTTTTTAATTTAGGATTTTTTTTATTTTCAGTGTTATTTCGCTTGTAGATAAAAGAGTAAAAGCTATAAATTGAGATAAGGTTCGGTTAAGCAATTATAGTGGCAATTCCAAGAATCTCTAGTTGTTATTTGTCACTCTTTAATCAACCTCAATAGAAATTGTAAATTCTGCTGTATTTGTCTGCCTTTAAAAACATTTACAGCAGAAAAATTTATTGCTTGATTTAAAGGATTTACATCTGCAATTGCTGACAGATACAGATTCTTTGTGCTTTGGCAAAAGTTAGTTTATTTATTCAAGGAGGTTGAGTAGTCAAAATGACTAAATTTATTTTTTCTTTGCTAGTTTTGATTTTAACTGAAAGCTCTGTTTTGATTGCGACTAATTCTCAAGCGCAAACTGTTATTTCCTCAGAAAGTAACATTGTTGATACTATCCACCCAGACTCCTATGATCAAATCCCAGCCTGGAATACAAGCGTTAAATCTGACGTTGGTAATGCTGCCGCCAATTCTACCAATTCTGAGCAAGTTGTTGTCTCTGAAGCTGGAATTAAAGCTACTGATTCTAACTCAACTGTAACTGGCAAGAAAGCCAGTGTTAATCAACGAATTCCCATGTCAAGCAGAATTTTTGATGTATCTTCGATGCGACAGTAGCGCCAAGTAGTAATAGGTTGAAATTTTTGAGATAGTATCGAAATTATTGTAGACGTTGCTGGCTTGATATCTTTAAGCGATCGCATCTCTAATCCTACCGCCCTGCTTTCTCCTCCACGGGGTGTTGACCATAAAAGGGTAGCGCTTCTGACCAGTGGGGGCGCTTTCCCTGTTGCCAATCTAGATAGGCGAGTTCTAGTAGGCTCGAAACCGTTGCCCCTAGCCCAGCCCTAGCGGCGATATCAATTAGCTGATAGGGATGCCAACTTTCCAAAGTTTGTTGCCATGCTGCCGGTGTCATCACGCTATCTGGTAACATCTGAGCGAGTCCCGAATCGGATGGCGATACTTGATAAATGGCGGTAAATAATTGACCCCGTTGAGCTGGCAATTGCACAGCGATCGCATTGCTGAGTGAAGATTCTTCACTATTTGCATTGCCTTTTTGCTGTTTACTTTTACCGGCTTCTGACCAAGCCACAGATGCCAGTGTAGAGACAGAAAACAGGGGAATATCCAGCTGTTGCGCCAGTGTACGCGCCGTAACAACGCCGATGCGAGTCCCTGTAAAGCTGCCTGGGCCTATTGCCACACAGATAAATGTCAAATCAGCCCACATCTGCGGCTGAATAAACTCAACCAGATGATGGTGTAAATGGGTAGATAAATCGCGCCCTAAATCCCAAGTTTGGCAGCGCGAATCTCCAGCAAAGTTGTTTAGTGCTAGACCTAGTTCAGGACTGCTGGTATGCAGTGCTAAGCCGTATTTTGTTGGATCGAGCTTCACGGAATTCATACCCAGTTCAAGGGATCGATAGTCCAGACAGGGAGACACCATAAATCGGCGTTCCTACAAGTGCGTAGCCGCGACTTCTTAGTCATTAATGGCGTTGATTTGCAGATCATAAATTGCTTGACCCGTCAAGCAGTGCCAGTGGCAGGTGAATAAATCTGGCTTTTGGACGCTGATGGTAGCGATCGCCGGTTCCCCCGGAAAAGGCAAAAGTCGGTCAAAAACAATCTCTTGCTCTTGAAAGCCGAACTGTAATAAATAAACAGCCGATGGCGCTGATAAAAATTGCAGCAATCGATGCCCCAGTTCGTACAGTGGCTGACGCCAGAAATCCGATAGATGCACCGGCTGACGATAACTTTTAAAAGCCGGTTCTAAGCGCCTACTTTCATCATCCTCAACCCTACCAATTACCTCGCCGTAGAGCGGTCCCTTTGCCGTGAGAACTATTGGCAACCAGAAATCACCGACACCCGACGGGTGTCCTAATTGCTCCACCCACTGGCGTAAGCCTGTCACATTGCGGCAAGCCTGATAGAGGGATTGGGCTGGAAATTCCAAGTTTTCCGGCAAATTCAGCGTTAAAGGACACCAAAGAATTTCTGCTTGGTTTTGCAAGTCCGCGCCAGCAGAGGCGATAAATTGCGTCTCTACAATTTGTATCGTTGTCGGTACTGGTGAATTGAGCGCGCTTTGCTTGAGGGCAGACACCATTTCGGCTGTTGTGGGCGATGCCGCAAATTCATCAACAGCATCAACCACAATCAGAACTTTACGCATGACCAAAGGTGGGAATCGGGCTATTACGAACACCCGCACGCGGGAAACTGGGCAGATCGAGTCCTGTCGTCGTGCGACGGGTTCTGACAGCTAGACGGTAGCTGACACTTTGCAACTCGGCATGGAGTTGACGGTTTTCCCGTTGCAGCATCGCCACTTTCTCCCGCACGGGTGCCATGCGTTCGGCAAATTTCTGGCGATAAATCTGTGGCAACTCCTGCACCACTTGCTCTAGCATCCGGCTGCGGTCGGTCAATTCCTGTACGGACTGCCGCAATTGATAAATCTCGGTGTCGCGGGTGGTAATCTGTTCCTGGTAGAACGTTACCTGCTGTTCGACCTCTTGCAGTTGTTCTCGCAGCGCTCTCATCTGAGCCATGTGCCGCTCAGAAACTTCCGGTCTGGGCATAAAGTTGGCATTGCCCTTGACCAGCCGGAATAGTTCTTGAGACAACTGCTGAACCAGTTGATCTCGCATCTGCAACTCTTCGCGCAGGCGAGTTACGTCAGATTGAAGCGTTTGTAGGTTTGGCGTGTCTGTCTGGCTCACAATGGCTTACGGCTCCTATTGAGATGATTTTCCTAATGGCAGGCGTGAGGCGAGAGCGGATTGCTCATAATGCTTTTGCAGCTTAATTTACCATTTGCAACGGCAATTAACACCTGATTGCTACCCTTGTTTGCAATTAAGGGTTGGGTCTATCGTATCCTCAGATTCAGCTAGATTTTCTACTGCCACGAGCAAATGGTTCTGTTTATACAAGCCATTTGTCATCTGGCGGCGAGATGGAAAGCGATCGGCGTCTTGTAGTATTTAGGTGGACTCAAGAGGAAGTGGTTAAGATGAGTGCAGCCAGCAGTTCAAACAAGATTAAATTTGGTACCGATGGATGGCGGGGGATTATCGCCGATGACTTTACCTTCGCCAATGTGTGTAAAGTAACGCGGGCGATCGCGAGTTATCTCGAAAACGCCTATTCCAAAGACCGTCCCGTCTTAGTAGCTTACGATACTCGTTTTTTAGCTGACCAATTCGCCCGGACTGCCGCTGAAGTTTTGGTAGATGCCGGGTGGACGGTGAAAATTGTCGATCGAGATTGCCCGACGCCAGTCATTGCTTACAACGCTAAGCTTCTCAATTCTGCTGGAGCGCTGATGTTTACTGCCAGTCATAACCCAGCACCTTATTGCGGCATCAAATACATTCCCGATTACGCCGGACCAGCTACACCGGAAATTACGGATACAATTGTAGCAAATATTGAAAGTGCTACGGATGAGCCGCCCAGTGGCAACAATGCCAATAAGATTTCCACCTTTGATCCCAAGCCAGATTATCTCCAGTTTATTTACACACTGCTGGATGTAGAGCGAATCAAGAGCGCAAGGCTAAAGGTGAAGTATGATGCCCTCTACTCGACTTCTCGCGGCTACCTGGATACCGTCTTGGATCGCTGCGGTTGCGATACAGAGGCATTCCACACCTACCGCGATGTTCTCTTTGGCGGTGGAATGCCGGAACCAAAGGGAGAGCAATTGACTGAACTCGTCGAAGCGGTGAAAAGAGACGGGGCAGATTTAGGTTTGGCGACGGATGGAGATAGCGATCGCTTCGGCATTGTTGACGAACAAGGAAACGTGCTGACACCGAACACCGTGCTGCTGTTGCTGGCGCGTCACTTAGTCAAAAATAAAGGCAAAACTGGCGCGATTGTCCGCACCGTTGCTACCACCCATCTGCTGGATAACCTCGCGGCTAAGTACGGCTTGGAAATCTACGAAACAGCAGTAGGCTTTAAATACATCGGCGAGAAAATGCGCGAGACGCAGGTATTGATTGGCGGCGAAGAGTCAGGCGGATTGAGCATTATCGGGCATATTCCCGAAAAAGACGGTATTTTAGCCGATATGCTGGTGGCAGAAGCGATCGCTTACGAAGGCAAGCCTTTAAGTCAGCTAGTAGAAGAAGCGATCGCGGAAGCCGATGGCCCCCTGTACAACAAACGTCTCGATTTGCACTTAGATGACGCCCACAAAGCCGCTGTCATCAATGATTTCACCAAAAATCCACCAGCAGAAGTTGCAGGAATTAAAGTGAAAGAAGTAGGGCGCAAAGACGGGATCAAACTCTACTTAGAAGAAGGCAGTTGGATACTCCTGCGTCCTTCCGGAACAGAACCGCTAATGCGGGTTTATCTGGAAACGAACACTCCAGAAAAAATGACCCAAATCGTCCAGCAAATGGAACAAACCATTAACCAACTGGAACCCGTCGCAGTCTAAATGATAGGTAGGGGCAAGGGCATTGCTCTTGCTCTTACTCGGTAGCAGGATACCCACTAGCCATTATCAACATGAAAGCCTTTACCAACCTGCTTACCTCGCTGATTTTAGCCAGTTCCGTCGCCGCGATCGCTATTTTTTCCATTCAAAACATCACGCCGGTATCGGTGAAATTTCTAACTTTCCAGTCGATCCGGATGCCGGTAGGCGTCGTGCTGGCGTTTAGTGCTGGCGCGGGAGCGATTGGGAGTGCCCTCGTGCCCGTTTTTTGGGGATTGCCTTCCAGTAATCAGTCTCAATCAGAAGATGCCAGTGAGTATGCTGACGAAGACTTTTGATGGTTATTGTTCATTGCAATGAACCATGAGCCTTTGCTACTTACTGTCACTCCGATACTCCCACGGCGGCAGAAATTTGGAGTCACGCCAAATGCCGCGCCGACTCTTCTTCGCCTCAGCTTCTGCTTGCTCAACGATAGCAGCGCTAGGGCAATCTTTTAGATATTGACGATACACCAGCACCA
Source organism: Coleofasciculus sp. H7-1 (assembly GCF_057473865.1). Taxonomy (NCBI): domain Bacteria; kingdom Bacillati; phylum Cyanobacteriota; class Cyanophyceae; order Coleofasciculales; family Coleofasciculaceae; genus Coleofasciculus; species Coleofasciculus sp. H7-1. The sequence continues at coordinate 312,349 of NZ_JBYCCT010000066.1, forward strand.
GTCCTTCTTTTGCCAACACTTCCTGAATAAAAGTGCCATCGGGCAGACGCACCTCGCTAACTTTGCGCCCATACCTGTCAGTATCGGTTACAGTTAAACGAACGCGATCGCCTCCTTGCTGTACCAATTCTTGCAATCGCTGCTGGGTTTTAATTCCCCACTTGAATTGGTTTTGATCTGCTGCTTTTTTGCTTGCCTTTTCCTTACTAGAATGGGGAACTTCCGGAGCATCCACACAAGCAAAGCGCACGTTGATGTTTTTCCCACTGCGATCCGTCACGGCGAGAGTATCCCCATCGCTGACTCGCTTAACTGGGTAAGTAGGAGGACCAAAAATAGCTTCACATCCCACCAAGCCAAGGATGAGAACAACTGCACCAGTCCAGACGAGAGAGTTTTGGATGAGTTTGCGAGTGCCGGTCATTATAAATATTTACTACAAAAGAAAAGTCCATCTGGACAGACGTTTCCATTGTCCAATAGTTTCGGACGCCTGTTGCTGGCTTTTGGCAGTGGTGAAGGGAGATGCGATCGCATCTTCTTTGCGCTGAGCTTAACTATCAGATGGGCAAACCTACGGGAGATACAGACATTGCTGTGGTGGAAACACAGGCATTGTTGCTATACCTTCTGAGCTGTTTTTCGCGGTCGTCCCCCTCGCTTACCGTTTTTGCGAGCCGCTGTTGCTTTTGCTGTTGAGGTAGTAGAGCCTCCTCGGCTGCCTAATTCAGCCATCCAAGCCTTAGTTCCAAATATCCCTACCATCAAGGCGGGGATGCTCATATCTATATCCAACTTTTCCCAGTGCAGTCCGGCTCCGGAAGGGGTGACTTCCACTTGCGTGAGATCATCTAAGGATGCCCCCGCCAATCCTTGAACCAACTCAGGGGGAACCAGAAAACTAGCTCCATTTCGCAGTTCGATGACGATGCGACCAGCATTCGGATCGTAGTAGGCGGAGTGAGCGCGTGGCTCTGAGGCATCTGCGATCGCTGCTGCCGCTCTTGCCTGGGCAATTTCACTCTTTAAGCTTTCCTCACTCAGATGTAGGTTCTCCATGAATCTCTCTCCATTTCTCTAATAGTTCCACCTGATGAGCGATAACAAGTTTCAGCGCCTTAACTGCATCTTTATCGCTCATGTTCCAGATGCCGACCAATGTAGGACGCTCAGTTTCACTGCCAAGGTTGATCTTGGCTTCTCCACCAGCTTTAATAACGTGGACATGGGACGGAAGGTGATCGTTGGTGTAAATACGAACGCTAAAGCCATCTTTTGTAAGTACGCTTGCCATAAAGTTTTGTATAGAAATTGAAATAAGAGTATTTATATATTTTTATACTAACCTAAGCGCTTGGGTTTTGTCAACATACTAAAAAATCTTGGCTAGACTGCCAAGGGTGGAGATAGGATTGCTACGGAGTATGTTTTTACTTGCTCTTCATCCAATTTTGTCCAGCACGGACATCAACCACTAGAGAAAAGCTCAAAGAAACAGGATTTTTCATCGTGGAACGAATCTTAGGGTGTAATTCTTCTCAGTCAAGGGAGGTATTTTAAACACTAACTCATCCACACCTATTGGCAGTCACTCTACTCAGTTGCAACCTGGCGCAACCAATCCTCCAAATCTTCTGAAGAGGAGAAATCCAACAACCCCTCTGCTAAATCTTCTAACTGAGCCTGGGATAGCTGCTGAATGCGCTGTTGTAACTCAGAGGGAATTGCGCCAATTCGCCGAGGCAGTAGGCGCAGAACCAGCGATAGTGCCTCTTCCTGTTTTCCTTGTTGCTTTCCCTGTTCAATACCTTCTTCCATCCAGCTAGTGACGATTCGCATAATGACCTCCCGCTCATTTGGCTCCATCCTAGCAATGTCAGCTCTTAAAAGCCTTTCTTCTTGTGAACTTAAGCGCAGGTACAGCACTTTTGAAGCTAGTGAGGTACGAGGATCGCCTAAAACCTTTGATTTTGGAAGCTTGACTGTACCTCATCCAGAAAGAAAACGCTGTAAGTGTCAATAAATCCGGAAATTAATTGCATCTTGGCAGGATCTAGCCTCAAAGTAGCCAAAAGACGCAAACATTCAAATTTTACGCGGCGGCGGTCTTTAGCAGCGATGTTCATTTTCGCCATTAGCGCACTAGCAACTGGATTGGGTTGCTGCACAAAATCCCGCCAATTCAGCTGATTTAGCTCAATGACATCATAGTTGAACTGCAAAACAACTTTATTAGGAAAGACCACCTGATAAACGTTAGGTTCTGGAGTTTTGGGACTGTTATAAGAAAATACCATCACAGGATATACAGGTAGGTCAAATTTTTCAGACAAGCGGGAGAAATAGCGGAACATTCGCTTGCCAAAGTCAGCTTGATGTTGTGCTTGGTTCTCTACATGAATTAGGAAGAAAGATTCCTGACCTTGAAATTCAGTCTTGACGATTAAATCAGCTTCATAATGTTCGCCAGCAGTAACATCTGTAAAAACTTCTTTGTCTAAAAACTCTATGGAGTCGCGTTCCAGATAAGTTGCTACTTCTGGCAAAAATAACTCTATGAACTCCCCGAAAAAGGTAGTGAGGAGTTCCTTAAATAAGCGGTCATGGTCAATCATCCGCGTTTTTTGAAGTTACGATTCTTTACTTCGTTTCCATCCAATTATGCCCTGCACGCACATCAACCTTAAGAGGAACGCTCAAGGAAACGGCGTTTTCCATCGTCGAGCGAATTTGAGGCTGTAATTCTTCCCATTCAGAGGGAGGAACTTCAAGCACTAATTCATCGTGAACTTGCAATAGCAAACGCGCCTGATAATTCTGCAAAACTGCGTGCAGTTTATCCATTGCAATCTTGATGATATCGGCGCTAGAACCTTGGATTGGAGCATTAGCAGCGGCGCGTAGCGAACCGGCGTCAGCTTGTCCCAAATTACGCAGTTTGTCAAGGTTAATTTCATCGGGATTGCTACCTTGCAGCTTGCGGAGACTGCCACCCTCAAAGTTAAAGTAACGACGGCGTCCTAGAATAGTTTCGACATAACCGTGAGCGATCGCTTCCCGTTTCACCCGCTCCAAATATTCAAAAACCTGGCGATAGCGCTCGTTAAATCGATCGATAAACAATCTGCCTTCTGTCGCCTTCACCCCAGCTTCCCGTGCAAATCGCTGCGCCCCCATCCCATAAATTACGCCAAAATTGATAATCTTCCCCAATCGGCGCTCCTCAGATGTCACCGTATCCTTCTCCAACAACAGCCGAGCGGTGACACTGTGAATATCTTCATTTTGCTGGTATGCCTCAATTAGCACTGGCTCTTGGCTCAGATGAGCCAAAATCCGCAACTCAATTTGCGAATAGTCAGCAGCAACCAGTAACCAACTAGTTTCTGGCAAAAATGCTCTGCGAATCCGCCGACTAAACGCTGTGCGGATGGGAATATTTTGTAAGTTGGGATTAGAAGAAGACAATCGCCCTGTTGTCGTACCTGTCTGATTAAAATTCGTATGCACCCGCTGGGTATCAGGACGTATCAGCAAGGGTAAAGCGTCCACATAAGTAGACTTCAACTTGGAGAGGGTGCGGTACTCTAAAACGGCATCGACAAGTGGATGATCGCCTTGCAGTTTTTCCAGCGTTGCGGCATCTGTAGAATAACCCGACTGAATTTTACGAGACTTTTTGGTGTCTAACTTGAGTTTGTCAAATAAGATTTGGCTCAGTTGTTTCGGTGAACCCAAGCTAAATTTTTCCCCGGCTTCCTGATAAGCTTTCTGCTCAATCGCCGCTAAATCCTTTTCCAGTTCTTGCGATAGTGTTTGGAGATAGGCTGGCTCAATGCGGATGCCCACATATTCCATCTGGGCTAAAACTGGCTCTAAAGGTTGTTCTACTTCCCATAACAGCCGGTGAAGAGCGGGGACTTCCTCTAATTTTTCTCGTAGCTTTGGCACCAACTGGAATGTGGCATAGACCTGCATCCCGCAGTAGTAGGCTACAGTCTGAATATCCAGATCGGCAATTGTTTTACCTTTCGGCACCACATCCGTATAATTGCTGATACTTAGCTCCAGATGCCGCAGGACTAAGTCGCTGAGGTTGTGGCTGTTTTCTGGATTCAGGACGTAACTGGCAAGCATCGTGTCAAACACCACCCCAGCCAAGTTAATTCCCTGACAGCGCAACACCAGCCGATCAAATTTGGCGTTCTGCAACGTCTTGGGATAGTCAGCACTTTCCAGAATCGGACGCAACGCTTCTAAGACAGCCGTTTTATCCAGATTTTCACCAGTTTTGTGACCCGTGGGAATATAGGCAACTTCAGAGGGATCGATTCCCCAGCAGCAGCCAATCCCCACAAGTTGGGCGTCTCGTGGCTCTAGGGCATCCGTTTCCGTATCCCAAGCTACGGGTTTGTCAGAGTCGGTGCAATTTTGCAGCTGCTTTATCAGTTCTGTCAGTTTTTCTGGAGTATTAATAATTTGGGCGCTAATCTTACTAGCAGCATTTGTGTCTGCCTTGCTAGCAGCTTCGGTGTCAGCGGCACTGAAAAACCAGAGGTCGCCATCATCAAAACTGATTTCTTCAAGTTCTTCTTTAGATTCAACGGGTTTAGCTTCCTCTGCCACACCGCCAAATGCCTGCTGCAACTGCTTGATTCGGCTCAAATAAGTCTTAAACTCTAACTTTTCTAGCAGCGGTTCTAGGTCGGCGTTATCAAATCCCTTCAGCGGGCAGTCTTCTAAACTAACGTCTAGGGGGACATCAAGAACTATCCTTGCCAAGTGCTGGGAACGGTATGCCTCTTGTTTCCCGGCTTCCAGCTTCTGCTTGACCGCTCCTTTCATCTCATCCAATGAGGCATAAATCCCATCCAGGGAGCCGTACTCTGTAAGCAACTTCACAGCGGTTTTGTCGCCAATTCCTTTGACACCGGGGATATTGTCGGAGGCGTCGCCACACAGAGCTTTGTAATCGACAACCTGCTCTGGTGTAATGCCCTTTAGTTTCTCTTTAACTTCCTCTGGCCCAAATTCTACTGGCCCTGTACTGCTGCCACGTTGCCAGAAGGTTTGACCGAGATAAAGAACGCTAATTCCCTTTGCCGTGTCAACCAGTTGAAACAAATCTCTGTCGCCCGTAACAATCTTCACCCGATACCCGGCGGCACTCGCCTTTTGTGAGAGCGTTCCCAAGACATCATCTGCCTCATAGCCCGGTGCCGTCACAATTGGCAGATTCAAGGCATCCAAAAGGTCGTGGAGATTTTTCAGGTCGATGATAAAGTCTTCTGGCGTCTCAGCGCGGTCAGCTTTATAGGTGTCGTCGGCTTCGTGGCGGAAAGTGGGTAAGCCGAGGTCGAATGCGATCGCCATCGCCTGAGGTTGCTGGGATGCGATCGCTTCCAGTAACGACTTGAGGAAGCCAAAACAAACACTGGTGGGAATCCCAGTCTTTGTTTTTAAGCCTCCATCCCGCCCTTTAGCAAAGGCAAAGTAGGCGCGGAAGGCTAACGAGTGACCATCTACTAGGATGAGTAGAGGTCGGTTTTGGGATGAGCTAGCGGCGGAGTTAGATGGGTTGGAGGCAGAGGTAGATTGAGACATAGCCTTATTTTAGCTAGCGCCAGAGAGCAGATATTCTTTCAATGGCTCAGATTGCTCGCTTCACGCGAACAAGCCGTTAGATATCTCATCTCACGGCTCAGCCTGACTGATTTTAGCTACCCCTGGGGGAAATTCCTAGCTATGCGCTTAGCACTGGCTACGCTTACAGCGAAGTAGCTGCTAGATAAACTTCCTAATAAAAAAGCCCGCAGGCGCAGGCTAGAAACAGGGGTTATTGACTACTTGAACTTGCAAAGATTATCAGCGATAAGCCAGGTGATTAGCCGTTGATTTGGCTGCGGCGGCGACGCAGTCCAAACATACCTAACGTACCCACAGCTACCAGTGCCAACGTTGCAGATGGTTCAGGTACGCTTTGCAGACCTTGCTTACCGATATCGACGATGAAAACTGTGTCGTTGAAATCCCGGTCAGATGCTGGAGTCACGCCAGTCTCACTTCCGTCTCCGTACAAATCTTCAAAACCGACCACCAAGTAACGGGAGTTAAAGAGATACCCTTTGGCGTGCTGTAGTCCATCGGGGTTAGGAGCATTAAAAGCAGAATTGTAAATGCCGTAGGAGTTGCTGGTGCCGTATAAGCTATTAGCGTTCAACTGGAAGTTTAGGGTTGTACCTTTGCTGAAGTTGCCTAAGTTGACCCAATCTCCTTGCTTGAGATCGGTAAAGCTACTTTGATTTTCCCTAATGCTTTCTGTGCTGTTGAGTTCCCAGAAAGCCATTCCATCTTTGGTAATGTTCCCGTTACTGTCAAGTGCTTGATAACCCAGCTGATTGTTATAATCCGCCCCTTCATTGACGAAGTAAGCGCGAACATCAGTGTTGTTTTGCAACGTTAGTTTGCTCAAATCAAATGATTGACCGCCTAAAAGGCTCAAGTTAGGAAATGCGTATTTTTCCTGAGACTTGTTGAGCTGCGAGTTTAAGCTATTTATAAGCGTGCTGATGTTTGAAAAATCATCAGATTGGCTCAATGTATTCTTTGTGGGTGCAGTATTTACAGGACCCCAGTTAATCTCAGCCGATGCCGGTGCAGTTGCAGAGATGACGCCGGTCAGGGCAGCAGCAGCGGCGAGCAGACTAGTAATTACTTTGATTTTCATTTGAGTACCTCTACCAAGGCGATGAACGACTTCACCCCATCTAACCGGCAAATACATCCAAAATAATTTAGTTTATTTTTACTTTAGAAGCCCGGTGCAGACGTGTGTTTTCTTTTCCTTGTCTATTCATAACTGAAATCTTAATTCTTTGTCTACGACTTTTTTAATTCTTTTTGACCTCTTCACACTATTCGATATTTACGCAAGATGATTGAATATACTTACAAGCTTCCTAATTATTCCTGAATTTGTTAGCAGTATTCTCCTCGGTTTTTGCAGATTTTTTTGAAGCATATCGGTAAATATTCTGAAAGCTTTTAAGGGATTTTGCGGATAGCGTTTTTGGCTTGGCAGTGCTAACCGCAAGAGTTCAGTATTATCAAGAATGGGGGAATTTCTAGAGTCAGGTGAAAACACCAGTAGGAACTGGGAATACGCACGACGCGACGCTGACAGCCTACGCAGATTACGTAAGGTGATTTTGGGATAAGGAACAGACAAAACAGATAAGCTGAAAGTGCTGAATTCTCTATCCATCTGCTTGTCTCAGGCTCAGTTAAGAAGAAAAGTTCTGTGGCGTCGATGGCTGGTGCCAAAATGAACCCCGTTGGCAGCAACAATTGCTTTGTGGATGGACTGCAACAACGTCAACGAGAACGTTTAGCCTGCTGTTGCGGAAGCGATCGCTAATTGAGACAGCGATTGACATCACTACAAGTGACGGCGTTGCATAATAAAGTATGAATTCAAGGTGCTTAGCCATGCAATGTCCTCGTTGTGGTTCTACTCATACCCGTAAGAATGGTGTGAAGCAAGGTAAGCAAAATCACATCTGTGCGGAATGTGGTC
>NZ_JBYCCT010000067.1:0-93140 GCF_057473865.1 Coleofasciculus sp. H7-1
CAGTCGCCCGCAATCTAGCTCTCAACCTGTATCGTGATTTAGGCTTTGACAACATGGCTCAAGCTCAGCGTCGTTGTGGGTTCAGCTTGAACCACTTGAAGTCAATCTTTAGAATGAAATAGCCCTGCTACCCAGCTGCTTGAATGACCTGCGAGCAGATTCCTCTTTATGCTGGCAGATAATCGCTATTTGTTACCAGTGGTGAAGTGAGCGATGCGCTTTCAGCGCTACCGCAACGCGATCGCATCCCCACTGGTCGAGAACAGAGCGATCGCGCTTTATGGTGATGCTAATTTACACTCCCCAAGCTTTGAATTTAGCCGCACAATTGCGATTGCCAGCTAGCTATGATGCCCATTATTTAGCTTTAGCACAGCAATTGAAATGTGAATTCTGGACAGCAGATCGGCGGCTGTTTAATGCAGTGCAGCTTTCCCTAGCCTGGGTACACTGCGTGACATGAGAAGATGCAGGCGATCGCATTTCATAAAAGCCAGCTAGATCGTCATCCAACTGGCTCAAAATTAACCCTAATAATGCGGAGTAATGGTTATTGATAACCTTCAATCGTGTGACCCGCCGCCACTATTGCTTGTTTGATTGTCTCTTCAGAAGCCTGAGCTTCCACTGTCACCGTCTTGGCTTGTACATCCACGTCCACCTTGGCATCGGGTTCCATCGTATGGATGGTGTCGGTAATTGTTTCTGCACAGCCATTACAGGCGATACTCGGAACTTTTAGTTGGAGTGCCATAAATTCAATTCAAGTCAATTAAGTTTGCTAAGTGCGATTGGAGAAGCCTTCATTTTACCGTTGTGACAGTGCCGGATAAATCAGCCTCCTGAGCGATAAGCGGATTCGGCATTCTGGCGCGATCGCGATCGCATCCTCGATAAAAAGTCCCCTAAAAACAGTTTTGGACTTAGTCGAGTGCGACTAAGCCCGTTAGAACGAAAGGATTGGTTTTATCAAAAAACGAACTTTAACAACTAGGGTGGACAAGTTTGGCAGCTTCACCTTTACCTTTATTGTTCTAGCATAGTCAAGTCTTCCCAGACCTTGGTTTGGCTTTGCACCAGTTGGGCGTGCCACTACAGTCTATGCTTGGTTGGTTCTTGCTGCACTTGGGTAACAGACCGGGGACACCGCGTCTATGTTTCCCATTCGGTTTTTCATCAGCCTCCTTGTGTTTCTAAACTTCTTGGTGTCCACTATTAAATTAACATCGCATTTACCGGCAAAACGCCAGACTTTACCAAACTTGACAAGTCTTTAAATATGGTAAATAAGCGTTAGCAAAGTGAAACAATTCCCCTGCCTTGCAATCCCTGAACGAGAAGGGCTACAACAACGCATAAACAAATGTAAAAATAGATAAAGTTGACCGATACCAAGCCCTTGTAAATTCCCATGTCTTCTTCCTCCCAGTTCCTTAGCGGTAGCGAAATTCGGCAAAAATTCCTCGACTTCTATGCCCAGCGAGGACATCAAATTTTGCCGAGTGCTTCCTTAGTGCCAGAAGATCCCACCGTACTGCTAACGATCGCCGGGATGCTGCCCTTTAAGCCGATATTTTTAGGACAGCGATCGCCCCAGTTCAAGCGGGCCACGACTTCTCAAAAATGTATCCGCACCAATGATATAGAGAATGTGGGACGGACTGCCCGACACCACACGTTTTTTGAGATGCTGGGTAATTTCAGCTTTGGGGATTATTTCAAAGAACAAGCGATCGCCTGGGGTTGGGAACTGTCAACACAAGTCTTTGGCTTACCCCCAGAAAAGCTTGTAGTCAGTGTTTTTGAGGATGATGACGAAGCTTTTGCGATCTGGCGGGATAAAATAGGCGTTCCCGAAGCCAGAATCCAACGCATGGGAGAAGCGGATAACTTCTGGGTATCTGGCCCAACTGGCCCTTGCGGTCCTTGTTCGGAAATTTACTATGATTTCCACCCAGAACGCGGTGATGACAAGATTGATTTAGAAGATGACACCCGGTTCATCGAGTTTTATAACCTGGTGTTCATGCAGTACAACCGGGATGCAGAAGGCAACCTAACGCCGCTGCAAAATCAGAATATCGACACGGGTATGGGACTGGAACGGATGGCGCAAATCCTCCAGAAAGTCCCGAACAATTACGAAACAGACTTAATTTTCCCGATTATCAAAACTGCGGCAGAAATTGCTGGGATCGATTACGCCAGTAGCGACGAGAAGACAAAAGTTTCTCTGAAAGTGATTGGGGATCACGTCCGTTCCGTCGTCCACATGATTGCCGATGAAATCCGCGCATCGAATATCGGACGCGGTTATGTGCTGCGGCGCTTGATTCGGCGCGTGGTGCGTCACGGACGACTGATTGGCATTGAAGGTGAGTTTACAACGAAAGTGGCAGAGACTGCGATCGCGCTTTCCGAATCCGCTTATCCTATAGTCCGGGTGCGAGAAGCACAAATCAAAGCGGAACTGCAACGGGAAGAATCTCGCTTCCTCAAGACACTGGAACGAGGCGAGAAACTGTTGGAAGAAATGATTCAGCGGGTGAAGCAAGAAGGTAAAACTCACATTGACGGGCGAGACGCCTTTACTCTCTATGACACCTACGGCTTCCCCCTAGAACTCACTCAGGAAGTTGCAGAAGAAGAAGGGCTAACCGTAGACGAGTCAAGCTTCAATGCGGCGATGGAGGAACAGCAAACGCGATCGCAATCCGCCCACGAAACCATCGATCTCACCGTACAAGGTTCCCTAGATAAGCTAGCCGAACACATTCACAGCACCGAGTTTCTGGGTTACACCCAACCCTCCAGCCAATCGCAAGTAGAAGTCATCCTCGTAGAAGGCAAATCTGTCGAAGCGGCGGAAGCAGGAACACAAGTGCAGATTGTCCTGAATAAGACGCCATTCTACGCAGAATCGGGCGGACAAATCGGCGATCGCGGCTACATCTCCGGCGATTCCGTTTTGGTGCGAGTTGAAGACGTTAAGAAAGAATCCGATTTCTTCGTCCATTTCGGTCGCATCGAACGCGGTACGCTACGGGTAGAAGATGCTGTAACTGCACAAATTGACTTGTCTTGTCGCCGTCGCGTTCAAGCGCATCATACAGCAACGCACCTGCTGCAAGCGGCATTGAAGAAAATTGTCGATGAATCGATTACTCAAGCTGGTTCTTTAGTATCTTTTGATAGATTGCGATTTGACTTCAATTGTCCTCGTCCCGTGACATCCGAAGAAGTACAACAAATCGAAGATCAAATTAATACTTGGATCGCCGAAGCGCATCCCGCCGAAACCGAGATCCTGGCAATCGCGGAAGCCAAAGCGAAAGGCGCGATCGCCATGTTTGGCGAAAAATACGGCGATGAAGTGCGAGTACTGGATGTCTCCGGCGTTTCGATGGAATTGTGCGGCGGTACTCACGTTCACAATACTGCTGAAATTGGGCTATTTAAGATAGTCTCAGAGGCAGGTGTTGCTTCTGGAGTGCGACGGATTGAAGCGGTTGCAGGGCCAGCAGTTTTGGAATACTTGAATGTACGGGATAAAGTGGTTAAAGAATTGAGCGATCGCTTTAAAGTCAAACCCGAAGAACTACCCGACAGAATTACTAACATCCAGAACGAACTAAAAGCATCCCAAAAGCAGCTAGAAGCATTAAAGGCAGAACTCGCCTTTGCGAAATCTGACCAATTACTCAGCACAGCTGAAATAGTGGGAGATTTCAAAATTCTAGTTGCCGAATTGGGAGATGTTGACGCAGAATCTCTAAAAAATGCCGCTGAAAGATTACTGCAAAAACTGGGTAATGGTGCCGTAGTCTTGGCATCAATTCCCGAACCAGATAAAGTAAGTTTTGTGGCACATTTTAGCCCAGAAGTCAATAAGAAAGGTTTACAAGCTGGGAAATTTATCGGCGCGATCGCCAAAATCTGCGGCGGCGGCGGCGGCGGACGCCCGAACTTAGCGCAAGCGGGTGGACGCGATTCCAGTAAGCTGAAAGAAGCTCTCTTAAGTGCTAGAACTCAGCTTCTTGAAGGTTTGCAATAAGTCCCGTAGGGTGGGGATTGCCCACCCTGCAAAATCTTTTCTTCTTGTTTTTTCTTCGCGCTCTATAGCGCTAACGCGCATGGCTCCGCTAGTGTGTCTTCGCGGTTTATTTTCTAAGTCTGAAATTCATGACTGAAGCAACACAAACATCCGCCTTCCCACAAGCACTTCTAGCGCCAGATGGCGGACGCGATCGCAACAATCCAAAAACCTTTGAAAACTCTCAAGCCTTAGTTACACTCAGCCTTGAGCCAGTCTTAGCTTACAAATTTTCTCTGGTTTGAGTTACTTTTAGGTGTAGCGTGTCAGTACCTGCATCGCTGACCGCTCATTCAGGGGCATGAAACTACGCGAGAAAACACTGCTGACGATTGGCGTTACCGTCGTAAGTTTGATAGGGGTTTTGTATGTCACCTCGTCAACCATCCTGCTGAACGGCTTCGCCAAATTGCAGGAACGGGAGGCTTACCGGAACGTTCAACGAGTTCGGGATGCCTTCTCTAACTACCTGAGTGAGTTCAGCGTTCTGAACGACCAATGGGCGATGTGGGATGACACCTATGACTTCATCAAGGATGGCAACCCCCGCTATATCGATCGCAATCTCAATGATATTTCCTTGCGATCGCTCAGATCCAACTTAATCCTATTTATCAATTCCTCCGGTCAGTTGGTTTTTGGTCAAAGCTTCAACCTGAAGCAGCGCAAAGCAATACCGATGTCTAAGGACATCCAGGCATACTTAGCGGCTAACACAAGCCTGCTACAGAACCCCGAACGACTGAACCACTATGTTGGCATCGTTCTATTGCCACAAGGGTCAATGGCGATCGCAGCGGGGCCAATTCTGACTAGCCAAGGACAAGGACCTAGTCGCGGGACGCTGATCTTAGGACGCTACCTGAATGCCGAAAAAATCCAGGATTTGAGCGAGTTGACCCATTTGCCTATCACTGCTTACTTGGCAAGCGATCCGCAGCTACCTCCCGACTTCAAATCGGTGCGTCCGGCTTTGTCCAAAATGTCCGATAATTCTTCTTCGATTCTAGTGCGATCGCTCAGCAATGGCGGGGTGGTGGGATATACCCTACTGCGGGATATTGATGGGAAACCCGTGTTGCTGTTACGAGTTGATATGCCCAAAGAATTTTATCAACAAAGCCAATTTCTCTTGACTTATCTGGTGGTGTCGCTGGGTATATCAACTTTGGTCGTGGGAATCGCGTTCACCGGGGCAACTTTATTTCTCTTAGAAAAATTGGTTCTGTCTCGGCTAGCTTATCTCAGTACGGAGGTTCGGAGCATTGGCACTAAAGGCGATCTGTCAATGCGCGTATTAATTGCTGGCAGAGATGAATTGTCGCTCCTGGCTCGTACAATTAACTGGATGTTAGAAACTTTAGAGTCATCTTTAAAAGAACTAAAAGCAGAGCAAAAGAAAGCGGAAAGATTGCTGCACAACATTTTACCCCAAGCGATCGCCGAGCGTTTAAAAAAAGAACAGCATACTATCATTGCTGATAACTTTGCCGAAGTCACGGTTCTATTTGCCGATATCGTTGGTTTTACTCAACTGGCTGCTTATACATCCCCTGTAGAACTGGTCAACTTGCTCAACAAAATATTCTCAGCTTTTGACCAACTAGCTGAACAACATGGGTTGGAAAAAATCAAGACAATTGGGGACGCCTATATGGTGGTTGGCGGTTTACCCATACCTCGCACGGATCATGCAGAAGCCATTGCCGAAATGGCGCTAGATATGCAAAAGGAAATTGACCGATTCAATGTAGTAAATGGCGAAGAGTTCAACATCCGGATTGGCATTAACACTGGCCCTGTTGTCGCTGGAGTTATTGGTTTAAAAAAGTTTATCTACGATTTATGGGGAGATACGGTTAATACCGCCAGTCGCATGGAATCCCACGGAGTAGCCGGTTCTATTCAAGTTACCGCCGCCACTTACCAGCTTTTACAAGAAAAGTATCAATGGAAAGAGCGGGGTGCGATCCAGGTGAAAGGGAAGGGAGAAATGACGACTTATCTACTCATCGGCAGAAAAACGGAAAAACTGCTAGTGTGAGCTAGAAGTTTATAAATATCACTGTTTAGAAAGGCAAAACTTTATGGGTCGCTTAAATCCTTACACGCTACAGATGCAGATTACCCGGATGTTCCAAGAGGGGCAATCTATCTTTGCCCCAGTGAAGGTGCAGGATTGGCTGCGAGAGCGCAATCACGATCCAGCCGAATATGATATTCTCTTCCATCAGAAACCCGCGTCGCCGGGAGCCAAAGAAGCGATCGCTATTCATATTGAGTTGCGCCGCAAAGATGGACAGCCGGTCGATCCCTGGCTTCAACAAGAAGTCAACCGTCACGCTTAACGCTGTTCAATGCACTAACTTATCAGCCAAAATTGATGGGTTGTAGAGACGCGATTAATCGCATCTCTACGCGGGTAAATTCTCATATCTAATTTGACCTTCTGTCCCTACCGGCGATGGCTAAATGAATCTGTCGGTTGATTTAACACAAAAAGAGCGTTTCCACCTCCGGAACGCTCTTTTTGTGTCGTGTGGATCTTTCTAGAATATTCTGAAGAAATGGGCATGAAATCAAACTGGCGCTGGATTCTGGGTTTTATTCTTTACTTCGTGATTTTACTGACAATTATTGTTTTTGCTTATTTGGGAATTGTCCCCGTCAAAATTTCCGCCATTCCTTTTTATGACACAATCGGACATTTCATTTTATTAGGGTTTGCCAGTTACTTAGGTCAGAAAGCTTTAGGAAACCGGATAATTAATATTTGGTCTCATTGCATAAGTTTACCACTGGCACCGATTCTGATTAGTATCTTTGCCCTATTAGATGAGAGTCTGCAAGCCCTCTCACCTCTTCGTTCCTCAACCTTGTCCGATCTCGCTGCCAACCTAATCGGAATCTGGTTCTTTTACTGGCTAGCATCGCTGAAGTAAAGCCTGGAAATCGTTTTTTGGGGTTGGTTACATTCTGACCATTTGGATGTGCTACAAATTGATGGCGTCGCGGATGCTGCGATGATTCGGCGGCTTTCTCTATCCTTGATGCGCGAGAAGTATAGCAGTCTTAAATGATTCGTGAAGGCAAGATCCTAGGACAACTCTTACGAAGTCGGGGATCTGAACCGCTGGCATCTCATACTCAAATAGGATTGCTATATTCACTTAAAGTAATCTGATTTCCGTGTATTTACAGACTTGAGTCCTAGGGTTAATGACAGGCAATATCCGTAGATTTAATCTTAATTTAGATGGCTTTAGACTATACAGCCGTAATTCTGACGAGTTAAAACTTTTGCAAAATTTTCATCAATAAATTTACTATACTTCTATATCTTTAGATGACTTGGTGTAGAAAAGAAGTAGGTCTAAAGAGAAGGCATTGAAAAAAAAAGAAACCAAAAAAAATAAAGTCAAGCTTCACGAAGCGGTTTAATATGTCTTATCGCTACAACCAAAATCAAGCTCCTTTTGTGAGAATTGTCTACTCAAAGGTTAACGTAAACGGAAAAACCGAACTGGTGCCGCTGGAGTTATACACAGATGGTTTGCTTAAGCGAACGAGCTGAAGAAAAAATCCGCACTGCAAATATAAAAAATTTCTGTTTCCTAATTCTGTACCTGAGTTCGGGAATACTCTACAATACAGCGAATAAGTTAGCGTTCATAGTCTTGAAACGACAGAGCTGCTATGGCTGGTGTGAAGCCTTATCAAAATTCGATGCTATTGGAGAAACCCGAACATTTTCCCGTCCTGGGAGTGCCAGTTCATCTGTTAGATGACTATTCTAAGTGGCTAATCTCGTGCCTACATGAGAAAGTAGGTGGTCATGTAGTCACGCTAAATGCCGAAATGGCGATGCAGGCAGAACAAAACCCCAAGCTGGCTGGGATCATCCAGCAGGCTGAACTGGTGATTCCGGATGGAGCTGGGGTTGTACTTTATCTGCGGCTAAAGGGTAGACGCCTGAGGCGCTGTCCGGGAATTGAGTTGGCAGAGTCACTCTTACAGGAAGCTGGGCAAATGGGAAAGCTTTGCCCAATTTTTTTCTATGGTGGGGCACCGGGAGTCGCGCAAGCAGCAGCTGCGGTTTGGGAGGAACGAGTGCCAGGAATTGCGATCGCTGGGAGTCAACACGGCTACCTCTTACCCGAAGCAGAACCAGAATTTAAGACAACCCTGCAAACTCTCCAACCCCGTCTGATATTTGTGGGTTTAGGCGTTCCCCGTCAGGAATTATGGATTGCCCAAAACCGGCACCTGTGTCCCGAATCGATTTGGATTGGTGTCGGCGGTAGCTTCGATATTTGGGCTGGAATTAAATCTAGGGCACCCGCTTGGTTGCGGGATAATCACCTGGAATGGCTTTATCGTCTGTATCAAGAACCCTGGCGCTGGCGAAGAATGATGGCTTTACCACAATTTGCCTTACGAGCTGTGGTAAAAAGTTATGAGTTTTGAATTGTTAATTGTTCATGGAAGTTGCCATGAACGATGAGCGATTAGCCAGTCTTCCATTAGCAATACGCACTGATAACTTTATATATGACCACAGCTTCTGCTCATCCCGGCATTGGCAAAAATCACCGGAGTGACGCACGGGACGCCAATTACTCAGCCTCCTCGCCGGTCATGGTGAAATTGCGGGAAGTGACAAAAATTTATTCCAATGGCAGCCGTGGGTTATTGGATGTGAATCTGGAAGTCAAGCGAGGAGACTTCTTGTTTGTCACCGGACCTTCTGGTTCTGGTAAATCAACGCTCTTAAAGCTGCTGTATGGGGAAGAACGCCCTACGGATGGCGAGGTAATGGTCGATAGCTGCAACGTCGCGCAGTTGCGGGGTCATCGCCTGTCTTTGCTGCGGCGGCGCATCGGCGTCGTCTTTCAAGACTACAAACTCATCCCCCGCCGGACAGTCACGGAAAATATTGCTTTTGTGCTGTGGGCGCAAGGCTTCACGCGCAAGGAAATTGAGCGCCGCCTCCCTCCAACTCTGAAATTAGTCGGGTTGCAGCATAAAGCTGACTGTTTTCCTGAAGAACTCTCTGGTGGAGAGCAACAGCGCGTCAGTCTTGCCCGTGCAATTGTCGGAACACCGCCGCTGCTACTGGCAGATGAACCCACCGGAAACCTTGATGCTGATAATTCGGCATCGGTGCTGAGAATTCTCCAGAAACTCAACGCCTTCGGTGCCACAGTGATGGTGACAACGCATGACGAACGCTTATTGCGGATGGCGAATAGACCTGTGGTGCAAATCCGTGAGGGGCAATTAAAAATGAGAAATTAACAATTTTTTTGTTTAATTTCCTACTGGGCGCTTCTGACTAGAATCACGGTGCTTTTGACCCCCCGCGCGATCGCTTCGGGGATATTCCCTTTCATCACCTGCTGCAATAGCCCTTCCCGACTAGCACCCAATATCACGACATCGCAGGCGTCAGCTTGCGCCAGATCGATCACGGCATCCGAGACAGAACTGGAACGAAGCGGAATCGCCGTCACACTTGCACTCAGTTGGCGGCTGAGAAACAGGGCTGATTTTTCTAACACGGCGGTGTCAGGCAAGAGGGTGGAAGGATGGAAAACCTGGGCTAGCTCAATTGCGGGTGCCTTACTCAGAGATATCAAAGCCGGTAAGAGTTGCAAAGCTTGCTGGGCGTTGGGACCACCAGCAATCGGAACCAGCCAGCGATTGAAGCATAGGGACAGAGTGGGTGAGTGTGTCCCGATGCGATGCCGGGGTGCCAGGGTGCCGGGGTGCCGGGGGGAATTGGCAGCGATATTCTCCCTGACTCCTAGACTCTCGTCGCCCATTTTCACCAACACTACCTCGCAGGGAGCCTGCCGGATGATCGTGTCCACCACATCGCCAAAAACTCGACCGGGTGTGATGCTGGTGCCTTTCCAGCCCATCAACAGCAAATTAATGTGACGCTCCTTAATGGTTTCCAGAATCGCTGGAGCAACATCATGAGACACCCGGATCTGAGTGTGGACGGGAATTTGCCAATCTTGCCCTAGTTTTTCGGCATGACGGAGCAACCGACGACTTTTCGTGGTGCTGACGGGCGTTTGAGTTGGGGCGCTGCTGCGGGGAACCGAGATCACCTGAAGACATTCGATTTCGTAGTTGCGATCGCGGGCAATTGCAGCTGCCATCTGCAATAATGCGGGTGCGGTTTGCGGGTTGGCGATGGTAACGAGCATTCGTCCGCTTCCCACTGCCGGGGAACGAGTTTGATAAACACAGTAGGAAGGCTCCGGACGCGGGCCGATATTCACCGATTCACCGTTCAGCTTATCTGCTTGCGCCCGAATAATATCAGCACGGGTAATAATCCCAATCAGCTTGCGCCCTTCCGTCACTGGCAACCGACTGAGTTGATAGCGATTGAGTAAATAGAGAACATCACCCAAGGAGTCGGTAGGGTTTACCGTCATCGGCTTCGGCGTCATGATTTTACTCAAAGGGGCATTTCCCGGCAATCCCCGTTGGACAATTCCGGCAAGATCAGTTTGGGTGACAATCCCCACCAGTTTCTCCTTGTACACAACCGGAAAGCCGCGATGATGGGAGCGAGAGAAGGCTTGAACGGCTTCATCAAGGGTCATATTGCTGGTTAAGGTTTCCACCCGCCGCTGCATCACCTCTGCTGCCTTTAGCGTCGATAAGAGTCCATCGGTGGTTGGCTTCTTCTCCAGTTCAATCCCATTCCAAACCAACAGGCGATCGTGGAGCGATCCCCTGACTATTTTTTCCGACACCAAGTAAGCAACAACAGACCCAATCATCAGCGGCAGAACCAGATTGAAGTCCATTGTCATTTCAAAGACGATCACAATGGCGGTAATGGGCGCTTTGGCGACGGCGCTGAAAAATGCCCCCATGCCAGCGAGGGCGTAGGTGGTAGGCGAACCCACGTTAAGGGTTGCCTGCTGGACGAACCCGACCAGATAGCCAAGCCCAGACCCCAGGATCAGGGAAGGCGCGAATAAACCGCCAGGGGCACCAGAACCGCAAGCGACCAGCGTGAGTATGTACTGAGCCACAAAAGCGATCGCTGCCATTTCCCAGCTCACTCCACCTGCCAGCAGGGACTCTCGCAGCCCGGTGTTGTCTCGAAATGTTGTGGGTAGAAAGGAGGTAACGATACCAGAAATTAATCCAGCCAGCCCGATTCGCAGCGGTAAAGAAAGTTTGAGGCGGCGATATAAGGCGAGTGAAGTGAAAATTCCTTTCCCAAACATTGCTCCCAGCAACCCAGCCAAAGCTCCTAACAATAGGTAAAAAGGAATCTCTTGGGCAAAAAAGCTGGTCTGAGATTGGGTAATGTTGAGGTTGAGATCAAGGCTACGACCCCCCAGCAGCCGCGACACAACCGCACCGATGAAGGATGCGAGAATGGCTGTACCCAAGGTGAGGTCGGATAAATCTTGGAGGAGTTCTTCGACAATAAACAGCACACCGGCAATCGGCGCATTGAAACCGGCGGCTAACCCAGCACCCGCACCAGCGGCAATCATCTGGCGGCGATGGTCGGGCGAGGTGGGAACCCAGTGACTGAGTTGAGCAGCAACGGCTGCACCGATATGCACGGTTGGTCCTTGACGCCCCAAGGTGAGTCCGGAACCCAGAGCAATAATGCTGCTGGCTAACTTCACGAGGGCAACTCGTAAATTCAGGGGGATGGGGAACTGAGCAAGGGCAGCTTTGACAAAAGGAATGCCGCTTCCTGCTGCTTCCGGTGCCAGACGTTCTACCAGGCAGCCGGAGAGGAGTCCAAAGGATAAACCAATGGCGGGTAATACGAACCATGCGGGGAGAAAGTGGGAGGCATGAACTCGCCATGCTCCCAAAGCACCGACTGCTACTTTGAACAGAACTGCGGCGAGTCCCGATACTAGCCCAATCAGACAAGCTTCAGCGATCGCTAAACGCCGTCTGGGTTGAAAGAAAGCTTTGAGTTTGGAGTTGGGAAATTTGAGTTTTGAGTGAAAAGACAAAACTTGAGAACTTAACACTCTCAAATAATTCATAAGTTATTCAACATTTTGCCCTCAACTCACTTCATGGCTAATCGGGAATCGAAGACTGGTCATCAGTCAATTAACCAGTCTTCGAGCGAGCCATTCGCAATTAATATTAACTCAGCACTTTGCCAGTGACAGACAGCCCTTCTACAATCAGAGACGGGGTATAGACCGAACCATTCCACTCAGCGTCGCCTCCCAATGCTACTAGCTGCTTGAGGGCTGCGTATACGTTACCTGCCACCATCGTATCTTTTACCCTACCAACCACCTGACCGTTCTTGATCCGGTAGCCCAGGTCAACGTTAATCGAGAAGTCCCCAGAAATCCCAGATCCCCCTCCCAGCATCTGGTCTACCACCAGTCCATCACCCATTTCCTGCATTAAGCTCAGCAGATCCCCAGTTCCTGGATCGATCAGCAAATTAAATAGACCCGGTGTCGGGTAGCTGCCCAAACCGGGGCGAAACCCGTTGCCGGTAGTGCCACTGCCTAGCTGGCGTCCTGTGGTGCGGTCGGTATAAAACAGCTGCAAAATGCCGTCTTTGATAAATACCAGATTCCGCGTGACCGTGCCTTCATCATCAAAAGGACAGCTAAACGGCCCAGAATCTGGGTTTTGGGTAATAGTGAGGGCGTTTGAGGTCACGGGTTCACCCAAGCGATCGCTCCACGGAGAAGCCCCCTCGATCGTTCGTTTGCCATTCAGCGCGGCTGAGAGGGTTCCCCAAAGCATATCCGCTGCTTTGGCGGTAAATAGCACGGGCACGCGACCGATGGGTGGTGAAATGTTTTCTTTTGCCCAAGCCAACCGCTGCAAAATTTGGTTTGCCAGCGCGGTGGTATCGAGGCTATCCCGCTGGGTTTGTCCATCGGCAACGCTCAAGAAATCATCCCCCCGCACCCATTCTGCTGCCAGATAACAGCTGAGAGTAGTATCGGTATAGCGACAATCTAGTCCTTTGGAGTTGACAAGGCGCGTCGTTTCTGCATCGCATTCCCATTGAGCCATGCAGAGGACTTCTGGGTAGGCATCTCGGACGAGAGCGATCGCTTCTTTGCCCATTAATATCAGCTCCTCGACGGGCACAAACTTGCCCAAATCGGGATACTTAGATGCCCGCCCAGAAGTCAATTCCACAGTTTCCACTCCGTTGAGTGCCGACAAAGCGATCGCCCGATCCACCAGCGCCTGCGGTTCCACGGGACCATAAGCAACGGCTAAACCCGGACGCCCTTCTTTCCACAGTCGTAACGCCGTCCCTTCTGATTGGGCAATTTCCAGTTGTTTGAGTCGGTTGGCTTCAAAAAAAACCGGGCGAGAGAGCGATCGCGCTTGATAAACCTCCGCCTCCTCGGCTCCAGAACGAGTGGCTAACTCCAATAGCTGCTCTGCTAGCGTCTCTTGTGGTAAATCGTTAAAACCCATATTCTAACCGTGGAATTTATTGATGGAACCGCCAAGACGCCCTCAAAAGTAAAAGTAAAAAGTGCTAATTTCTGTCGCACAGTCTCAACAGCCGCGCTTTTACTCCGACTTTTATGCTTGTCTGAGAGCCTTTTTTTGTGTCTTTGTATTCTATTCTCCCAGTCTGGTTGCGAAACCGAAAGATTTCCTTTGGGATCAATTTAACTAAGAGGCAATTCTTGCATTAGCCAAAAACCCGCAAAGGATTCTGCTTGCGGATCGGACTGAATCGCTAGAAAATGCAACATCCCCGCTTTTTGCTTGGCGTCCTCAAAGGATTCTGCTTCCTCAGAAGTTTTTGCATCTTTGAGATTCGCCAAAATCCAGCTATTACTCTCACCCGTCTCTAAGAGCAATCTAGGCGGTGAGTCTCGATTAAATTTCAGGAACGCCGGTTCAATCCCAGACATCCAGCCAGCCATTGGCACTGCTCTCAAAGAGAAAATTACCACCCCTGGAATCGGCGTCTCCGGCGGCAAAGGCGCGGAATCTCCTAATCCAATCGGTGGGAAAGCTTCCCCAAAGCCAATATCCCACTCGTGCATTTCCTCAAAGGCTGCTGCTGACAAGGTTACAAATGCCCACTTTTGCCCAACCAGCGCATCCGGTAAAGGTTGGGGCGGTTGGGGTTGGTATTGGACAGAGGGATTCGGGGCAACCGCTTGGTAGCCCGGTTGCTGGGGATAAACTTCCTGCATCCGATCTTGCAGCCACCGATACAATGTAAAAGTTCGGCGGCTCAGCTGAGCGGAAATGCCCAACTCATCGCAGGCTTTCACAATCATTTTGGTCATCGGGCGGCGGAAGAAGCGGATTTTTTGAGGAGGTTGAGGTGCCCTAGCGATCGCTTCCTCCAAAGTCGTTCGCAGCCAGATCGAATTCACCGTGCTATTGGGGCAAAACTCGGCGTAACGAAACAGGGACTCAGGTTTGGTGCGGATATCCAATGGACTCTCGCACACCAATAACTCCCAAACCTTTTTCTGTTGTTCGTCCAAAATTGGACGCGAATAAAAATCTAATTCCCAAACTGTTCCCATGCCGCGCCGTTAAAATCTGGTCACTTCCTTCATAATACGTTTGAAGCATCCTTTTACTCATGATTTACATCGACGGCTCCTACGGAGAAGGCGGCGGACAGGTTTTACGCACTTCCCTCAGCCTTGCGACTATTACAGGTCATCCCATCCGGATTGGGCGGATTCGGGCGGGACGCAAAAAGCCCGGACTCGCTGCCCAACACCTAACGGCTGTGCGTGCCGCTGCTGCTATCTGCGAGGCGAAAGTACAGGGGGATACGTTGGGATCGACGGATTTAGAGTTTATTCCTGGTGATTCAATTCAACCTGGAAAATACACGTTTGATGTCACCGAAGCACGGCAAGGCGGTTCGGCGGGTGCTGTCACTTTGGTTTTGCAGACGATTTTGCTGCCCTTAGCGATCGCGCAGGGAGAATCGCAGGTGACACTGCGTGGCGGCACCCATGTCGCCTATAGCCCTGCTTACACTTACATTGAGCAAGTCTACCTGCCTCTCCTACGTCAGATGGGAGTGCAAGCTGAGGTGAGGTTACGCGGTTGGGGGTGGTATCCCCAAGGCGGAGGGGAAGTGGAACTCCGCGTTAGCGGTAGGGGCGGGGAAACCCAATTTTTACGGGGTATAAACCTTCTGGAACCCGGACAATTGCAGCAGGTGCGGGGGATTGCTGTGGTGACGGAACTCCCTTCCCACATTCCCCAACGAATGGCTAGCCGTGCCGAGAATGTGTTGCATGAGGCGGATCTCAAAGCCACTGTACAGCCTCTGCGGGAAAGGGGCGTCGCACCGGGGGCGGGAATTTTCCTCACCGCTGAGTACGAGAACAGCTTAGCTGGCTTTGGTGCCTTGGGACGTGTGGGACTGCCAGCAGATAAAGTTGCTGATATGGCTTGTCAGGAGTTGCTGGATTTTCATCACACTGGCGCACCCGTTGATGTACACCTGGGGGATCAGTTGCTGTTGCCAGCGGCTTTAGCTGACTCAATGAGTCAGTACCGAGTGGCGGAGATTAGTACCCACCTGACGACCAATTCGTGGGTGATTCAGCAGTTTGGGTTAGCATCGATAACGATCGATCAAGTCGATCGTCGGGTGAGTGTCGCACCCAACACTGACAGATGAATGATATTTAGGCGATCGCTCCTAAATTTTCAGTTAATTTAAACATGACAACGGCTCCCATGCTGGTAATATTGCCCTCATCGCCGCAGACTTTGATTTTCACTGCCGCCACAAAATTGACCAATGGCTGAGCTACCTCCTTCATTGCTACCAGGGTGTGTTCTCCGACCAGCCCGTGCGGAGGAAAAATGGTTAATTCAGCAATTATTATTGGAATTTACCAAATCTGAAGCCTTAAAATTTAACTTGAGAGTTTTATTTTTCAACTTCGTAATTTTGATTTCCTTGACTTTTTTCATGCTAGCGATCGCGCAAATCATAAATTTTTTTGCTTCTAATCTCCCGTTCGCAATTATTTTATTTGTTATCCTTTCGGGTATTTTTATTGTTACTCTTTGTTTGGCAGCTTCCTTTATTCTGTTTTTCTTATCTATTTTTACCTACGCTCTCGTCAATTGGTCGCGGTTCTGGGTCATTGAATGTAATGGACGTTTAATAGCTTGCGGTGAAATAAACTGCTACAGTACGCACTCCATGCTGTATTACTTATTTGTGAAACCTGTCTGGCGCAGTCAGCACCTGGGTTCGTATCTAGTGAAGCGTCTTGTTCAAGAAGCGACCCAACCCCTCTATTTAGTATGTAAGCCTAAATTGGTACGATTTTATTCCCAACTTGGCTTTACGATTGTTCCTTGGCGAGAAATCTCACAGCCCCTCAAGTCAAGTTTTCACATTTTCCAACTAGATACCCTAATTAGTGGAAATGTTTGGACAGTGATGCGGTATCAAAGTTAGGACTTACGCAGAGATCCTCCTAAATCCCCCTTAAAAAGGGGGACTTTTCCGGTTCCCCCTTTTTTAAGGGGGGTTAGGAGGGATCTAGGTTTCAAGCTTTCAGTGCGTAAGTCCTGAATGTTAGAAAAATTAGAGATTTTACAAAAATCCCCGGCGCTTGTCGGGGATTTTTGCGATTTAATTCTTAAGGAACATCAATCGGAATCAAGGCATTTTCAGGCACATAGCTACTGAACCGTTCGCCATCCGCCAAAACCGCTATCATCCGCAGCGGATAATCTGGTCCGATTTGCAAATCTGCCCAAGGAACCGCCACCTCCAAACACTTATTTAAACCCACTTGAGCGCGGCTGAACCGAGGATGCCACTGAAGATTTTCCCCAGCCTCCTCAAACTCAATCGTGTGAGTCAGTAAATTAATCCCTAAATGGTGGTGGAACAGATAGTTCAACGGCGCTTCATCGGGTAAATTCTCCAGCGGAATTGGGCTATTGTGCATCGTTTTGTTGGCATAAAACCACAGCAAATGCAACTCTGGCGGACAGCCTTTACCGGGTTCAATGCCGGTCTGAAAGTCCAACCGCAGATAGAAGTTAAGGTGATCCACCCCGTACCAAAGACGCTGAACGGCACTGCTCTTGTGCATTGTACCCCGCGATCCTCCCACATCAATACGACCGGCGCGATCCCAGTCCTGTTCGTCACCCAGTCCATCAATGGTGGGATGAATAAAGCCTTCGGGTCGGTGGTCTCCCCGCGCTTCGTGGGCTTCTACGGGTTGGCGCAAGTTCGGCGGTATCGGCTCATTTAAAGCCTGATAAATCGCACACAGGTGTTCTCGGAACAGCTGGTCGAACATGGCATCTTGGTTCGAGGAATGACCTTCGCCAAACCACCAGAACCAATCGGAACCTTCTGCGGCGTACAAAGCTTCCCAAACTTCTGGGTTGTTTTCCTCGGTTGCTTCTGGATGGCTAGCCAAGACTTGCCGCGCCTCCTCTAGGAGATCCCAGGCGCGATTTTTGGCGGTATCGCCAATCCAAGTAGTGAAGCTGCCATCGACCCAAGAGCCGCTGTGCATCTGCTCGGCGGGGATGGTTGCCTTGGGAGGGAATTGGTCTAGGAATTCCGAAACCGTGACCAGTTTCAGCTCTGGGTGGTCGCTAAGCGTCTGATAAAGAGCTTCTAAGAAGGGTTTACCATCCAGATGGTAGTGTTCCCAGCAATTTTCGCCATCAAGGGCAATGTTGACCAGCCACGGTTGTTCTAGGGCTGTACCGCCCCCTTGCTGGCGGTGTTTCAGGGTGCGTGCGATCGCTTCCAAATGCCCCACTAAGTCGGCGGCGGCGCGGCGCGGTTCCATCGTTCCATAAGTAAAGCCAATTAAATCTGATAATCGGTGATCCCGAAACACAATCGCCAAGTCGCCGGACTCGGTTTGCAGCCGATAAGGTTGATACAGTAATTCTGGTTCGTAGACATTCCCCGCGCCGTCCCGATGGAAAAATTGCTTGATTGACCAACCCAAGACGGCTTCATCCGAGCAGATCCACTTATATCCCTGCTTGGCGATATAAGGCAAAATTTCGGGACTAATCGATTGTTCTGAAGGCCACAAACCACGCGGTTCTTGCCCAAACCGATCTTTATACATATCCCAAGCTTTTTGTAAATGCCTGGGAATATCTTCTGACCACTGGAAGCGCTGCTTCGGCAAGGTCATCTTGGGCACCGCCACCCGACCAGAGTTGGTATCGTTCAGTAAGGGCAAAATCGGGTGCGTGTAGGGCGTTGTCGATACTTCCAGTTGCCCCGCTTCCTGCATTTGCCGATGCTGCGGAATGATGCGACTCAAGATTTCTCGCTGTTTAGAGAAAATTCGCTGGCGATCGCTTAAGGTAAAGTTTCTTCCCTGCTTCAACCACCCCTCAATATCTGGATCGTCCCAAAACAAAGGGTCAATCCACGCCAGATTATGCCAAGCTAGCAAATCGCTGTAATCTTGCGGATTCCAATTTGTCCAACACCATTCTTCCCCCTTTTCTTGACGTTGCTGATAAAGTTCTCCGTAGCGAGGATGAGGGTCAATTAAAGTATGGTGATTGGCATCAAAAAAATGCTCAATAATAAATCTTTTTTGTTCATCACTCAGTTGCTGTTCCGGCGTCAAAGCTGCTGCTAGGTATGGGTCCATCGCCGTGCCAGCGACATAATCCTCTAACTGCAAAATCAAAGACGGCACGAGATTAACAGTTTGATGCAGCTTCGGATAACGAGCCAGCAGCAGCACCAAATCTAGGTAATCTTTCGTCCCATGCAGCCGCACCCAAGGCAAACGATACTGATTGACTGTGCGGCTTTTATACAGAGGCTGATGTTGATGCCAGATGAAAGAGATATAGAGAGGATGGGGCATAGGAAAAGTAAATAGTAAAAAGTAAAAAGGCAAAAGAAATATCTGTTCTATTTCTTTTGCCTTTGGCTTGGAAAAACTGGTTCAACTAAACTAAGAGGATGTTTGAAAAGTGCTTTTTCAAACGCTATGGCTTAGAGATCCCCCTTGCATCCCCCGATAAATTGGGGAACTTTGAAGATTCCCCCCCCTTTTTAAGGGGGGCTAGGGGGGATCTCCAAGATTTCAGCGTCACATAGATAACTTTTCAAACATCCTCTAAAAAGGCAAAAGAAATCAGAAAAAATCTTTTTCCTTTACCTTTTACCTTTTGCCTTTAAAGGACTTGCTCAACTTCGGCAATTTCGGGGATAAATTCGCGTAGGCGGCGCTCAATTCCCATTCTCAGCGTCATTGCCGAGCTGGGGCAAGATCCGCAGGCTCCTTGGAGGCGTAGCTTCACAACTGGACCGTCGATGTCTACCAGCTCAACGTTACCACCATCGGACATTAAGTAAGGGCGCAGTTCATCCAAAACTTGTTCGACGTTTTCTGAAGTCAGTGCCAGTGTTTGTGACATGGTTAGTTTACCTTATCGAATCTTTTTTTCTATTGCAGCTATGTTGATCCTAGTTCACGCAGAGATAAAAACTCATCGCGAGAATCGAGGACACTGGGAACCGCTGAGGGCATATCGCAACGCCTCCAGCCTATACCGCTGCTGGTTCCAGTAACTTGACGTTCGCGTAGTTAAACTCGGTGGTCGTTTTCTGACCTTGCTCATTCGCGTGAACTACCTGCTTGGTCATCACGTAGTAATCGCCGACTTTCTCGAAGGTATCCTCAAATTGCAGTTCTTTGATCAATTCACCCGTCTGAGGATTCCGGAAGACAACATCGTAGCGACTGGCGGCGTAGCCTTCTTTGGTGTCTAAACTTTCAGCGGTATCAATGACAAAGGCCATTCGACCCATTACCCGACTTACCTGGCAAATTTCAGTGCCTCGGATTTTGTAGTTAGACCCCATCGCATCGCCTTTAACCAGAATTTCCGTAGCGCCAGTGGCGTCCGTTTCCCCCAGGTTAAATTCGTTCTTGCCGTGAGCTTTGTCAAAAGACCCCCGCTTGCGGTGGGTAACAATATCCCTGAGCTGAGTATAGATGCTCTCTTGCACCGTTTCGTCTTCGATGCCGGTAACTTCAACAGTCATGTCGCTGTTGATGCGAATTTTGCCTTTGTAGACTTCATCACCTTGCTTGAGTTCTACATCAGCACTATATCCGGGAAAATTGGCATCCCAGGTGTAGCGGTTTTCGTAGGCAGCCCGAAACAAGTCACGAGCATTTGCTTGCTCAGTCATAGATTCTTACTTCAACAACTTCTTTCTTAGTGTAAAAATCTTTGCCGAATATTAACACGTCCTGGCGACACAATTCGCTGAAAACCGGCGTTGGAAGAGAAATCCGATAGCGTCGCTTCTCCCATCTAGATTAATAGCTCTATTGAACCCATCTGTGGCGTGGTAATCATGACTGGAGCTTGATACAGGTGTACAGTGAACATGACTGTTGAGCCGAGTCCTTCGCCGTAACTGTGAAAATGAATATTCCCACCCATTGCTTCGACGAGCTTTTGAGAGATCGTTAGTCCCAGTCCCGTACCTGCATAGGGGGTTGTGTGAGAGCCATTAACTTTACCGAACAATTGAAATAGTCTGTCTAGTTTATCCTCAGGAACCCCAATCCCCGTGTCAGCCACGGTGACTACCACCATCCCAGGGAGTTCCTGATTATCAAACCTCACCGTTTTTTGAATGACTTGAGTATTAATCGTAATCTCGCCTTCACGAGTAAATTTAATCGCATTATCAACTAAATTTAAAAGGATTTGGAGTAATCCTCGGTAGTTAGCGTACAGGATAATTTCATCTAAGGTTTGCGGTTTTTCAATTTGTAAGTTTAAGTGCTTTTGGAGCGCTAGGGGATTTCTTAAGCGTTCTACTTCACTCAGGAGTTCGTTTAAATTAACTGCATCCAGCGTCAGATTTATGTTTTGATCGGCTTCAAATTTGGCGATCGCTAAAATGTCATTAACGCTCTTCATGAGACGTAGGGCTGAGCTGTGAGCATCATTCATAAATTCTTGCTGCTCGGCTCGGTCTTCCGCTAGGTCGTCTAAGATTAGCTTGAGGCTACAGATAATCCCATTCAGGGGAGTGCGAAGTTCGTGAGAGATAGTAGAGAGAAACTCTGTTTTTAGACAAGAAGCGGTTTCTGCGAGTTGGCGCGCCTGCTGCAATTGTTGATAAAGGTTGACGCGAGCGATCGCTGTGCCAATTTGCTCGGCAAGTTCGCCCACTAGCTCGATTTCGGGGACGCTCCATTGACGCGGGCAAATCTCCTCCAAAGACGCTAACGCGCCAACGCACTGCTGGAGAATAATTAGACCGTTCGGTTGATCTTGATACCTACTGGCAACCACCAAGATTGACTGTCGCTGAAATTCTCGATCGATGTTCTCCACCACAATCGGCTCTAGACTCGCTAGCGCCTGACTCAAGTAAGGACGATCGGCAATCTGTATTTCTTGACCCAGCAGAGAACTCGATGGCTCTTGAGAATATTCTGCCACTACCTGCATGGAAGTAGAAATTTTATGACAAATAAAGCACCGGCTTACGTCCAGTGCTTTTCCCAAACTCTCAACCGTTTGCTTTTCAATCGTTTCTAGATCGAGTGTGCGATGGATACTCCTAGAAATTTTGTTCAACAGTTTTTGGTACTGCTCGGAAATTTGCTCAGTCATAGAATCCTCTTGACCTCGCAGGCTATGTTGGCGTGCTTAGTTTCTCGACATTTCATCGCACATGAGCCTGAAACTACCAGCAAGCAGCCCTTTTGTGCTTTCAAATGGTAGCTCCAACTCAACCCAATTTCATCAATCCACGAAAGTAGCACCTACATTAACAATCCATCGAACCCGTCTGTTGCGTTGAAATCATTACCGGCTCTTGATACAGAGGCACGGTGAACGTAACTGTTGAACCCAGTCCTTCGCCCATGCTGTAGAAGTTTACGATCCCACCCATTGCTTCTACAAGTCTTTGGGATATTGCCAATCCCAATCCGGTACCACCGTACTGTCGGGTGCGAGAGCCATCCACCTGGCTAAAAGATTGAAATAGTTTGTCTTGCTTGTCGAGGGAGACGCCAATCCCGGTATCGGCGACTTGGACTTTCACGACGCCTGGACATTCCTGTCCCCCAAACTTAATTTTCTTTTTACTGACCTCGGCACTGACTGTGACGCCGCCTTCGTGGGTAAATTTGATCGCATTCCCGATCAGGTTTAACATCACCTGGAGCAGCCGCTGGTAGTTGCCATACAGGATAATTTCATCGTAGGTAGATGGCATTTGAATGCATAAGCTCAGGTTCTTCTGCTGCGCCTGATTCTGGGTAAATTCCTCGACATCACCGAATAGCTCTTCCAGCTTCACCTGTCCCAATTCCAGCTCCATTTTGCCTGCTTCAATTTTGGCGACATCGAGAATGTCGTTGATCAGGTTTAGGAGATGTAAAGCTGAACGGTAAGCATCTTGGATAAAATCCAGTTGCTCTTCTGGCTCGTCTACCGTACCATCTAGTATCAGCTTCAGGGAGCCAATCATGCCGTTTAGCGGTGTACGGAGTTCGTGGGAAGTATTTGCCAAAAACTCTGACTTGAGGCGGGAAGCTTCTTCTGCTTGTTCGCGGGCTTCCTCTAATTCTTTGTACAGGGTGGCGTGAGCGATCGCTGTCCCCACCTGATCTGCCAGTTCTCTGACTAACTCAACTTCGGCATCGTTCCATCGCCGAGTGCGATCGCACTGCTGTAAGGCGATGACGCCATTTGGCTGGTTTTGATAGCAGGTGGAAACGACTAATACCGACTGTTGCCCGAACGCATTCACCCCAGCCTGTTCTACCACAACTGGCTCACCTTGCGTCTCCAATGCTTGCCTTAGGTAGGGCTGCTCGGAAAGCTGTAGCTGTTGCCCCAACATCGACCGAAACGTCTCCTGGCAATACTCCGCCACCACTTGCACTTTGGGCTTAGAACTTTCGTAATTGCAGATGATACAGCGACTGACGTTGAGTGCTTCTCCCAGTCCTCTAACCGTTTGCTGCCAAATGGTATCCAGATCCAGCGTGCGACGGATATTCCTAGCAATCTGACTCAGCAGTTTTTGGTACTGATCTGGACTTGACACAGTTGACTCGAAAGTTGGCAGTGAGACATTAACAGGAGCCGCCATCAGAGTATACCTGTAAACTGCAAAAGGAGAAGAAGCTAATCATTACCAGCCGTTTTCTGTGATAGATGCAACCTCAAACATCATCTTGCCCTGCGGCTAAAATCTAAAACTGGAGCGTTCCTTATTTTGCATTAATCGTTCCATTCCCCTCTCGGAGGCACGGGCGGATTTCTCTCAAGGCTCCGAGTCAGTTCATCATCCCGATCTCGTTCACCTCTAAGCCACTGCCGAATTGCCGTCTCAATGACCTTACTCGGATCGTTGGTCAGGTGCTTAATTTGCGCTAACAGTTCAGAATCAAGGTGTATAGAAATTTCCACCTTTTCGGCTGACCCCTGAGAATATATGGCCCGATCGTTCATATCAGTGCAGTGATGACATTTCCAAGCAAATCCAACGCAAAAGAGGATGCGCCGTCTTTCCATGCTAACTGCTGATGCAAGCAACGCAGTGAGTAGAATGCGGCTCTTATCCTAATGGGCAACAAAATTTTGCAATTCCGATCCCTACTATGCATTCTGACATTCTCCGGGCGCTAACTACTAGTTGGTATAGCGCTCTGTTTTCTGGTGAGGTGAGGGCGGCTAGTCCTGAAGCGTTGCCACTTTTCCGTAGACAAGTCGTTCTCTCCTCAGAAAATTACCTTTTTTTAAAAGGATTTTCATCAGGGCAGTTTTTGCATGGCTTTAATTCAATGTGCCCTACTCTACTTGAATACACAAGAGTTGTTTTTAAGTCTTTAGATTAAGAATACCTCTAGCTGTGTTCTCATCACCCTCCCGTGTCAAATTAATTAGATTGTCATCGCTTCGCTTGACTGACTGACTGTGTAACGAGTGCTGAGGACTGACTATATACCCCAGACTTAAAAGTCGCGGCTTGAAATAAGAACGCGAGAGTTTGTTCGGGCTACGCCTATTTGAAAACACGGGCTTGTACCCTAATTACTCAGTCCTCTCTCCTCAGTCCTCAGTCCTCAGTCCTCAGTCCTCTCTCCTCAGCCCTCAGCCCTCAGTCCTCAGCCCTCAGTCCTCAGTCCTCAGCCCTCGTTTTCTTCTATACCGTCTCTGATTTAGGTAAACAGCGCAGATTTTCTACTGTATAGTCATCGAAGGCGGTAAGTCCCCTACTCGAAGTTAAAGAATTGTCTCAGGCTGACGGACGGGACATATCTGCTGTCCCAACTGCCTGGGCATCGGAAACATTACAATATTTGAAGTCCGCTGAACTTTTCAATTGCCGTTCGTGCCTTTTTGTTTGGCTATGACTGACGTACCTGTTTCTCGCATTCGGAATTTCTCCATCATTGCCCATATTGACCACGGAAAATCCACTCTGGCGGATCGCCTCTTGCAGTTTACGGGCACGGTGCAAGATCGGCAGATGAAGGAACAGTTCCTGGACAATATGGATTTAGAACGGGAGCGCGGCATTACGATTAAGCTGCAAGCTGCCCGAATGAACTATACCGCCAAGGATGGTCAGCAGTACGTTCTAAATCTAATTGATACACCCGGTCACGTAGATTTTTCCTACGAGGTGTCGCGTTCCCTCGCCGCTTGCGAAGGCGCACTCTTGGTAGTGGATGCATCCCAAGGGGTGGAAGCGCAAACGCTTGCCAATGTTTATCTCGCTCTAGAGAATAATCTGGAAATTATCCCAGTTTTAAATAAAATCGATCTCCCCGGAGCTGAGCCAGCGCGGGTAAAGGGAGAAATTGAAGAAATTATCGGCTTAGATTGTAGCGGTGCAATTCTCGCTTCTGCGAAAGAAGGGCTTGGGATTGACGAGATCCTGGAGTCTATCGTTGAGCTAATCCCGCCGCCGGTAGATACGGTGTCACAACCGCTGAGGGCGTTAATTTTTGATAGTTACTACGACAGCTATAGGGGTGTAATTGTATACTTCCGGGTGATGGATGGTACGGTCAAAAAAGGCGATCGCGTCCATCTGATGGCGACTGGCAAAGAATATGAAATTGACGAATTAGGCATCCTTTCCCCGACTCAGAAGCAGGTGAACGAACTGCACGCCGGTGAAGTGGGCTACCTAGCAGCGGCGATTAAAGCTGTGGAAGATGCTCGCGTGGGAGACACCCTTACCCTAGCGAATGCCCCCGCTGCTGAGGCATTGCCCGGTTACACCGAGGCTAAGCCGATGGTCTTTTGCGGCTTGTTCCCCACCGATGCTGACCAATACCCAGACTTGCGGGAAGCTCTGGAAAAACTGAAATTAAATGATGCGGCGTTGTACTACGAACCGGAGACATCCAGCGCGATGGGGTTTGGCTTCCGCTGCGGCTTCTTGGGCTTGCTGCACATGGAGATTGTCCAAGAGCGTCTAGAGCGGGAATACGATTTAGATTTAATTATCACCGCTCCTTCGGTGGTCTATCGTGTGACGACCAATAAGGGAGAGGAAATTTACATTGATAATCCCAGCCGCCTACCGCCGCCGAACGAGCGGGAAAAAATTGAGGAGCCTTATGTCAAGGTAGACATGATTACACCAGAAGTCTACGTGGGGACTCTGATGGAGTTATGTCAAAACCGGCGTGGTGTCTTCAAAGATATGAAGTATTTGACACAAGGGCGAACCACGCTGACTTATGAGTTACCGCTGGCGGAAGTGGTAACGGACTTTTTTGACCAAATGAAGTCCAGAACTCGCGGCTATGCCAGTATGGAATATCATTTGATTGGCTATCAGGAAAATCCCTTGGTCAAGCTGGATATTTTAATCAACAATGACGCCGTTGACGCCTTGGCGATGATTGTGCATCGGGATAAGGCTTACCACGTAGGACGTGGGTTGACAGAAAAGTTGAAGGAACTGATTCCCAGGCATCAGTTCAAGATTCCGATTCAAGCTGCGATTGGTAGTAAAATCGTCGCCAGCGAACATATCCCTGCCTTGAGAAAAGATGTGCTTGCCAAGTGCTATGGCGGTGATATTTCCCGGAAGAAAAAGTTGTTGCAGAAGCAGGCTAAAGGTAAGAAGCGCATGAAGTCGATTGGTACGGTTGATGTAC
Organism: Coleofasciculus sp. H7-1; assembly: GCF_057473865.1. NCBI lineage: Bacteria > Bacillati > Cyanobacteriota > Cyanophyceae > Coleofasciculales > Coleofasciculaceae > Coleofasciculus > Coleofasciculus sp. H7-1. Next base: position 26,281 of record NZ_JBYCCT010000067.1, read on the forward strand.
CGCAATCAGCTTTCATGGCGGTGTTGCGCTTGGATCAAGAGTAGCGCTTTGATTGAGACACGCTGGATGCCCAAGCTGAGCTTGGGCATCCAGCGTGTCTTAGCTTGGGGTCTCACACGGGGCATTTTCCAGGCTGAGAGTAGGAAACGAAAAAACTTGAGGCGAAGAAATGAATGCCAGGTAGCGATCGCTAATCTTTACTATATCTTCATCGATATCTTCATAGATTTCTTCAAAATGCAGGTACATCTGGACACCGTTGCATGGCAAGGTTAGTCTAAGATGGATTCCAACTCTTAAAAAACTCAATTGCCAAATGAGAATCTTAGTCACAGGTGGTGCTGGTTTTATCGGTTCCCATCTGATCGACCGGCTGATGACGCAAGGGCATGAAGTCATTTGCCTGGATAACTTCTATACCGGACACAAGCGCAACATCCTGAAGTGGCTGGATCATCCATATTTTGAACTCATCCGTCACGACATCACCGAACCGATTCGCTTGGAAGTGGAGCAAATTTATCACCTAGCTTGCCCCGCCTCTCCAGTACACTACCAGTTCAACCCAGTAAAGACCGTGAAAACGAATGTCTTGGGTACGCTGAATATGCTGGGACTGGCAAAGCGGGTGAAGGCAAGATTCCTCTTGGCTTCCACCTCAGAAGTGTACGGCGATCCTGAAATCCATCCCCAGACAGAAGAATATCGCGGTAATGTCAATCCGATAGGAATTCGCTCATGCTACGACGAAGGCAAGCGAATTGCAGAAACACTGGCGTTTGACTATCATCGCCAGAATCATGTGGACATTCGAGTTGCGCGAATTTTCAACACCTACGGCCCTCGAATGTTAGAAAATGACGGTCGAGTGGTTAGCAACTTTGTGGTGCAAGCTCTGCGAGGTTCCCCGCTAACGGTTTATGGTGATGGTTCGCAAACCCGAAGTTTCTGCTATGTTTCTGACCTAGTGGAAGGGCTGATGCGGCTGATGAATGGCGAGCATAAGGGACCGATTAATTTGGGGAATCCCGATGAATATACGATTTTAGAGCTGGCTGAGGCTGTACAAAAGATGGTGAATCCAGACTCGAAGATTAAGCTTGAGCCACTGCCAGAAGACGATCCTCGCCGTCGGCGTCCGGATATCACGCGGGCAAAGACTTGGCTGGATTGGGAGCCGACAATACCCTTGCAAGAAGGGTTAAAACTGACTATAGAAGATTTTCGCGATCGCTAAGCTTAGCTTCTCTGCCGGAGAATCGCATCCACCGCGATTCGTGAATTAGAGTCCTTTGTCAAAAGTTAATCATCAATGACTTTTAACAAAGGACTACCCAACAGCGGATACCCCCAGAATTGTCATTCCAATTTTTTTGAGGATTTACCCCTATGCGTGTTTGCGTAATTGGCACTGGATACGTTGGCTTGGTCACGGGTGCCAGTCTTGCCCATATTGGGCATCATGTCATCTGCGTGGACAATAACGAAGAAAAAGTCAAGTTGATGAAGGCGGGACAGTCCCCTATTTATGAGCCAGGACTGTCAGAAATTATGCAATCTGCTTCCCAGTCAGGGCATCTTGAGTTCACCACAGATTTGGGTGCTGGAGTGGGTCATGGAGAAATTTTGTTCATCGCAGTCGGGACGCCCGCTTTGGCAAATGGTGAAAGCGATACCAGGTACGTTGAAGCCGTTGCCCGTGGAATTGGCGCTCATCTTGACGGTGGTTACAAAGTCATTGTGAATAAATCCACAGTGCCAATTGGTTCTGGGGACTGGGTGCGGATGATTGTACTCGATGGCGTTCTGGAGCGCCGAAAGTCCCTAGTGGGAGCTGGTGGCGTTGCTACCGAGGAGCTGACACTAGAAACAACCCCTCAGTTTGATGTGGTTAGCAATCCAGAATTTTTGCGCGAAGGTTCGGCGGTTTACGACACCTTTAACCCAGATCGGATTGTGCTGGGTAGCACCAATCCGAAAGCGATCGCCATGATGCAAGAACTCTATGCTCCCATTGTCGAGCGCCAGGTGGCAGAAGACAAATCCTTACCGCCAGTGCCCGTCGTGGTGACAGACATCAACTCCGCTGAGATGATTAAGTACGCCGCTAATGCCTTCCTAGCAACCAAAATTAGCTTTATCAACGAAGTTGCCAATATTTGCGATCGCGTTGGTGCTGACGTTACCCAGGTCTCTAAGGGCATCGGTTTGGATTCCCGGATTGGCAACAAGTTTTTGCAAGCTGGGATTGGTTGGGGCGGTTCCTGCTTCCCGAAAGATGTCTCCGCTTTGATTCATACCGCTGACGACTACGGCTACGATGCCCAGTTGATGAAAGCTGCGGTGAGTGTCAACCAACGCCAGCGCGTGATTGCCATAGAAAAACTGCAACAGGCGCTAAAAATCCTCAAAGGCAAAACTGTGGGATTGCTGGGTCTAACTTTCAAACCCGATACCGATGATATGCGCGATGCTCCAGCACTCAATCTCATCGAGCAACTAAACCGACTGGGGGCGAAAGTGAAAGCCTACGATCCAATTGTTTCTTCAACTGGGATGCGTCATGGGTTAACCGGCGTGATGGTAGAAACCGATCCCGAACGGCTGGCTGATGGCTGTGACGCCCTCGTGTTGGTGACAGACTGGCAGCAATTCCAGACCCTGGACTACAGCAAAATGTCTAAGCTGATGAACAACCCGGTGATGATTGATGGTCGTAACTTCCTCAACCGGAAGGAACTTGAAAGCGCCGGTTTCCAATACATCGGCGTTGGGCGATAGGAAAAAAGTTTTGAGTTTTGAGTTATTAACTCAAAACTCACTCACTTCCTGACTCTTTGCCTGACTTTGTGCCAGATTAGTCCAGCGACAATTAATCCCAGACCAATTTGCCAGATTTGCGGCTCTACCCAGAAAGCCAGGAACAGACAAGATCCTAGACCTGTCCAGGCTATCCATTTGGGATAGAGCCGTTCTGACTCTGGCAGTTTTAATGCTGCCAGGTTAGTAATGGCGTAGTAAATCAAGACGTTAAAGGCACTGAACGACCAAGTTGTTTTGATATTGCCAAGCAGAACCAAAAGAGCGATCGCAATTCCTACCACTACCACCGCTAAATCTGGTGTCGTTCCTTGCCGATTCAGCCGTGCCAAAATTCTGGGCATATCCCGGCGTCGTCCCATCGCCAGCAGCACGCGGGACAAACCCAAAATCAAGTTTAATAGTACGCCCAGCATCGCCGCGATCGCACCAATCGATAAAATCGTCGCACCCCTTGAACCGGCAACGCTGCGGACTGCCACCTCCAGGGGTGCAGCCTGTGCCTGGGCTGCTTTGCCCAAAATTTCTGTCCCGACCGCCCCAATGCCAACCGTTGCCACTGCCATGTAAAGCAGCATTGTCACCACCAGGCTGATAATGATTGCTTGGGGAATCGTCTTCCGGGGTTCCCGTGCTTCCTCGCCCAGTGTGGCAATCCGACCATAACCCGTGTAAGCCACAAACATCAACGCACTGGCTTGGAGTACTGTCGCCGGAGAACCTGTAAAAAACGGCGTGAGATTTTCTTGGCCAACCTCTGTGGCGCGGGGTAGACAGACAAGGACAAAGAAAATTAAAGATAGCAGCGTCACCGAGACGATGACAATATTGGCACGATTAGAGCGCCGAATCCCGCTTAAAACAATCAGAGTCATCAAAATCGCCGCAGCCAGCGCCGTGGGAATCAGAAATCCCCGTCCGTACAAACCCGTCGCATTCAGCAAGTAGCCAGCAAAACCCAAAGCTGCCGTTGCTGCTGAGGCAGTCTTTGCCAAAAGAAACATCCAGCCTGCGGTAAAACCCAGACTCGGATTGAGATACTTGTAGCCATATTCGTAGCTGCCACCGCTGACGGCATGATTTGCTGCTAGCTGGGCACTATTGAGACCGTTGCAAGTTGCCACAATCGCTCCAATAGCGATCGCTAAAATCACCGCAGGTCCTGCGATTCCGGCAGCAATGCCGATGCTGACAAACACTCCCGTGCCGACGATCGAACCCAGACCCATCATCGTGGCACCCAAAACCCCTAACTCTCGTTTCATCTGCGGGGGTGAGGTTTTCGCACTCACGAGACATCTCCCAGATAAGACTACTGTTATGGTAAGGCTGAGAGGTTAAGAGTGAGTTGTGCGATCGCTTAGTTTGACGAATAAAGGATAAACGAACTGCGTTCAATCTCCGCTCCTTGTGGCGCGGTTCTCAACTTTGATTGGCTAATGACCCATGACTACTGACTACAATCAAGGACTATTTGGAACCCGCTCGATTTGGGCGTACCCACTGAAAATTAGCTGATCTCCTTGCGTTTCCAGGCGATTGATCCGTATCGTCACGCCGTCGAGATTAAAGCGATCCAAATCGACCATGTTATCTAAAATTTCAGCAAATGCCGATGTCAAGGTCTGAGAAATCTCCCGTGATTCTTCTGGCACTGCCTCTGGTTGAAATTTGGGATCTTTAAAACGAATGCGACGCCGCCGTTCCACTACTAAGGTTGCTTTCATGCTGACCGGCACCACTCCTTTTTCCCCCAAATCTGCCTTTGCAAAAATTTGCACTTGATTTTCGGGCAGCAGCTGCACTTCTACTTCGGTAAAGGAAACGGGTTGACCGCCAGATAAATCTGTCAAAGCTGGTGTAGAAATATCTTGCAGGCGCTTCTGCACCAGTTCTGCCTGAAAGGATTGGTTAATATCTGCTTGGGATACCATCACCTGTACAACTGCCTGGGTGGGTTGCTTCAGGCGAATCTGACCTTGCATGACACCACTGAAGTCAATCGAGACGGCGTCTGTCTCAAATGACATTTCCTCGGCGCGAAACTCGCGGCGAATCACGAGACCACGACCGCTCATTTTGAAGCTGTCAATACTGCCCTGCAAAAGCTTGCTGGAGGGATAGCAGCGAACAGCAACTTCCACAGACTCACTCTGGGTAAACAGGTGGCGAATGGTCTTGCTGGCGACTGTATTGAGGGCGCGTTCTCCCCAATCAGTGCCAGTATTATTTGTGAATCCAGTAAGGCCGCCTAACATAATGTTTCGCGTCCATGAGAGTGGTTACTATCGTATTTGTAACAAAATATTAACAAACAAGCAAGAAGACTTAAGAGAGAAATAATGGCAGAGAGCCTACTGCTAAAGGTTAGCAGCCGGAAATTGGCACAATTGATAGAATTTTCGGAATCTTCCAATTAGTTACAACAATTAGACTCGGAGATATGGGGCGATCGCTCTGTCGATGCGCGATCGCCTACAGCATCCCGGTAGTGCTGCAAAGGCTCTGGGCTAACGATCCCAGACTACTGCCAAAAGTAACAAAGTATTATTGGAGACAATTAAATTTCACAATCTCTGAAGTCTCCCCATGCCAGCAATGACTTGCCTACTCCTTAAGACAGATATAGCAATTCAAGGGTTGGGTGCAATAGATCAGTAGGGGCATGGCAATCAAAAAGCCCCTACTGAAGGTTAGAACCGCAATAGATTCTACCCAACTCTTGAAACGCTCAGGACTTAAGCAAAGCTTATACATATAGCGTTTTTTAGGGGCAATCCCCCTGGGAAAAGCCCTCAGATGTGGTGATGTGCGGCGAGTCCTGACGCTATAACCGCAAAAGTTATCTGGAGTCTGCCATCGAAAGCATCCTAAATCAGACTAGGGTAATTTTGAGCGACTGGTTTGGGATGAAGGCTGTTCTGCATTCTTAAATTGACAGGACTTACGCAAAGCTTATACATATAGAGTTTTGTAAGGGCAATCCCCCTGTGGTTGCCCCCAGATGCGGTGATGTGCGGCGAGTCCTGATTGAAAGCGATGACACGGATAATTGTTCTATATTACGATTCCAGCTATCCCATATTTAGAACGGGCTATCCGTTCGATTCAGGGAGATTTTGATATTGTTGTATACGATGATGGAAGCAAGAATTTTCCTGATTTGGCTGCTGTTAAAAATAGATGCAAAATCAGACGACTAGAGCATCGGGGGCCAGCTTCTACGCTGATACAGGCTCTGGCTGATGCAAAAAGAGAAAACGTACAACAAGTATTTATTCTAGATGGGGATGATCGGGCGCTAGAGAGTTTACCAAACTTTCTCAATGCATCCTTACTATCACCTTATACAACGGTTATTAGGCAGTTCATCAAAGATATGATTTTGACTATATAAGCTTGATAGAGGGGCGGTTTGACTTTAACATCAGTCGGACAGTAACAGTCAAAAAGGTACGGAAAATAGTAGGTAAATCTCAACAAATATTGCGTTCTTTACCTTTAGATTTTTATGATTTTGTTTACATTGATGGCTCCCACATAGCCAGCGATGTTCTTGAAGATGCCGTTTTAAGTTGGGCGCTTGTTAAAGTTGGCGGCATGATAATTTTTAACGATTATGATTTTATTTTTGCCGACAATAACCTTCAAAATTCCAAAGTGGGAATAGACGCTTTTGTAGCAGTTTTTTACGGTAAAATTAAATTAATCCATAAGTCTCATCAAATTCTTCTACAGAAACTTTTTCCTTAGACTTGGCTGCGTTTAATTACTGAAGACAATTTTGCTTCAGATAAGTTATAACAGCAGTAGAATAACTGTCTGGAAAATACGTGACAGTGAGCGATTGGTTAAAAGGCACAACCAGTGTAAACAAAAACGTAGTGACTTCGACAAAGCAGAACTGCGATTGGTTGTTCAATATTTCTTAATATCTGAAAGCGAGAGTAATATGAAACCCCTAGTGAGAAGAGTCAGCCTACTGATGGCAGCCTTGCCTCTTGCCGGAACCATCAGCTTAGAACAAGCCTTGGCACAATCGATCATTCCGGCTGCTGATGGTACTGGCACCCTTGTCAACACCAATGGCGATGTCCTCAAAGGAGGACCTTCGGTTCGCTTCGACATCACTGGCGGTAAGCTATCAAGCCAAGGCGAGAATCTCTTCCACAGCTTTAACCAATTTGGTCTCAATCAAGGTGAGACTGCTAACTTCCTATCCACCCCCACCATTCAGAATATTCTCGGTCGAGTCGTGGGTGGAGATGTCTCCGTCATTAATGGCTTAATTCAAGTAACTGGCGGCAATTCCAACTTATTTTTGATCAATCCAGCCGGAATTGTATTTGGCAACAACGCTAGTCTGAATGTGCCTGCATCTTTCACTGCCACCACCGCCAACAGTATCGGCTTTGGCAACAATTGGTTTAATGCCATTGGCAATAATAATTATGCCGCTTTAGAAGGAAATCCCAGCACTTTTGCTTTCACGACTCCCCAACCCGGTGCCATTGTTAACGCTGGAAACTTAGCAGTAGGACAGGGAAAAAATCTCACCTTACTCGGTGGCACTATCGTCAATACCGGGCAACTTTCAGCACTCGAAGGAAATATCACCGTAGCAGCGGTTCCCGGCGGAAAATCCGTGCGGATTAGCCAACCTGGAAACCTACTTAGTTTGGAGGTGGCGACTCAGAATTTTAATCCCCAATCCCCCATCCCTAATCCCCAATCCGTACCGCAGCTGCTGACTGGCGGGAAAGTTGGGAATGCTACTAAACTCACCGTTAATAGCAAAGGTCAAGTGGTACTCACGGGATCTGGTGTTGCCATCCCCACGGATACAGGCACTGCGATTGTAGCTGGCAACCTTGACGCATCCGGGAAGACTGGCGGTAAAGTGCAGGTTCTGGGGGACAAAGTAGGTTTGGTGGGTGCCAATATCAACGCTTCCGGCAGTCTCGGCGGCGGAACGGTACTAATTGGCGGCGATTATCAAGGTAAAGGGACGGTACCGAATGCCTCTAGAACTTATGTCAGTCCAGATTCTTCGATCAATGTCGATAGCAAAAACGACGGCAATGGGGGTCGTGCGATTGTTTGGTCTGACAAGGCAACTGAATTTTACGGCAATATTAGTGCCCGTGGCGGCAATAATTCCGGCAATGGCGGATTAGTAGAAGTTTCGGGCAAGGAAAGCTTAACTTTCAAAGGCACGGTGGATACAAGTGCGCCACAAGGTAAAGTCGGCACTCTGCTACTTGACCCGACTGACATCATCATCAGGAATGGCACTGACGATGGAGATGACACGGACGGCTTAAACAATAGCTTTACTGGCAACCCTTCTGGCACTTTAGGTCAAGTAGTTAGCACTGACACCACGCCGACGATCATCTTCGAGTCAGAATTTGAAAATGTGAATGCTGACATCATTCTACAGGCGACTAACAATATCACCATTGAAGACCTAGCTGACAACACTCTGAACGCTAACGGATCAATTACCTTGATTGCCGATTTTGACGGTGATGGTGTTGGAGCTTTTTCGATGAATCAAGGAGATACTATCCAGACTTTTGGAAACGCAGTAACGATTTCTGGAGCGAGTCTCACTGTTGGAAATATCAATACCGATGGTGGTCAGATTCAACTTAACAGCAACAACGGCGCGATCGCTACGGGCAATCTAGACACCTCTACCTTCTCTAATAATTCATCTACAGGTGGCGCAGTTACTCTAGAAGCTGGAAGTAATATCACCACAGGCGCAATTAATTCTTTTGCAGAAGCTGACATATTTTCACTTGGAGATAACCCAGGCGCTACAGGGGGTAACGTCAAGATAACTGCTGGAGGCAATATTACAACAGATGCAATTAATTCCTCTGCTGTGGTTACTCTCATCGCTGGTAGTGACATTTTATTAGATGCTATAGGCGGCTCAGTTACCTTAGATGCACAAGGTAGTATTCAAACCGGCGACATTGATTCCTCTGCTATTGACCCCATCGTTGCTACAGGGGGTGCGGTCAACTTAACAGCTAAGGACGATATAATCACCGGCAACATCAATTCCTCTGCTACTCTTAATCCCCCCGCAACTTATGGTGATATCCTTGACGCAACTGGTGGATTAGTCAGCTTAACAACAGATGACAATATTACCTTTGAGACGATTAATACCCAAGCTATCCAAGAAGCAGGAGATGGACTAGATGGCTCTCTCTTCGGTGGCAATGTCACAATATCTGCTCTAGGAGTCGTCAAAGGAAAGAACACAATTACAGGTCTTGTCCGGCTGACAACCATCCTCACCAGTGGAGTGACTCAAGGAGGCTCTGTTTTCATCCAGCATGATGGGGGACCAGATAACTTTCAATTTATCGTCGGCGATGCCAGTAAAAATGGTACGGCGGGAGAGATTGATACGGGTGGAAGTAGTGGAAATGGGGAGCTACTTTCTCCTACACAAACAATTCCATCTATCGATACCCTAATTCCCAATAACAATACCTTCGAGGTGGGCAATCCTAGTGTCGATGGCATTGGGATAACCTTTATCAACCAAGCACCGAATTTGACCGCAAATACCCTGCTAACGAATACTCAACAAAATCAGTCGATTACGTTCACTGTTGCGAGTTTAAATCCAGTTATAACTGATAGCAATAGCGACTTTACCTCAATACGCATTGACGCAATTAATGGGGGAACGCTGACCAAACAAGATGGTACCGTCATCGTACCGGGAACCATTTTGTCTTTGAGCGATGTTTTAGTTTACACACCGCCAGGGGACGCGATTGGTTTGCTCAATGCCTTTACAATTAGTGCGAGCGATCGCGTTTCCTTCTCCGCCCCGCAACAGCTCACCATCAATGTAGCTCAGCCAATCCCCACACCCATCCCCACACCCATCCCCACACCCATTCCCACTCCAATCCCCACCCCAACACCGTCCCCAGCGCCACTTTCTAGGGAATTATCACCACCGCAGGAGATGCCTCTGACACAACTAGCGGCAACTAGAACCCTTGCCTCAGTCGAAATCGATCCGGTTGTTGCTCAAATCGACCAAGAGTTTACACGGCAATTCCAGGAATATTTGGGACTTGGTTCCGATATTCCACTAAAAACCTTGGATGAGGCGCGTGAAATTCTTAACGAAATTGAGAAAGCAACTGGAGTGAAACCGGCACTCATTTATGTCGCGTTTTTGCCTGAAACAGTTACACCAGGGACGGCGGCAGACAAAAGCCAATTCCCTTATCCCGCATCAGAATCAGACATTTTTTGGCAATTCAACTCTCAGGGATTAGCCCTAAATCAGCTAGCTCAAATTCCAGCTCAATCGTCAAACAATACTCTCCCACAAGATAACGACCAACTTGAACTCGTCATCGTGACAGCCAAAAAGCCACCAATTCGCAGGAGAGTCACAGGGGCAACACGCCATCAAGTTCTCAAAGTCGCCCAGGAATTTCGCTCAGAAATCACTAAGCCGATCAAAACAAACCGTTACCTGAATTCCTCCCAACAACTCTATAAGTGGTTGATAGCACCCGTAAAAGCTGATTTAGAAGCTAGCAAGATTGATAATTTGGTTTTCCTCATGGATACTGGGTTGCGAAGTCTCCCCGTCGCCGCCCTCCACGATGGTCAAAAATTCCTAGTGGAAAAATATAGTGTCGGACTCATGCCCAGTCTTAGCCTTACCGATACTCGTTACCGGGATATTAAAAAATCCCAAGTCCTAGCAATGGGGGCAGCCAAATTTACCAACCAAAACCCCTTACCTGCCGTGCCAGTGGAATTGTCTATTATCGCCTCTTCTCTATGGTCGGGTAAATCTTTCCTCAACGATGCCTTCACTCTAAAGAATCTCAAGGCGCAGCGCCAGCAAGAACCTTTCGGAATTGTTCACTTGGGCACGCACGGAGAATTTAAGTCAGGGGAACCGAGCAATTCCTATATTCAACTGTGGGACACCAAGCTGAGATTGGATCAGCTGCGGCAGTTAGGCTGGAATGACCCTCCTGTAGAATTACTGGTGCTGAGTGCCTGTCGTACAGCCTTGGGAGATGAGCAGGCAGAGTTGGGCTTTGCCGGGTTATCAGTGCAGGCAGGCGTCAAGTCATCTCTAGCAAGTCTCTGGTACGTCAGCGATGAAGGGACTTTGGGGTTGATGACAGAGTTCTACGAACAATTGAAAAAAGCCCCCATCAAGGCAGAGGCGGTGCGTCAGGCACAGGTGGCAATGCTTAAGGGGCAAGTGCGTTTAGAGGGAGGTCAACTCCGCACCCTCAATGGCAGCTTCCCTTTACCACCCTCTATGGCTGGATTGGGAAACAGAAGCCTTGAGCATCCTTTCTACTGGGCAGCTTTCACGTTGATTGGCAATCCTTGGTAAAAGGGCTGAGGAGGGAGGAGTGAGGAATGAGGGCTGAGGACTGAGGAGGGAGGACTGAGGAGGGAGGACTGAGGACTGAGGAGGGAGGACTGAGGACTGAGGAGGGAGGACTGAGGAGGGAGGACTGAGGGAAAAAGGGGAGAGAAGATTGTACTTGCATTCAGCATTAGCGAAACCCAACGCCGACGTTGTTTTTGTTGGGTTTCGCTAATGCAAGGGTTCAACCTACGATAAAACTCAATTCCCGTTAAATCAGTGCCATTCAACAGCCTTGAGCATCCTTTCTACTGGGCAGCTTTCACGTTGATTGGCAATCCTTGGTAAAAGGGCTGAGGAGGGAGGAGTGAGGAATGAGGGCTGAGGACTGAGGAGGGAGGACTGAGGGAAAAAGGGGAGAGAAGATTGTACTTGCATTCAGCATTAGCGAAACCCAACGCCGACGTTGTTTTTGTTGGGTTTCGCTAATGCAAGGGTTCAACCTACGATAAAACTCAATTCCCGTTAAATCAGTGCCATTCAACTGATAGCTTATAGAACCCATTTGACATCTTTTACTGGGGTGAAGTAAAGTGATTGCCAAACTTTACTTCAGATGCCATGCCATACTCCAGTAGCCTCACCGACGCAGAATGGGAGATTCTGGAACCGTTATTGGTTGAGGTACTACCGCAGAAGAAACGCACGCCTCCGATGAACTGGAGTCAGCGAGAAATCTTAGATGGCATCTTCTATCAACTCAAGAATGGCTGCAATTGGGAAGATTTGCCCTGCATACTTACCACCTTATTCAACGGTCTATTGGCACTATAAACAGTGGCGAGAAGCTGGAGCAATTGAGCAACTGATGGGCGTTCTGCATGGACAAGTGCGCGAAGGTGTAAAAAAAAAGCCAAGTGGAAGACCTTGATCATCATCGACTCGCAAGCGGTGCAAAATACCTGTAATGCAAGTGTAGACTCGAAGGGATTCTGCTTCTAAAAAGCAACCAATGGGATTAAACGACATCTCGCTGTCGATACATTGGGCTTCCCGTTCTTCACGCACTGCACGAGGGCGAATGTGACGGACGATGCTGGGCTGATTGAGATGCTGACGCACAACATTGACTATTTCCAGTCAAAACCGATGAACATTCCCAAGATCACAATCTTGCTCGATCATGGCTATCACCTGGAGCATCTGACTCAAGAGCAAGAGTTGGTGTATCCCCAGATAATGCGGAAGATTAAGTTTGAGTTTTCAACCAAACCTTCAAAACAACAGAAAGCTGCCCAAGGAAAATCTGGATTTGTGCCAGCAGTGGCGCGGTGGCTTCGACGTGAGCGCTCAGCCGAACGGTGATTGAGCGCTCGAATGCTTGGATGGAACGATGTAAAATTCTCGTCAAGAACTTTGAGCGCACCTTACCAAATGCCACGACCAAGCTCAATCTTTGTTTCGTCAGACTCATGATCAAGAGGCTTGCAGCTTCTTAAATATCTCAAATGGGTTCTAGGAATTGCTTATTTTGCTCAGGGAGATTATCCCAGAGCAATGAATTACCAAGAGCAACATTTGCGCCTAGCGCGACAACTTCAAGATCGCGGGGGCGAAGGTCGGGCGTTAGGCAATTTGGGATTAGTTTACTATGGTTTAAAAAAATATCGCTTATCAGCCGAATACCATCAACAATATTTAGCGATCGCGCGAGAACTTCATGACCGCGCTGGGGAAGGACAGGCACTTAGTAATTTAGGCGATGCACTGCTTCAATCTGGCAACCTTCTCGAAGCAGAGCAAACACTATTTATTAGATGATTTTCAGGGAATCGGGATACCGGGTGCGCTCGCCCTGGCATCAGACGGGAAAGATAGTGGTTTGCTGACAGCCGGTGAAATACTGGATCTGTACGCACGATCAGAGCCAGCCGCTTTCGGCATACCGCAAAGCAGTTCGTCTTTACGGTATGCCGAATTGGTGGTTTTGAGTGCTTGTGACACAGGAAGAGGTCGAATTACAGGCGATGGCGTTATCGGACTGTCTCGTGCTTTTATTTCCGCTGGAGTTCCCAGCGTTATCGTGTCATTGTGGGCGATCCCCGATGCCCCTACTTCATTCCTGATGACGGAGTTTTATCAAAATCTCCAGGGAAATCCAGACAGAGCTACTGCGCTGCGAAGTGCCATGCTAACAACCCTAAAAACCTACCCAAACCCATTAGACTGGGCGGCATTTACCCTGATTGGCGAAGCGCAGTGAACGGCAATATTTGAGTAAGATTGGAGTCAATACTTTTCAGTTAACGCCAATTCTTGCGGAAATCCTAAAACTCAGGATGTAGTGGCAGCAAAAGCGGTAGTGAGTCTTTGGTCCTTCAGCGATCGCCCAATTCTCAGATAAATGACAGACTTTTCGGATCGGTGCAGCAAAGCCCTGGGCTACCATCGGCGCACGCGGCAATGTTGAAGGGAGGGTACTTTTAAGGGCACAAAGCGGTATACTCCGGAAGGATATATGTTGCCGCCTGAACTGCTCGAAGTGAAAAATCAAAATTTGCCTAATCATCCGTCTTGACGATGATTGGCAATTCCCGATTGGCATAGACTCAAACAGCGTCACAGATAATTAATTTTACAAAATAAAATAATTTCACCATCTCCTAAAAGGAATGCGTTCACCTATGAAGTTTATATAGCTGTAGAGAGAAAAGTACGTTAGCATATCTTGTTAAAATAAAAGTATTAAAAATGGCTAAAATCTGCTTTTTGAGGATAACTTGGAGATGGGGCTGGACAGGTCAAGCTAAATTTTGGTTTTTTGCCGCTTCCCCCACTTTTCTATTTGAGAGTAGAAAAATAAAATTCGGTGCATTCTTACCAAGTATCTGGCTTCCTGCTACCTGTAACACGAGTTGGGGTGACAGTTCCAGAAGTGGCAACGAGCGACGTGTTTCTTTCCAGGAATTAGGCAAATGAAAGTCGCTGTGTGTGAAATCAGTCTGTTGCTGAAGGCAAAAGATTTTAAAGTGAAAAGAGAAAAAGGAAAAAGGATAAGATATCTAATTTTCCCCTTCGCTTTTTGGATGTTGCCTGCGATCGCTCCAGGGGGCATCGAGTGGGCGATCGCGCAGGCACAAATTGTTCCAGATAAGGACCCCACCAACAGCACGAACACCATTGTCAATCCCAATGGCAACAGTTTCGACATCACTGGGGGCAAAACCTCCAGTAATGGGGCAAACCTGTTTCACAGTTTCTCCGAGTTTGGTCTCAACGCCAACCAAATTGCGAATTTTCTCTCTAACCAAAATATTAAAAATATATTGGGTCGCGTCACTGGCGGCAGCCCATCGATAATTAATGGTCTGCTCCAAGTTACGAATGGCAATTCCAATCTGTTTCTAATTAACCCATCTGGCATTGTATTGGGTGCCAACGCCAGCTTAAACGTAAACGGAAGCTTCACCGCCACCACTGCCACAGGAATTGGTTTTGGCAACAACTGGTTCAATGCATCTGGTAACAATAATTATGCTGACCTAGGGGGAGAACCCAACGCCTTTGCCTTCACCAACGCTCAACCCGGTGCAATTATCAACGCAGGGCAGCTGAGTGTAGGCGCGGGAAAAGATATTGCTTTCGTGGGCGGTAGCGTAGTAAATACCGGAACCCTGACAGCTCCTGGGGGTAATATCACCTTAACAGCCGTACCGGGCGAGAACATAGTCCGCCTGAGTCAACCAGGGAACCTACTGAGCTTAGAAATTAAACCCATAGCAGCCGGTAGCCAGCCGCCAAATTGGACATTGCCAGTTGCTTCCTTACCACAACTGTTAACGGGAGGCGGTGCAGGGAGTGCCACTGGGCTAACAGTCAACAGCAACGGTCAGGTAGTGTTAACGGGGTCTGGGGTTAGCATTCCCACAGATCCAGGGACAGCGATCGCCTCTGGCACTCTCAACGTTTCAGGTCAGACTGGCGGCACCGTGCAAGTCTTGGGCGACAAAGTGGGGCTGGTTAGTGCCAATGTTAACGCTTCTGGCACCAATGGCGGCGGCACCGTACTGATTGGTGGTGATTTTCAGGGGAAAGGCACCATCCCGAACGCCTCTCATACCTACATCAGCAGCGACTCTACGATCAATGCTGACAGTTTGCTCAACGGCGATGGCGGTCATGTCATCGTCTGGGCAGACAAAGTAACCGGCTTCTATGGCAAGATCGGTGCTAGTGGCGGCATCAATCAAGGCAATGGCGGCTTCGTCGAGGTATCCGGCAAGGAAAACTTAGCATTCAAAGGAGAGGTGAATGTAGGTGCCACTAACGGCATAGACGGCACCATTCTCCTCGACCCAACGAATATCAAAATAGTCGCTACAGGTGGTGCGAACGACGACCAACTCAATGTCGATCTTCTGAATACAGGAGACCTATTAGGCCAAATTTTATCTGCTGATGGGGGGGATGCGGTAGACTTCACCATCTCCAAGAGCGTACTCGAAAACCAGAGTGGTAACGTCTTACTACAAGCGACTAATGATATTACCATCGACAACGGTGTGTCGCTGGACTTTTCTTCTGGTGGGTCGATTACCTTTACTGCCGACGCCGATAACAGTGGTGTCGGGTCTTTTTCAATGGAGAAAACGCAATCCATCACAGCTTCGGGGAGAGCGTTAACCATTACAGGAGCAAGTGTAACAGTTGGAAATATTAATACTTCTGCGAAGGGCAACACTGGCGGTGCTGGTAGTGTAACGCTGACTGCACAACAGGGCAACATTAACACTGGCAAGATCGCAACAGATGCTAAGGGCAAAAATAATGGTGGTGAGATAAATTTGACCGCACAGCAAGGCAACATTACTACCGGCGGCATCACAACAACGGCTGTGGGTCAAGGCAATTCTGGTAATGTAAAGTTGTCCGCTCAAGGCAGCATTTCATACGGCGATATAGATGCGACACATACAGGCAATGGCAATGGCAACCAAGGCACTTGGGGCACTATTACTTTAACAGCAGGTAGCGCAAGTCCTATAAATCTGCCGGGATCTAAGATCGTCGTAGGTACTCCGACTCCGACTCCGGCTCCGACTCCGGCTCCGACTCCCGTTCCCAATCCCCTCCCTACTCCAAGTCCCACTCCCAATCCCCTCCCTACTCCGGCACCAGCACCAGCTCCGGCACCAGCTCCGTCTCCGGCACCAGCTCCGTCTCCGGCACCAGCTCCGGCACCAACTCCGTCTCCGGGCAATGACACTGGCTCCAGCGACACGGGTGGCAATGACGCTTCCGGAACGGGTGGCAATGACGCTTCCGGAACGGGTGGCAATGACGCTTCCGGAACGGGTGGCAATGACGCTTCCGGAACGGGTGGCAATGACGCTTCCGGAACGGGTGGCAATGACGCTTCCGGAACGGGTGGCAATGACGCTGGCTCCGGAACGGGTGGCAATGACGCTGGCTCCGGAACGGGTGGCAATGACACTGGCTCCAGCGGTACGGGTGGCAATGACGCTGGCTCCAGCGGTACGGGTGGCAATGACGCTGGCTCCAGCGGTACGGGTGGCAATGACGGCTCCGGAACGGGTGGCAATGACACTGGCTCCGATACGGGTGGAAGTAACGGCTCCGGAACGGGTGGCAATGACGCTGGCTCCGGCACAGGTGGTGGGAACACGGGCAAAAACACAGGCTCTTCCGGTGGCACGGGTAAAAACACAGGCTCTTCCGGTGGCACGGGCAAAAACACAGGCTCCTCCAGTGGCACGGACGGTGGTGGCACGGGTGGAAAAACGGGCGGCGGTGACACCAGCGGCGGTAGCACGGGCGGTGGTGGCACGGGCAAAAACACAGGCTCCGGCAGCTCTAGCAGCGATCAAGCAAGCCAAGGAGATGACGGAACAAGCCAGGGAGATGACCTATCCGGCTCAGGAGACGATCGGGTTTCTACCTCTTCGAGCAAGCAAAATTCATCATCACAAAAGGTGAATGCGGAATCGTCTTCACAGGCGAATGTAGATGAATCTGTTGCAGTGCTAGAAGAATCCTTCACCCGTGAATTTGAGCAATATTTGGGGCAACCCACTGCTTCTCGGACTACAACATTGGCGCAGGCTCGTAATATTCTGCAAAAAATTGAGAAAGCGACTGGGGTGAAACCGGCACTCATCTATGTAACTTTTGTGCCCCAGACGATTGCACTCGATCCGAGCCTACTGGATACGACGGCTTTCAACGGAACTAAGTCACTACAGCCGTTCAATCAACCAGAAAATGTGCAGCAATCTAGTTCCCTAAGTAAGGTCAATGGGGGAGGGCATAACAATAGCGACCAGTTAGAAATATTGGTGGTGACTTCTGATGGTGTACCAATTCGCAAGCGGATTTCTGGGACAACGCGATCGCAAGTAATCAAAGTTGCCGATCAATTCCGCGCCGAAGTGATTAACCCCCGGAAACAGCAGGCTTACCTGGCTCCAGCCCAAAAACTTTATAAGTGGCTGATTGCACCCGTTGAAGCCGATTTACAAGCGCGAGGCATCCAGAATATGGTCTTCCTCGCAGACAGTGGGTTACGCTCCATCCCGATTGCCGCTCTCCACGATGGTCAAAAGTTTCTGGTGGAGAAATACAGTACGGGTCTGATGCCCAGTCTTAGTTTGACTGATACTCTCTTCAAAGACATTAAAAATTCCCACGTCCTGGCAATGGGAGCGGAGAAGTTTCCCGAACAAAGCTCGTTACCATCAGTGCCGCTGGAGTTGTCAATGATTACGCCCCAGCTGTGGAAAGGCAAAGCCTTCCTGAACGACGCCTTCACTCTAAAGAATCTCAAGTCCCAGCGCTACTCGCAGCCCTTTGGGATTGTCCACCTAGCAACCCATGCCGAATTTGAGTTAGGCCCTCCTAGCCAATCCTACATTCAGCTATGGGACACCAAGCTCCGATTGAATCAGCTAAAGCAAATGGGCTGGAACGATCCACCCGTAGAGCTATTAGTGCTGAGTGCCTGTCGCACGGCGTTAGGCAATGAACAGGCAGAGATGGGCTTTGCTGGATTGGCTGTGCAAGCAGGCGTAAAATCGGCAATGGGAAGTCTGTGGTACGTCAGCGATGAAGGGACGCTGGGACTGATGACCAGCTTCTATACGCAATTGAAAAAAGCCCCCATCAAAGCGGAGGCATTGCGGCGGGCACAGATATCGATGATCAACGGAGAAGTAAGCATTGAGGGAAATAAAATGCATACTTCCACAGAAGATATATTGCTGCCTCCAGAATTGGCAGGGTTAGGGAATAAGAAACTCTCTCATCCCTATTACTGGGCAGCGTTCACCATGATCGGCAATCCTTGGTAAGCCATTTTTAATGGTTTAATACCCACGAGCGCATCAGAACATTTACCTGTTCTGGCACCTCATCATGGGGACAGTGACCTGCTTGCAGAAAATGCTCTGTCAGTTGAGGATAGTATTGGCGAAATTGCTCGGCTCTATCTCTTGCATTCATCCAGGGATCTGCTTCTCCCCACAACAGCAACAAGGGACAGCGCATCTGCTTCAATAAAACGTCAACTTTTTCGCCTTGAGGCGTTCTGAAGACAGAAGCAAACACTTGAGCAGCACCCGGATCGCAGGAGGGGCGGTAAATTTCTTCCACCAACCGATCGGTGATCGCACTCTGGTCGAGATAAACTTTCTGGAGCGTATTCCGAATGACTGAACGTTGTCGCGCGTACTGGAACAACAGAAAACTAGCCCAAGGTTGCCGAAAAAGTGACTGAACGACTTCACCCATCACTTTTTGGATGGGGTTCGGTTGAGTCGGCACTTTAAGATTGGTAAACGGGCCAGCACTATTGAGCAATACTAACCCAGCAGCGGCTGATGGACGCTGGGCTGCCACGCAAAGCCCCGAATATCCGCCTAGAGAGTTTCCTGCTAACACAACTGGCTGACGAATCACGTTAGTGATGAAATCATACAGTTGGTCTCGCCACAAGTCGCCACCATACTGCCACTCCGGCTTGGCTGAACGTCCAAAGCCCAGCAGATCGATCGCCCAAACTTCAAAATCCTGACTTAGTTGAGTAATATTCTTGCGCCAGTGGTCTGTAGAGGCACCAAAGCCATGAATCAATAATATGGGCGGGCGTTCGAGTTGCGGTTGTCCTGCCCGTACATAGTAGATGGATTGTCCCCGCCATTGCCAATAAGTGCCGGGAATGGGGACGGTAGAGGCTGCTGGGGTTGCCTGCATGGTCGGAAAAATTGTTAAGTAATGTTAACTCTATTATTTTAGCTTCTCAGGAAGGCTGGATGACCTTAGACATTTACTCGCTCGGTCTAGGGGCTTGGTCGCTGCATCCGCTTAGGGAAGGTATTCACACGCGATGGAAATGCTGGAGTGACGCAGAAGTGACGAGCGATCGCCTCCGCAGAATGCATAAGTATTGAGCAATATAAAAAAAGCAGCTATAATCTTAACATTTGCCTTGAGCGACCCAACTCAGATGGGGTAGCGTAGGTGCGTAGCGGCTTTCCGTAGGGTAGCACGCAAGCTCTGTTCGCATCGCATCTGGGGCAGAAAACGGGAGAGTTCAAGTAGCATTTATCAATCGTAGATCAGTAAGCAAGAGGGGAGAGCAGTGTCTGTCGAAACCGTAGAAAAGCGTTCAACAGTCCGTAAACTCGCGCCTCGTTATCGTGTGTTGCTCCATAATGATGACTTCAACCCAATGGAGTACGTGGTGCAGGTTTTGATAACGACGGTGCCTGGGATCACGCAACCTCAGGCTGTCAGTATCATGATGGAAGCTCATACCAATGGGCTGGCTCTAGTGATTACTTGCGCCTTGGAGCATGCGGAGTTCTATAGCGAAACTTTGAATAACCAAGGATTGACCAGCACCATTGAACCAGACGAATAAGATACGCCCAGGCAACAAGTAAGAGGCAAGAGGTTGTTAAAAATAAACTTTGTCCGTTTAGCCCAGTACCCGGCACCGGCGCGGCTAGGCTGTTTTGTGCTGAGTTTACTCTTGCTCTGGTTGCCGGTAGCTGCACCAATTTACTTACTCTTGAGTAAAGATCCCAACTTAGTCACCATCCTGACGATGGGGCTGTTGTTTGCAGCGTTTCTCCTGCTTGTTCGGTGGTGGGGTCAGAAAGTCTATCAGCAACCCCATCTGCTGCGAAGCTATGGTTTACAAGGAACGCGGCAAAATGCCAAAGAACTTTTCTTTGGACTTGGTATTGGCGGATTGATTACTTTCAGTCTATTTGGGCTGGAGGGGCTATTGGGTTGGCTGGTGTGGCAGCCTGCGACAATTCCATTACCCAAACTGATTTTAGAAGGGTTGGCGAGCGCTCTGGGTATCGGTTTTGCAGAGGAATTGGTATTCCGAGGCTGGCTGCTAGATGAGTTGGAACGGGATTATCGCCCCCGCGTATCTCTTTTGGCAGATGCTTTTATCTTTGCGCTGCTACATTTTCTGAAGCCGCTTAGGGAGATTTTTCGGACTTTGCCGGGATTTCCAGGGTTGTTGCTGCTGGGATTAACGCTGGTTTGGGCGAAGCGCCGAAGCAAGGGGCGTCTGGGACTCTCGATTGGTCTGCACGCTGGTTTGGTTTGGGGATATTACATGATTAATGTGGGGAATCTGGTGCAATTTTCTGGTCGGGTGTCCGACTGGATTACTGGTGTTGACAAGAATCCTTTGGCGGGGGTAATCGGGTTGGTGTTTTTGAGCGTTTTGGCGTTTGGGATGCGATCGCTTCCGCATTCACTACGTTCGCCCCAATGGTAAACTAGCGATCGCCCAATCTTGCTTCTGGATTGGCGGAGTCGCCAGCTATCAGGCAAACCAAACTCTTTGGAGAGAGGTTAACCGAAAAGTATTATAAAACTTAGTTGTGGCGCATTCGGGAAGCGATTTTGGAGGAGCAACGACGAGCGCGAACATCAAAGCCAGATTGCCCCTCGCCGCTTCAAGTCACGCTTTATCGTTTCTGAAAGTCCTGTGTTCTGTCCAAATCGAGCCTTTTCCACTTTTACAGTCGCTAAATCAGCATCGCTCAAATTGGCACGACGCAGGTCAGCGCCGCTTAAGTCGGCACCCATCAAGTTTGCCCCTATCAACGTGCCACTACTCAGGTCGGCACGACGCAGGATAGCATAACTCAAGTTCGCCTCACTAAGGTTGACATTACACAAGGAAGCATCAACCAAGTTGGCACGACAAAGGTCGGCTCCAATCATTTGAGCCTCATTCAGTTGGGCACACAGCAAGTTGGCACTGTTGAGGTTAGCACCAATCAAGTTGGCACCCATCAAACAGATTTTGATGGCGTCAGCTCTGTTAAGATTGGCACTGAGCAAATTGGCACCACTCAAATCAGCCATATTCAAGTTGGCTTTACTCAGCTTGGCACCCGCGAGATCGGCACCAATGAGGTTGGCACCCAGCAGCATTGTACCGAGCAAAATAGCACCGCTCAAGTCGGCACCATGTAGGTCAACGCCACTTAGATTAGCACCCGCGAAATCTTTAACGGGATTTAATCCAGCAATTTCTGCTAATTCAACGAAGTTATCTGTATCTGCCTCTACAACGTGCAAGATCAAGTCTCTAAGTCGCTGGAGAGATTTCTCATTAGGCACATTCAAACTCTGTCCTGCTTTCATTAGGCTTTAGTTTGGACTTGAATAGGCAGAGGGCAATCATTCTCTCTATTACTGCCCTCTTGTTACGACTAATATGCTTCAACCCCAGTTCCTCGAAATCCGGATATTCAGTTATAAATTGGTTATTTTGCTCTAGCTGAGCCAAAATTGCTTCTAAGGATTTATCTAGATTATCTGTTGATTCATCTTCAAGGATCTCTAGGTGTAATCTTTTAGGATTGGAGTATTGCATTTCTTACCTCAACATCATTAGCTTAAGTAGACCCATTATAAAAATAACATTGGACTGCGATCGCTGGTGCAATCTCCACTAAAAATTTACGTGAATTCGGGGGTTCATCAAGTTACGGAAACCCAACAAACTCATCCTCATCCAGATGTCTGATGATGCATGGGTTCTAGAAACTATTTTTTAGGTTTAACCAGTAAAATAAAAGTGAATACTTATATTTCTTTATACTAACTCTACTTAAGTAGCGCCGGACTTACGCAACTTGCGCGACATCTGAGGGCAACCACAGGGGGATTGAACCCGAAAAAACGCTATATGTATAGGCGCGTAAGTCCTGTATCGATTCCTTGCTGGAACTCGCTCGAAAAAACTTTACGGTTGTTTTTGTCTGAGGTTCAATTTGTTGGCATTGCAAAAATAGCTGGGATCGTTCCGGGCACTCATCTATCAGACTCGGAGGAAGAGCGTTTAACTTTAACCAATCTGAGGTACTTTGTGCGATCGCCTATGTAGCGATCGTGTTGCGTAGCACACAGCGTATGCTGCAATGACTCGGCTATTTGGCGATCGCATCGGCTCGGTCGCGTTAGGGGAAACACCGAGCCAAGTTGCCGTGTAAATTATGATACCTTAGTCATGCGATATTCCCTTTGAGCAATGTGCCTTTCCAGTCAAGTTTCTACCAAATTGCCTAAAAAAGTAGTTGGAAATCCACGCTTCTAGATAGAAGGCGAATCTGATGATTTGGTGACAATTAAATTAATTAGTAATTTCTGTGACTGGCAAAAAATCTTAGATAAGTTACTCCGAACCGTTGCCTTTACGAGGGCGAAGCATTTGTGCAATAAATCTATACCTATCCCCCATAATTCATAACATTTGCCAATAAATTGCCACAGATTATTGCAGGTTGCTGGGATGACAAGCTTGACATTTGGAACGTGAAAGGGTGCAAGAACGCGGATGCTTCGCTCTTTCAAAACCCGACTTAAGTAAGGAAGCGATCGCATTTGCCCGGTTTTCGGCTTAGTTTTGAAAGAGCGCAAACCCGTTTTCTTCAAGAAAACAGGTTTGTGTAAGCAAGCTTGCGTAAAATCCCCTAGGAATCATTGCGAATTTCCCTAAGGGCATCTGACATCTAGTTGCCGATGCCGATATAGTCTTGCAGTGCTTTCACCTCCAAAGGAGCTGACTGCAAGGCGCGAATCGCTGCCGCAGTGGCTTTGGCACCTGCAATCGTCGTGATCATGGGTATTTTGTAAGTGAGTGCGCTGCGACGAATCAAGCGTCCATCCGCCTGTGCTTCTTCCCCAGAAGGTGTGGTGATAATTAGCTGAATCTTGTTATTTTTGATCGCATCCAGAACGTGAGGACGCCCCTCATGCAGTTTCAGCACCACATCCACCTCTAGCCCATGTTCCCGCAGCACTTTGCGCGTGCCGACGGTGGCGACAATATGAAAGCCCAATTCAATCAAATCTCTGACCACCGGCACCGCCGCCGCCTTGTCCCGGTCGTTCATCGAGACGAACACCGTGCCAGATAAGGGCAACCGCTGTCCCGCTGCTAACGCCGCCTTAGCAAACGCTCTTCCGAAATCCACGTCAATCCCCATCACTTCTCCCGTCGAGCGCATTTCTGGCCCCAGAAGGGTGTC
This sequence comes from Coleofasciculus sp. H7-1, assembly GCF_057473865.1. Taxonomy (NCBI): domain Bacteria; kingdom Bacillati; phylum Cyanobacteriota; class Cyanophyceae; order Coleofasciculales; family Coleofasciculaceae; genus Coleofasciculus; species Coleofasciculus sp. H7-1. The sequence continues at coordinate 50,074 of NZ_JBYCCT010000067.1, forward strand.
AGCACCGGGAAATTTCTCAAAAGGCAGCACGGCTTCCTTGACGGCAACGTGACGCGGCAGCACCTCCTCTGTCAAGCCGAGGGATTCCAGCGTGGCACCTGCCATAATTCGGGACGCCAGGGCTGCTAGGGGCACTCCAGTCGCTTTGGAGACATAAGGGATGGTGCGCGAAGCTCTGGGGTTGGCTTCTAGAATGTAAACTTGTTCCCCTTGAACTGCAAACTGGATATTCATCAACCCAATCACCTTGAGGGATTTGGCGAGATCGAAAGTCCAGGTACGAATGGTATCCAAGACCGCTTCCGATAGGGAAGTATGGGGCAAGGAACAGGCAGAATCCCCAGAGTGAATGCCTGCTTGTTCGATATGCTCCATGATGCCGCCAATCACGACCGTGCCAGTGTGGTCAGCGATCGCATCCACATCTACCTCAATCGCATTTTCCAGAAACTTGTCGATCAAGATGGGATGATCGGGTTCCACCAGCACCGCATACATCATGTAGCGCTGCAAATCCTCATCAGAGTAGACAATTTCCATCGCCCGTCCTCCCAATACATAAGAAGGACGCACCACGACGGGGTAGCCAATGCGCTGCGCGACAACTAAGGCGTCTTCATAACTTCGAGCAATTCCGTTCGCTGGCTGCTTGATATCGAGTTCCCGCAGGATTTTTTCAAATCGCTCTCGGTCTTCGGCGGTGTCAATCGAATCTGGCGAGGTTCCCCAAATTTTAGCGGTAATTTCGGGGTGGGATTGCAGATATGCCTGCAATGGCAAAGCCAATTTTAGCGGCGTCTGACCCCCAAACTGGACAATAATCCCTTCTGGCTGTTCCACCTCGATGATATTGAGGACATCTTCTTTCGTCAGCGGCTCAAAGTAGAGGCGATCGCTCGTATCATAATCGGTGGAAACTGTCTCCGGGTTTGAATTGACCATAATCGTCTCAAACCCTTCTTTGGATAAGGCATAAGCCGCATGACAACAACAGTAGTCAAACTCAATCCCCTGTCCAATCCGGTTCGGACCACCGCCTAAAATCATCACCTTGCGCTTAGTAGAAGGCAATACCTCCGATTCTTCCTCGTAAGTCGAGTAGTAATAAGGAGTCAGCGCCTCAAATTCCGCCGCACAGGTATCCACGGTTTTGTAGACGGGTACAACGCCCAAATTCTTCCGGTAGGTGCGGACTTCATCTTCTGTTGTTTTGGTGCCGTAGGCGATCTGGCGATCGCTAAAACCTTGCCGCTTGATGTCCCACAGCTTTTCTTTCGTCAGGTCTTTCAGCTTGCTTCGCTTCAGGAACTTCTCTGTTTCCAACAGTTGTTGCATCTTATCTAGGAACCACGGATCGATTCCCGTCAGTTCATAGATTTCCTCTACCGTCATCCCCATCAACATGGCATGACGAACGGTAAAAATTCTGTCTGGATGAGGCGTCCGCAGTCCAGAACGAATTTGCTCCAAACTCGGCAATTTCTCGCTCTTGTCGCATCCCCAACCAGTGCGACCCGTTTCCAAGCCTCTTAACGCTTTCTGGAACGACTCGCAGAACGTCCGCCCAATCGCCATTACTTCTCCCACCGACTTCATCTGCGTCGTCAGGATGGCCTGAGAACCGGGAAATTTCTCAAAGGCAAATCGGGGTACTTTCGTCACCACATAGTCAATTGTCGGCTCAAAGGATGCCGGGGTCTTCTTGGTGATATCGTTGGGAATTTCGTCGAGGGTATAGCCTACCGCCAACTTCGCCGCTATCTTGGCAATCGGGAACCCCGTCGCCTTAGAAGCCAAGGCAGAACTGCGGGAAACGCGGGGGTTCATCTCAATTACAATCAGGTCGCCAGTGAGGGGATTAACCGCAAACTGAATATTCGAGCCGCCGGTTTCTACCCCAATCTCGCGGATAATTTTAATCGACGCATCCCGCAACCGCTGGTATTCCTTATCGGTGAGCGTTTGCGCGGGTGCTACGGTAATCGAGTCGCCGGTGTGGATGCCCATCGGGTCAAGGTTCTCAATCGAGCAGATAATCACGACGTTATCTGCCAAATCGCGCATGACTTCTAGTTCGTACTCTTTCCAACCCAGCAGCGACTGTTCGATGAGAATTTGCGACACCGGGCTGGCATCCAGACCGCCCTGAGCCATTTCTTCAAATTCTTCCTGGTTGTAGGAAATACCGCCGCCGGTGCCGCCCAGGGTATAAGCAGGGCGGATAATTAAGGGATAGGTGCCAATTTGGGACGCGATCGCCTTCGATTCTTCTAATGTATTAGCAATTCCCGACGGACAAACTGGCACCCCAATTTTCGCCATCGCTTCCTTAAACAGTAGGCGGTCTTCGGCTTTCTCAATAGCTGGTAATTTGGCTCCGATTAACTCAACACCGTACTTTTCCAATACTCCATTTTTGGCAAGAGCGACGGCTAGATTCAGAGCTGTCTGACCTCCCATCGTTGGCAATAAGGCGTCAGGTCGTTCTTTGGCGATCACCTTTTCTACGATTTCTGGCGTCAACGGTTCAATATAGGTACGGTCAGCAGTTTCCGGGTCGGTCATAATGCTGGCTGGATTCGAGTTCACCAGCACTACTTCATATCCTTCCTCCCGGAGCGCCTTACAGGCTTGAGTGCCTGAATAGTCAAACTCGCAGGCTTGTCCAATCACAATCGGACCAGAGCCTAATAACAGAATTTTGTGGATGTCCTGGCGGCGGGGCATAGTTGTTTGTCCTAGCGTGACTGTTTTAAGTCCAGATTATTTTAAGGGCTTTCTTCCCTGTGCTTGGTAGTGGTTTTTGCTAATTTGTCTAAGATTTGATGACTAAAGGTTTGTGCAACTTCTTTTATGTCAACTGGCGAGTGTCTTGTTGGTACAACCCCACGACCCTCGATAGGGTGGTTTGAGTGAGGCTATTGGTTGTAGAGACAAGGCGATCGCGTCTCTACCGTTATTAGGTCACACCCGCCCCTAGATTCTGAAACTCCTCGGCTCTCATGATGTATGGAAGCCAAGAAATCTGTCTTTTAGGCTAGTTGACAACTAATTTCAATAAACTTAAGATAAATTGTTCCCTACAACTTAATAAGATCCTTTAAAACTTCATAATAAGCAAGCAGAGAGAAGATATCTTCTCTCTGCTCAGTTAGTGTTACTCTCTGTCTTAAAGAACCGCAGGTTAGGCGCTGAAAATTTTAGCAGCCTGCATATTTTGGCTACATCTAGCTTACCTCAACTGGATTCAAGAGGCAGCTAATTATTCGTACTCTGGACAAAACCCAAGGTCAAGCTGTCTTTAGCGAGGAAGTGAGCCAGATGATAAGCCCGCTCTTCGGTTTTCAGCAAGATTGTTTCGTACAAATAGCGGGTAGCGCGATCGCCCAAACTTTCTGCTTGTCCTGCCTGACGCCGGATTAGCTGAATCATCGCTTGCTCGGCGACTAAGTCGTGTTCCACCATCAGGCGGCAAGAAAATACCCCTTCATCTTCTGGCGTGAAGCAGCACAGTTCTGCTAGCTTGGCAAAGCCAGCTACTGGCACGCCACCGAGTCCATCCAAACGTTCGCCAATATCATGAACGTGTCCCTGCACCTGTTCGTAGCTTTCGCTGAAGAACTCGTGCAGCATATAAAATTCCGAACCTTCGACCACAAAATGATGCTTTTGATATTGCAGGTACAGCGCCTGAAAACTCGCTAGAGCAATGTTGAAGCCTTCACAAACCGGCGCGGTGATACTGCGATCCAGCAACACCGGATTGTCATAAACCTGACCGAAGGAGCGCAATACACTCTGAGTTTCGGACATCGTTGTGTTCTCCTCTCAATAAGCAACGGTTGTTGCCAATGGAGTAAGTTTATCACGCTAAACCAATTTTGGCGTCTAACTATAGTCTGAGCCAGTTTGACCCGCATCCGCAGCAAGCACTGGGTTATTCGGTTGTATCTTTGCCTATTTCTCTCAAACAATTAAATTTTCAGTTAAGCTAGTTGAGAATTGTTGTCGTTTGAGTTATATGTAGTATCTAGGGTGGAATTGGAAAAATTCCCTACATCAGGGAATTATCGGAAAGGCTAGCTAGTTAAGGGAAGTCACACACAATGCTAATTTTTCGCGTCTGTGGGAACGAATGAATCCAATAGAGCCAATCGAGCCACAACCAGAAACAGGCAAGGTTGTTGAGGTGAATAGAGCGTGTCGGTGGCAAGTTTATTACCGCTTGCGAGAGTTAGGAATTGCCTGTGGGTGTGCGGTTGACCAGCCCTTGCTGGTTGAGGTTTACAGCACTACAGCAGCGATTCAGCTGTGGAGTGTTGTCAGGCAGTTAACCGCACCGCGCGGCGAGTTAGTGAGCCATCTGGAACGCTGCTGGCAGACGAGTAACGATCCAAAAGAAAATTAAAAGAGGTTTTAAAAAAGTATGAGTAAGTTTAAACACAACATTTCCGAATTCCGGCTTGAGGGATGGTTACTCGGTTTTGTCATGGAAGATGGCTATAAAATTAAATATTTGAGACTCGCAACTTCAGAGGGTGAATGTCAGATCAAGCTTGCCAAAGAAGCTCGAATTTCCCTGTTTCGCTCAGCAGTGACACCCGGTACTTGGGTTGAGGTTTTTGGCGAAACCAAGCTCAAGTTGAAAAGCGGCGAAGTCAAACAAAAAGCTTATCTGGTTAAACCCGGTGTTCCTCCCAGCCAATTTCAGGAAGTTGCACAAGTAGAGGCGATTCAAGAAACGCCTGCACCTGCTAAAAAATTACCTCTACCTTCCGGCGTCAAAGCGACAATCTTGGTGTGTAAAAAGTCAGATTGTTGCAAGTTGGGGGCTAATAAAGTTTGTCAGGCTTTGGAAGAAGGTTTGCGCGATCGCGGCTTGGACAACCAGGTTACGATTAAAGGAACTGGCTGTATGAAGCGTTGCAAAGCTGGTCCAAATATCGTTATGCCAGACAAAACCCGCTACACTCGGATTGACGCTACAGAAATTCCTGACATTATAGATAAACATTTTCCAGATGAAATGATATCCCAATTAACTGCACCTCGTTTGGAGTGCGAAACAGTTAGGGTTCGTTAATAATGTTTCGTAATTTTTAGACAATAGATACCCCCAACTTCTTTTGATCGGGAAGTTGGGGGTATCTGCAATGTGCAGCCTGTCATAATATTAGTATCTGACCAAAGCGAGTAGATGACTATGGCGATCGCTACTGTAACCGAAAGCTTCTCTCTAGAAGACTTTATGACTAACCCCCCCGAATACATGGAGTGGGTAGATGGACAACTTGTGGAGAAAACGGGAATGACGGTAAAACACAGTCGGGTTCAGGGTAAGTTGGTTCTTTACTGGGGAAATTCCATTACCCAATCTGGACAAGGAGGAGAGGTTGTTGTAGAACTTCCCTGTCGGACTTTGAAGCAGGGTCGTCGTCCTGATGTATCCTATCTCACAGCGGAATTGGTAGCGCAGTTTGGTGAGGCAGGAGCCTTACCACAAAGTCCGCCGCTAATTGCTGAAATCGCTTCTCCAACCGATTCAGCCGAGGATTTGTTTGCTAAAGCAAGCGAGTATTTAGAATCGGGTTGTGAGGAAGTTTGGCTGGTATTTCCTGAAAGTCGTCGGGTGTTGTTAATTACTCAAAGTCAGACATTAGGGTTTAACACTGGTGATGTGGTAAGTACGCAATTGGTACTCACAGGATTTAGTGTAGCGGTAGATGAATTGTTAGCTTGAAAATCTACGTTAAGTAGGGTGATTGCCTGCCTTATTTATTAAGGCTGACTATAATTTTTCGCCTTTAAAGGAGTATATTTTCCTCCCAATCCTTCGACAAGGGTGCGCGTATTGGCAATCAGCATTCCCTGGTAATTTTCGCCTTCGGTTCCTGATGCACCGAGACTATCGGCAAATAGTTCTCTGTCTGAAACTTTGACATTCGCCTCTTTAGCTACCGCTTCAATCAGTCTGGGGTTCGTTGTTGTTTCTGCAAAAATTGTGGGGACACCAACGTTTTTGATGTCTTTAACGAGTGCTTTCACTCGTGCGGCGGTGGGTTTTTCTTCCGTACTCAGTCCACCCAAAGCCCCTTCAAAAGACAAGCCGTAAGCTTTGACATAGTAACCTAGGGCATCATGAGTTGTAACTAATTTGCGTTGAGTGGGGGGAATTGTGGCAACTTGAGTTTTAATCCAACTATCTACCTGCCGAAGTTCACTTGTTATTTTTTCGGCGTTGCTGTTATAAAGTACCGCATTGCTGGGGGCTAATTTTTCCAAGTTGCTGCGTATGGTTTCCACAATCCGGATGCCATTTTTGGCATCGTGCCAAACGTGAGGATCGGGAACGGTTTCGCCATTCTCCTGAAATGGTTCGGGGTTGGGAACGGCAATCTCATTCACGGCAATTTTGAGGGCTGGATTTTTAGTTGCTTGGATTAATTTAATTAAACCTGGTTCAAAATCATAGCCTGCGTAGAGAATCAGTTTGGCGTTCTCAATGACTTTTCGATCTTCTGGTTTCGGTTGATACAGGTGCGGATCGGTGCCAGGATTAATTAAGCAGGTGAGATCGATCGTGTTTTGGGCAATTTCTTGTGTTAAGTCACACAGAATATCGGTGGTTGCTACGACTTGCGGCTGATTCTTGTTGGTATTTGTCGGTATGCTAATTGGGTCAACTGGTGCTGAATTACACCCCATTAGTCCAAAGACGATCGCTACTCCGATAATTTTCAAGTTTAATTTCATGTTCTGTAACATTCCTAGCGAATTGATGTTTTAATAAAAATGATAATCATTATCAAGTATAACAGGTCATGTTAGAGGTTCAGCATTTAGCTGTCAACTACCGGGGAGTTTGCGCGTTAGAGAATGTCAGTTTCCGTTTGGAACCAGGGCAAGTGGTGGGAGTGATTGGGCCGAATGGAGCGGGTAAGAGTACGATGCTTAAGGCGATTCTGGGCTTGATTCCGGCAAGGAGTGGAGTAGTGAAGTTTCGCGCCCGTTCACTGAAACAGCAGTTGCAGCAGGTGGCGTATGTGCCGCAGCGATCGCAAATAGACTGGGATTATCCGATTACGGCTTGGAATGTGGTGATGATGGCGCGGACTCGTCATACAGGTTGGTTTCGCCAACCCACTTGTCAATCTGAGGAAGTTGTGGCGGCGGCGTTGCGGCGAGTAGGGATGCTGGATTTGCGAAAAAAGCAGATTGGGGAGTTGTCGGGGGGACAGCAGCAACGGGTATTTTTGGCACGAAGTCTTGCACAGGAAGCTGAGTTATTCTTTTTTGATGAGCCATTTGTCGGGATTGATAAGAAGACGGAAGAAGTTATTTTTGCTATTTTTGCGGAACTGAAGGCGGTTGGGAAAACTCTTTTGGTTATTAGTCACGATTTGGGTGAAAGTTTGAGTCAATATGATAATTTTTTGTTATTGAATAAACAGTTAATTGCGACTGGTTCGCGTCAGAAAGTGTTTACTGCTGCTAATATTCAAGAAGCTTATGGCTACAATTTGAATTGGTTTGCTACTTGAATAGAGTTTTGATTGAATTCCTAATAACCAATGACTAATAACTAATGGCTAACTGGCTAATTGAACCATTGAGTTTTGAGTTTATGCGTCAGGCGATCGCTACTGCGGTTATGGTAGGCGTTCTTTGCTCTGTGGTGGGCAGTTATTTGATTGTCCAACGTATGGCATTACTGGGGGATGCGATCGCTCATTCGGTTTTACCGGGACTAGCGATCGCATTCTTTTTGGGTGTTGATATTCTCGTTGGTGCTTTTATTTCAGGTACTATCAGCACTTTTGTGGTTGCCTGGATTCAGTCTCAATCACGAGTGAAGATTGATGCCGCATTGGGTTTGGTTTATTCTGGTTTCTTTGCTTTGGGTGTTACTCTGATTACTCTTTTGAGAAGTAAATTGGATTTGAATAGTTTTCTATTCGGAGATATTTTAGGCGTAACCAGTGCAGATGCTCTGAGAACTTTCATTATTACTATTATTGTTTTATTGTTAGTCAAGCTTTTTTATAAAGAACTTTTATTTTATACTTTCGATCCGTTAGGCGCTCAGGCTATCGGATTGCCGGGTAATTTCATTCATTGTGGATTGATGGCGGCGATTACTCTCACTATCATTGCTAGTATGCAAGCGGTGGGAGTTGTCTTAGTCGTATCCCTGTTAATTGGCCCTGGTATTACTGCCTATTTATTAGTAAAAGAATTGCACCTAATGATGGGATTAGGTGCAATAATTGCCGTAATTGCTAGTGTCAGCGGTTTGTATATTAGCTATTACTTGAATGTCCCATCTGGACCAGCAATTGTGTTAGTTGTCTCTGGATTGTTTTTACTAGCCTTGCTGTTTAGTCCTTCCCAAGGAATTTTGACTCAGGCGGGAACAGCTAATCGTTCGACAAAGATTTTGCGACAAATGAAACAGTGGAGGCGGTGATGGGGGTTAGCGCATCGCCGCCTCTGCATCCTGACTAAAGGGTAAACTGACCTTGCATTTGACTCAAAGCCTTTGTGCAAGCAGCGCATCTGCAACCCATTTGGTCTTTGATCGGATTACTCGGTTGCACAGATGCGGGAACTTGTTGATCCGCTACAACAACTTGTGCATGTGCAGTTGGTGCAGACAGCATGGCATTTGAAGCTTCAGCGGCTTGTGCTGCATTAGCTAACAGTAACATTGATGCCAAAATTACAGGGCAGGCTAGCATTGCCAGAGCAGTTTTGTTCATAATTTAAAAGCTGACAGTTTTTGATGGCATTATAGCCAATAAACAGTCAGCTAAGTTTCGCTCAACGGCGACCAAATCCTTGACCGCGTTGGCTTGGCGACCAAATTAGTATTTCGCCGTTGTTCCCCCCGGCGGCGAGTTGATGCCCTTGGGGATGCCATGCAAGGCAGGAAAAGCCGTCAGGTGCGCCAGAGAGGTTTTGGGCTATGCTCTTGGCTCTGTGCCACAGACACACGCAGCCATCTTCCGATGCTGAAGCTAGGAGGAAGGTGTTTGGTTGAAAAGTAATGGCTTGTACGACTTCTGTATGCCTTTCTATCACTCGACCTTCCCAAGCGCGAGAGACATCTGGGTGCTTTTCCCAGACGACAATACATTCGGCGCTGGCGCTGGCTAAGAGGGGCGCACCTGTTTTTGTCAGTGCTTGCGACCAAGCTAGGTGGCGAATTTTACCGGGAAAGCCTCGCATAATCCAGGGGTGGGGATTGTTCCACTCTAAGACGGTGATGGTGCGATCTAGATTGCCAGAGGCGAGGTATTTGCCATCAGGCGACCAAGCGATCGCTAAACTAGCAGAATCAATCGACATCATATAGGGATCGTCGTCCCAATCTTGGGGATTCCAAATTTTCACCCCTTGATAGCCGCCAACTGTTAACCCCTGACCGTTGGGATGCCAATTAATATTTAAAACGGAAGATTCGGCAAAATCTAGAGTTGCGGCAATTTCGCGTTGATCGGCATCCCAAACTTGTACGAAGCGCCCCAAACTGAAAGCCAACAAATTACTGCTGGGACTCCAAGCCATCTGGTCAACCCAAGTGGGTGCATTTTTCAAACTTGCAATTAATTCCCCAGCATTTAATTGCCAAATATTCACCCCTCCATCTTGTCCTCCTGCTGCTAAAAATTGCCCGTCTTTAGAAAAAGCTAAACAGTCTACAGAGTTACCGTTAGCTGATTGTAAGAGGGTGGTTTCCTCACTGTGCAAAAGCATCACTTCTCCAGCGGCGGAACTTGCTGCTATTGTGCCATCGGGCGACCAAGCAACAACTGTTACGTAATCGGAGAGGGTTCCTTGCTTCGCCAATTTAAGCAGTGGTTCCTTTACGCTAGGCATCCTTGAAAGTCCTCTTTTAGTTGGGATTCGTTGAGATTGCGACCGATGAAAACGAGTTCATTTTTGCGTTCTTCGTCGGGTTTCCAGGCGCGGTCAGGGTTTCCCTCAAATAGCATATGTACGCCTTGGAATACATAACGGCGGTCTTCGCCAGCAATATTGAGAATGCCTTTCATCCGAAAGATATCTTGACCCTGAGTTTGCAATAGGTAACTTATCCAATTGTTGAGCTTTTCAAAGTTAAGTGGTTTCGATTCAACCAAAGCAATTGAATACACCGTTTCATCGTGTTCGTGGGCATCTTCATTTAAAAATTGTGGGTCAATTTCCAACGCCCGATTTAAGTCAAATGCTTTTACTCCTAAAAGTGCCTCCATATCTAGCTCGGAGTTGCGGGTGCGATAGATTTTTGCGATCGCATTCATTGAGCGAATCCGCTTTTCAAGCTCATCAAGTTGTTCTGGTGTCACCAAGTCAGTTTTGTTAAGCAAAATCACATCGGCAAAGGCAATCTGTTCCTGCGCTTCATCCGCCTCCCAGTGATTCCAGATGTGAAGAGCATCTACAACTGTCACTACAGCGTCTAACTGGACGCGATCGCGCATATCCTCATCCACAAAAAATGTTTGAATCACCGGCGCAGGATCGGCGAGTCCGGTAGTTTCAATCACCAAATGGTCAAACTTGTTCCGCCGCTTCATCAAGTTGCTGATAATCCGAATCAAGTCGCCGCGCACCGTACAGCAGATGCAGCCGTTGTTCATCTCAAAGATTTCTTCATCGGTATTGACAATCAGTTGGTTATCAATCCCGACTTCCCCGAACTCATTGACAATCACCGCCACCTTCAGCCCGTGTTCGTGAGTCAGGATGCGATTTAAGAGCGTCGTCTTCCCCGCACCCAGGTATCCGGTGAGAACGGTGACGGGAATGGTGTTTGTCGGCGCTTGTACCATGATGAATTCCTCTGGTTTTGTAATAATGATTATCATTATTACATTATGAGCGGCAACCCAGAGGAAGGGTGAGGGCGCAAAGCGGTATTGCTCGTGAAGCATTTCGCGCCTTCCTTAACAAGATATATTTTTATCTAAAATTTAACGATAATTAGAAAACAGATAAAGGAGGAAAAAACAATGACTGAAACAAAGCCTACTGCAAAAGCGCGTCGAGGTAGAATCTTTCCGGAAATCCAGTGGTCAGAAGAAAAGAAGCAAGCCAGGAAAACTGAAAGAGAAGCATTTCGTCAGCGGTGCGAGGTAATTTTTAAAAGAGTTCAGCCTGAGCTGATCGAGACTCATTACAACTGGTATATATCGGTTGAACCTGATAGTGGAGATTATTTCATTGATAAGGATGAAGAAGTTGCTACGCAGAAGGCGCAAGAAAAGCACCGGAATGCTAAGCTGTACCTTTTCCGGATTAATGAAACAGGGGTATCTGGAACGATATGATCCAGGGCAACTTGGGCGATGATGATGAGCTATTTTTTGAAATTGATTTAATTGCTACTGAAGGATTAGAACTACCAGTTGATGCTATGTTAGATACGGGTTTCTCAGCTTGGTTAGCCATTAATGACCAGGATTTAGAAGGGCTAGATTGGACTTATGTAACTAACCGAACCATGAGAACAGCACAGGGGGATACAAGTTTCGATATCTATGTGGGAAAGGTGCGGATAGATGGACAAGAGTTTGATATTCCTGTCCATGTTGGGGATGGAGTACCGGAAATTTTACTCGGTCGTCAGTGGTTAAAAACTCGGCAGTGAATTGTAGATATGCCGTCAGGGGTGTTGACGCTGGGAGCAATTTGATGAGATAAAGCGATCGCTCTAAAGTTCTAACTCCTCACTAAATTGGCGATCGCTCTATCTATAGGAAGCTGAGTCAAGGCGATCGCGCTCATTCACCCATCAAAAATTGCAAGATAGCAGCGCCTACAGCATCTGCGTACTCTTCATGTAATCCCAACGAACCGGGAAGCCTGACTGTCTGCACTCCTGGGACATTAGCCATTGCTTCCATTTCTTCCTTTGATTTCGGCGGCGCTTGTTCGCCAATGACTACCATCACTGGTAACGGTAAAGGCTGAAACCAGGCGAGAAAATCGTCTCGATGATTAACCGGATCTAAACCTCCGGTGACGAAGGCGGCGGGAGCAAAACGCGCTCCTGGTTGATGTGCTGTCTGCAACTTTTGTTCGAGTCGGGTAGGACTCAGCGAGTCAGGTTCAACATAGACATGGCGACGATACATCAAGCTAATGAAGGATTCGGTGGTGTTTAGCTTGTAGAGAGCTTGTCCTAAAATGGGCGATCGCACTACATTTCTCAGCGTTGCAAACCACCCTTGCTGTTTACCCATCATTGTCGGAAATGGCCCGCGCCAAGTGGGAGCCGCTAAAACAATCCGCGACAAAACGGGCGGTTGTTGCTGCGCTAGTTGCATCGCGTAACCAGCAGCGTGTCCAGCAGCTACGATGGCTACTGGCGTATCAAAAACATTTCTGACAAAATCTTGCAGAAATTGCTGGTATAAGGTGGGTTGGTAGTTTAAAGGTAGACGAGGCGATCGCCCAAAACCAGGCCAATCGAGGGCGACGACTTGAAACTGAGATGATAATAAATCTGCCAGTCCGCGCATTTCCGAGCGTGTGGAAACGGTGCTGAAAGCTGGCAAAAGTAATATGGGAGCTCCTTTGCCTAGAGTTTCATAAACTATCGGCAATTGTTGCCCTTCCCAAGACCAGAGATATTCCCGAACGGTTCCACCAATTCCGATAGTAGTAGGTGCAGAAATCGTTGAGGTTGACATAAGACGCAATACCTATTTTATTTACTCAAGGCAGTTTTTTAACTGCTGTTGAATTTGGGCTACATTCAAGTTACGCCCAATAAATACCAGCTGATTGCTTTTCTGAGAAGTCCACTTGTCTGTTTTCATCTCAATCCGTTTGCCACACAGTTGAAAGATGTGACGCAAACTGCTCTCCTTAAACCAGAGTAACCCTTTGGCGCGAAAAACATCATCTGGCAATTGGTCAGTTAAAAGATATTGAAATTTCTCTAAAATGAAAGGGCGATCGCTTTGGAAAGAAAATGACATGAAACCATCATTTTCTAAGTGGTGGGAATGATCGTGATGGTGATGATGGCTGGATTCTTCTTTAGCTAGATAAGATTCCGCTTGGGAAAATCCCACATCTAAAATTAATGGCAGAGGAACTTGTCCGTAGGAGGTTCGCAAAACTCTCGCCCCTACTTTCATTGTGCGGATGTATTCTTCCAATTCGTTGACTTGCGCTTCTGGAACCAAATCTGCTTTGTTTAGCAGAATGATGTCACCATAAGAAATCTGATTGAGGGCGGCATCACTTTCAAAATGCTCTGGTGTAAATGTCTCCACATCCACCAAAGTCAAGATAGAATCGAGCCTGGTTAGCTCGCGCAAATCTGTACTAATAAACGTTAAGGCAATGGGTAATGGATCGGCGATTCCGGTTGTTTCGACAATTAAGTAATCGATGCGATCGCTTCTTTCCATCACTCGATAAACTGCATCGAGCAATCCATCGTTGATGGTGCAACAAATACAGCCATTTGTTAGTTCGATCATATCTTGCTCGACGGAAATCAATAGCTGGCTATCGATATTAATATCGCCCAACTCATTAACTAAAACTGCTACCTTTAAGTCTTGACAATTATGCAAAATATGGTTAAGCAGCGTTGTTTTACCACTGCCTAAAAAGCCTGTAACGATCGTGACCGGCATTCCCCGTTTAGGAATATCCGGAATCAGGTTTTGTTTAGGTGCTGTAAGATTGTTCATTGCTCTTTCTAGATTAAGTGAGCGACTGTGCAGACATGGATTCGCACCATGCGGCGCAGTATCTCCGATGACATGGCAGGTTCTCAGAATGCCGAGATTATTTTAATAATGATAACTATTATCATAGCAGTTCGCGGGGAGTGCTTTTTAGGCAAACCCTTCTACCAATCGATTGCAGGCTATACAGGCGTAGGTTAGAGTAGCGAGCTGTGCTTACCGACAATGCGATCGCGCTTGGCGCTGTCGGTCTTAAATCACCGCAATGCAGTCAATTTCTACCAGCACATCCTTCGGGAGACGGGATACTTCTACGCAGGCACGGGCGGGGGCTGTCTCTGCGTCAAAATATTTAGCATAAACTGCGTTAACCGCAGCAAAATCATTCATATCTTTGAGAAAAACGGTGGTTTTTACCACATTTTCAAATTTAGCCCCAGCAGCAGAGAGAATCGCTTCAAGATGAGCCATCACCTGTTCTGTTTGCTTAGCTACATCGTCGGTGTAGACAATATCGCCGATTCTGGGATCGATGGCAATTTGACCGGCGACGAAGATCATCTGACCGCTGGCAGCGATCGCTTGATTATACGGTCCGACTGGTGCTGGTGCGTTCTCGGTGCGAATTACTTTGCGTGTCATGGGTATTTGTGTTGGTAACGATGCTTCTTGTTTAGCAGGTGTTGTATCGGAGGCTTCCGGTTTGTAGCGTTCTCCATCAGGCATTATCGCACCGCTAAAGTCCACATTCTGGATGTTCGCTCCATACATATTGGCATTAGTTAAGATTGCTTTCTTCAAGTTGGCTCCATCCAGATTAGCCTTTATCAAATCTGCTTTTTGGAGTGTTGCTCTCTCTAGATTTGCTCCTCGCAAACAGGTTTTTCTAAGGTTTGCCTCTCCCAGGTATACTCCAGCTAAATCCGCATCAGCGAGATTCAAGCCTGACAAATCGAGTTTATCCAGACTTACTCCCCGGAGTTTAGCTCCCTGGAGATTTGCATTTTGCAAGTTTACATTAGTTAGGTTTGCCTGAGTTAAGTTTGCTCCAGCCAAATCTGCACCTGTAAGATTTGCGCTAGTTAAGTCAGCATCACTCAAGTCAGCATCGCTGAGGTCTGTCCAACTTAGATTAAGTGAATTTCCCTGTACCCCTCTCAAGTTTGCACCTGTCAGGGATGCTCTACTGAGGCTTGCGCTATTCAAATTAGCCTTGGTCAGGGTTGCATCACTCAAGTCTGCTCCATTCAAATTTCCCTGGAATAGGCTTATTTCACTAAGGTCTGCACCTTTGAGATTTACCCCACTCAGTTGTACAGAATGAAATTTTCGTTCGCCTTTGGCGTATTTTTCTAGAAGTTCTTCAGCGTCCATTGTTGATTTAGCTTAGCAATTATCGCGCACTTGCATCAGTTTACCGCTTTGCTTCAGTGCCGCCTTGGAATTTATTCCAAGTTATAATAAGCCCTGGCGATGTTCGTAATCGCGGCTTCACAAACTAAGTCCACCTGCGCGGACTATAAGACAAATCAAAGGTTTTGAAACCCGTGAAGGCGGGTAAAGTCTCGTGTAGACGCGGTTGAAACCGCCGAGTTAAGAATGGTGCAAAATGTGAGTTTCAACAAACTTAAAGAACATGGTTGCTAGTCAGTTTTAACTGACTTTAGCTATTAGCCAGGGGTTTAAACCCCTGGCTGGCTGGCTGGCAGAGTAAATTTATTTCGCCAAAACACCGTTTAGGAAAATATCAGCCAACCCTTCTGCCATTTCTTGCATTGCTTTCGGGGAAGCATTTTCTCCCAATAGCGTGTCGTGGCTAAAACCGGCGATTGTGAACATCCCTAAGAAAACTTGGGCGACAATTCTAGGATTCATGCGGCGATAGGTGCCTCTATCCATTGCAGTTTGAAAGAAAGCTTCTGCCACATCCGTCATTTTGACAATTACTTCAGCTTGGATGCGATCGCGCAACTCTGGATGAAACTGCGCTTCTGTAAAACAAACCCGCAGCATATCCGCATTTTCACGTAGATTCATCATCCGCCGATGCATCACCTGAGCCACAGCTTTATAGCTGCCCATTTCGCTCAATTCCGTTAACAAATCCGTGAGAATTTCCACCCAGCCTTGCGTCGCCACCTCAATCAAGATCGCCTTTTTGTTAGGAAAATGACGAAACAACGTTCCTTCTGCAACCCCCGCTGTCGCGGCAAGATCGCGGGTTGTTGTCCCCTCATATCCGTGGCGGGCAAACAACCGCTGTGCTGCCTGTAAAATCCGGGTGTGGGTATCGTCTTCTGTATGAGCAACTTGCTTAGTTGCCCCTACTGTTTTCCGGTTAAAAATTCCCATATTAAGAAATAAATGAATAGATTACCACTAACACCCTAATCCAATTGTGCTATAGGCGAGTAATCAATCACCTAAACCTTCACAGATTGTTAACACCACACAATCCACGCTACAGTCAATATCTTGGAATTAGCGCTGCTTAATCTTTAGTATTGTATGAGTCAGTTTTGTCGATTCCTTTGTGTATCAATCCCAACAACAGCGCAACTGTTACGGGATTTGACCAGCCCTCAGCGGTCAAGACAGCGTCAGTGGCGAAGCATCTTAGCTTTTCTGCTGGCTATCCTGCTGGCGTGGGGTATGCAGCCCAATGTGGCATTGGCTCGTACCCAGACCCTTGAAAAGGCGGATGTGAAACCTGCCACGGCTGAATCGATTCAGCCCTACTTAGACCGCGTGATTCAGCGGGTGACAGAGTTTCGCTTAGATAATGGTCTCAAGTTTATTGTATTGGAACGGCACCAAGCGCCGGTCGTGTCGTTTTACACCTATGCCGATGTGGGGGGTGCCAACGAACCCAATGGCAAAACGGGCGTTGCTCACTTTCTAGAGCATTTAGCTTTTAAGGGAACCACGCGCATTGGCACGCAGGACTACAAGGCAGAAAAGCCGCTTTTAGACCGTTTGGACGAGTTAGCCGAACAAATTCAGGCAGCAAAAGCGGCAAAGAAACCGGCAGAAGTGACAACGTTGCAGGCAGAATTTAACAAGGTTGAAGCCGAGGCAGCGAAATATGTCAAGCAAAATGAGCTGGGTCAGATTGTCGAGCAAGCTGGAGGCGTCGGTCTAAATGCGGCGACCTCTACAGATTCCACGGTCTATTTCTACAGCTTTCCTTCTAACAAGTTAGAGCTGTGGATGTCGCTGGAGTCGGAGCGGTTTTTAGATCCGGTGTTTCGAGAATTTTACAAAGAAAAGGAAGTCATTCTGGAAGAGCGACGGCTGCGAACCGATAACTCACCCATCGGTCAAATGATTGAAGCTTTTACCGACGCAGCCTTTCAAGTGCATCCCTATAAGCGTCCAGTGATTGGCTACGACCAAGACATCCGCAATCTTACCCGCGAAGATGTGCAGAAGTTTTTTGACACTCACTACGTCCCCAGCAAGCTAACAATCGCCGTCGTTGGGGATGTTAACCCAGCCCAAGTGAAACGGCTGGCTCAAGTTTATTTTGGACGTTACAAAGCTAGAACGGCGGCACGGGAGCAATTACCGACGGAACCCAGGCAAACGAAATCGCAGGATGTTACCTTGCGGCTGCAATCCCAACCTTGGTATCTAGAAGGCTATCACCGTCCGGCGATGAATCATCCGGATCATGCGATTTATGAATTGATCGGTCGATTGTTGAGCGATGGTCGGACTTCTCGCCTCTACAAGTCTTTAGTAGAAGAGCAGCAAGTGGCTCTGAATGCGGAAGGTTTTAGTGGCTTTCCGGGAGATAAGTATCCGAATTTGATGCTGTTCTATGCGCTGACAGCTCCCGGTCATACAGTGGATGAAGTGGCAGCGTCTTTGAGCAAGGAAATAGAGCGGCTGAAGACGGAACCCGTAGCGGCGCTAGATTTGGATCGCGTGAAGACCCAAGCAAGAGCTGATTTATTGCGATCGCTCGATTCTAATATGGGCATGGCGATGTCGCTGGTGGACTATGAAGTGAAAACTGGCTCGTGGCGGAACCTGTTTAAGCAACTAGATGCGATCGCTACGGTGACACCCGCAGATATTCAGCGCGTAGCGAAAGAAACTTTCCAGCCACAAAACCGGACAATTGGGCGAATTCTCCCGAAAGAGGGCTGAGGGAAGAGGACTGAGGACTGAGGTTTAAGGACTGAGGACTGAGGGCTGAGGTCTGAGGGCTGAGGTCTGAGGTCTGAGGGCTGAGGTCTGAGGTCTGAGAGGAAGAGGAAGAAGGAAGAGGAATGAGTATGCAGTGGTTTAGGCAGAATTTGAGGAAGAAGGGCAAAGGAAAACAAAAGAAAAATTATTTTCTGTTTCTTTTGACTTTCTCCTTTTTACTTTTGACGTTTTTGATGCCAGCGGTAGCGGATACAGCGCGGCATTATACGGAGTTGAAGTTTCCGCCGTTGCCGGAAATTCAGGTACCCCCGTACACGCGCTATCAGATGGACAATGGCATGATTGTGTATCTGATGGAAAATCACGAACTTCCCCTCGTGAGTGGCACGGCGATGATTCGCACTGGCGGTCGTCTGGAACCGGAAAACGAGGTAGGTTTGGCTACGTTGGTTGGGGAAGTGATGCGGACTGGCGGAACCGCGAAGCACTCAAGCGATGAACTGAACCAATTGTTGGAACAACGAGCTGCTTCGGTAGAGAGCAGTATTGTTAGCACTGTCGGTACTGCTGACTTTACTACTCTCACTGAAGACTTGAAGGACGTATTTAGTTTGTTTGCTGAGGTGATCGAAGAGCCGATTTTTGCACCCGAAAAGCTAGATTTAGCCAAGACGCAACAGCGCGGTGAAATTGCCCGTCGGAATGACGATCCTGGTGACATTGCTTCCCGCGAATTTGAGAAATTAGTCTACGGCAACAATAGCCCCTATGCTCGCACCGTAGAATATGCAACGTTAGACAATATTTCCCGCGATGACTTAATTGGTTTCTACCAGAAATATTTTCATCCTCAGAATATGATTCTGGGCATCGTGGGGGATTTTGACAGTAAGACGATGCGTCAGATGATTCAGGAAAAGTTTGGGAACTGGAAGCCAGAAGGCAAACTGCAAAACCCGCCGATACCAGGGGCGGAACAGGCAAAGCAGGGAGGCGTGTTTCTGGTGAATCAGCCGCAGCTGACGCAGAGTAATATTGTCATGGGTCATCTGGGCGGTCAATTGAACAGTCCTGACTTTGCGGCTCTGTCAGTATTAAATGGAGTGTTAAACGGTTTTGGCGGACGGTTGTTTAACGAAGTGCGATCGCGCCAAGGTCTCGCTTACACGGTGTACGGTTATTGGGGCGCTCAATATGACTACCCAGGCGTATTCCTCGCTGGGGGACAAACTCGTTCAGATGCGACCGTACCCTTCATTAAAGGCGTCTTATCGGAAATCGAGCGCATCCGCACAAGTTCGGTGACGCCAGCAGAACTTTCTTACGCCAAAGAATCGGAACTCAATTCTTTTGTCTTTAAGTTCCAAGATCCCAGCCAAACTCTATCGCGGTTGATGCGATATGAATATTATGGCTACCCGAAGGATTTTATCTTCCGTTACCGCCGGGAGGTGGAAGCAACCACGATTGAGGATATTCAACGGGTTGCCGAAAAATATCTCCAGCCAGAAAACATTGTCACGCTGGTGGTCGGAAATGCTGCTGCGATTCAGCCGCCGCTAACCAGCATCACGCCTAATGTTACGTCGGTGGATATTACAATTCCAGGGGCATCAAAAAATAGTTAGTGCTGAGTTTAGAAGAACAAAATCAGGAGTCAGAAGCAATATTCAGATAATGAAGCGAATGCAGACTCACCGGATTTTCTCCTCTGAACAATCGCCCTAGCTCTCTGTTAGCTACGAGCGATCGCTCATCATCTTAAATTACTGTAGATGAGCGATCGCTCCTTCTGTAATATCTCTCGCTGCACTCTTGTTTGTTTGAAACGGTGTTGATTAATAACAAGCTAAATTAACGATTTGTTAGGCAAGACTACCGTTGATCTGATTCACCCTCAACAGGTGTCATTTGTTGAATTTGCTTAGTTAAATTTTCTTCCCAATGAGCGTCATTTAAGTCTATACCGATCGTGCGTCCCGCAGCTTTTGAGCGATCGATGTATACGTTAAAGGCATCAACATCTTCTCGATGAGTCAAAACATATCGACGTAACTCATCAAGGCTCATAGCATTGTAGTTAGCTGCTGTCATGGCTCGTATCCTCCAGTTGGCTTTATCTCAAAGTCCAAATTCTCTCCAGCTAGTACGTATAAATTGCCAGTACGCTCATCTAACCGGACAAGTTCAATGCTTTTATACAGCCATCCCAGGTAAATAACGTTAGTAAGTCGATAACAAAGTTTATAAAGTCCCTGAGTTTGCTGGTTTGTAGGTTCCATCTTTGTTTAGCTTAATTTACCAACTGACGATACAAAGCGTAAAGCCATGAGAAGCGATCGCATCTAAATACAGGTTAGGAAAAAAGTGCGATCGCAAGAGTCCGTAATATGTTTCGCTACACTCCTGTTTGGTTAAAGTGAAAGCTAACAGTCTAAAATTCCTTTGATAACACTCTTCAGCTCTTTGTCAGCAGGGCGTTTCTCAAACTGCTCGTGGCTATAAATCCATATAGGTTTGATTACGCATACAGTGGTACTGACTAAATACATCAATCTGATTTGTCCTGAAGCGCCCTTGGAAACCCTTAACTCCAGCTTATGAAACGTCCATCCTTCAGGTAACTGAATTTTCCCAGGTAAAGGTTCACTACGGGAATTCATGGGATACTGGTCTTCAGTTAAATCTTCCAAGGTATCCGCGACAAGCTCAATAAAATCAGCCCCATAAGCTTTTGCAAGTTTTTTGAAAGAACGCCTGAAATTTTCGGATTCTTCAATCGAGAAGGGAGTTGAGCCAGTCACGCACTTCTCCTTGGTTAATGCGAGTTGAGGATTCCGAGTTACAAGCATCCTCTAATATCTTGGACATCACAGATTCATACGCGGGGTTGTCACGCTCTATCACATCAAGCTTCTGATAACCTAACGCTTTCATATCCTCAATAAGAATCGGTTCAGTTGAACTTGCTTGACTGTGCAAACCCTTTCGAGCTTTCTTCCAAGGAAACTCCAAATGTGTCATCTCACTAAGTCGATAGGCATGGTACCCACCAAAATATCCCCACATCTCTTCTAAAAGTTTTTTCTTCTCATTAGGAATCTGCAACAAGAATGCTTTGCCTGGGATAGGTAATTGCTTAGCTTCAAATTCACTGTAAAAATTGTAAGCAGGAGGGCATACAGGGCCATATCGCCATGCTTGGATTACTTCATCAAACAATGGCTCATCGTACAATGCCAAATGTACGCTTTGTGAATAATACAGAAGCTTTTGAACCTTCATGTTGGTCATTTCAGCTTCTATACCGTCCTCGTAAGCTCTCACAATGAAATAGCGAGCCGCATTGAGACAATCGATCATAGCTCAGACCCGTAAAACGGGACAAACTTTTAATTGTAGCATTTTTATGGAAATATATATTATTATAACCGAAGCGTGCAAGTATATGGTACAAGTTTACTACTTTTTTACAAGATGACTATAGGGGAATGCACCAACTAACTACATCTTCTAGCAGAATTTAGGAGTCAGGAAATGTCTGGATTTTGATTCGTAGCTCCTGACTCCTTTGGTTAAAGCTTGCAATCCCAAGTTATAGAAGCGCAACGGTTGCACCACCTGTTTAACCGATGCTTGACCATCCTCCGACTGATGTAACCGATTGAGCCATCGTTCAGCTTTGGGCTAGTTGTCTTTTTGCACCTGTTTGATGGCTTGAAGTGCAACTGCACACCTCAAACATCGCTCGTGAAGCGCTTTTCTTGCTTCATATTGTCGAAGAACTAAACGGTTTCAGGGTGTGACAGACTACCTTCGGTTTTGGCGATCGCCTGCATCACTTCAAACACCCCAACGGGTGTGATGAGTGTATCTTTGAAGTCGCGATCGCGACTTATTTGTTTCACTTTGATTGCATCTGAGCATCTAAGGCTTTAGAGATGCGATCGCGTGTTTCTTGGAGGTGCGCTTTGGTGTATTCGTCCAAGTTCCCACTCCGGTGTCTGAGGCTGTTGTTGATGTCTTCGCGCAATTGGCGCAATTTCGACCAGGCAAGCGTCCGAGCGTCTTCTGGCACGTCCTCAGTCCGTAATACCATGCCGATCAGTATCTGCAAGTGTTCTCGCTGCAAAGCGCGACGAAAGCTGGATATTTTCACCGATTTGTTGTCTGCTGGCTGCAACTCACTCCAAATGTCACTCTGCAAGGTGTTAAATAGTTCTGGTAATGTTAGGGCTTGATTTGGCTGACTCTTCAGTTCCAGGTCGCGCAGACGGTTGAGGCGATCGCCAGATAGCACTTCTCTCAAAACAATGCTTTGCGGGAAGAAAATACTATCGTGAACGGGAAAATCAAGGCGATTAATTGCAATATCGTTGCTCCAATCCATCCAGCGCGAGGGTGCTAACTTATTGAGTAGATCCGGAGGGAAATTAAAAGCGTCTTCAGCAAAGACATACTTTTGTAATGCTGCTAACGCTTCGCGCTGCTTGGCGACTGGCACAGGTTCAAAGGGTAAGCGTCCGTTGCGGTTTCCGGGGCGATCGCGGTAGAACGATTGTCCGCCAATATATTTAGTAATCAAGAACACGTTTTGCAAATAGTGCATGAACGCGGTATTAAACCGATCGCTGACTTCGCTGTAACTTTCTCCGGTGCCGGGATAACCTTTATTGAGACGATCCCATAGCTGGCGGTCGATATCTAGTTGCGATCGCGAGTAACCAAGCGGATCGCGACTCATGTCATATTGGTTCACGGTGGGATCGAGGTCAAAGCTGTCCTCATCAGAGGCATAAGCTAATTCCGGCTGACTCGATTTTTTGGCAATCTCATCGAGAAACCGCTGTTCGGCGATGGGAATTACCCCGCCGCTGGGTTTGTAGCCATACTCAATCGCCCACTCATCATAAGCACCAACTTTGCTGGTATAGTAATCTCCTTGCTTGACGCCTTGGGGTGCCAAGTTGGGTGGCAGATAGTCCATGACGGAACTGACCATCCCCTTGGCGCGGGTGATGTCGGTGTTATTTAATTCCTCTGGTGTTAGGAGGGTACTGCCACGAAAGTTGTGTCTTAAGCCTAGAGTGTGTCCGACTTCGTGAGCAATCAGCGATCGCACAAATTGATGAATATACTCTTTCATGCGATCGCTTCTAGGACTGACATTCTGCAATAGTGACAGCGACAGCGACCCAACTGCCATCTGATTGGCAAATTGCATTCCCTCGCACCGATGGTTGTGACCATCCTGTTCTAATAACGAAGATTTTGGCTGTCCGTTGGCACCACTACGCGCCTCTACACCTTGTTTAGACGAGTGAGAAGGCAAGAAGCCACGGTTACAAAAACTGCTGTTACCCTTCTGGTTTGGTTCGATCAGGTTGCGATATTCCTGCTTGAACGAATTCACAAAGTCAGCGTCCACGATAATGTCAGCATCCAAGATTTCCCCAGTCAATGGGTTGACCCGCGACGGTCCTAATGCAAATGCGGCATCCAAAGAATTGAACCAGCGAATCGTGTTGTAGCGCACATCAGCCGGGTCCCAAGTGGGATTATCTGGCATCTGCTGCACTTCAATCGCATCCTTGAATCCCGCCTTCTCAAACGCCGCGTTCCACATCAAAACGCCCTCGCGGATGGCGTCACGGTACTCAACCGGGACAGTATTTTCAATCCAGAAAACAATTGGTTTTTTGGCTGGCGACAGGGAAGCTGTGGGATCTTGCTTTTCTAGATTCCAGCGCTGGATGTAGCGCACAAACGGATCTTTGCCACTCTTGCTGGAAAAATCCTTGTAAACCGTTGTGAAGTAGCCAACCCGTTCGTCGGCAAGGCGCGGAATATAGCCGTTGTTTTCCGGTAGCTGGGAGAGACTGTAATGTACCTTGAGGGAAAGCGCGCGACTGTCAGGCAGCGTCGGCAGGTACACCCCGTCCTCTCCACTAGGGTTGGAGAACCCGTAAATCGATTCAATCTCCATGTTTAGGGGAAAAGCTTTGGCAGCGCCGAAATAGGTTTTGTCTTCTTCTAGCTGGTAGGAAACCTCCAAAGCAGTTTTTAAATACGAACTTAATCCAGGTAAATCGCTTAGCAGCAGGTTCCCTAGATCGACGAGAATGGTTTGACGTTGCGGATGAATGCTGATAATTTTCAGGGAACTGAGAACGGAGTCAGAAAAGGCTCGTTCTAGCGATCGCTGTTCTGGATTGCCGGAACTGGTGCGGAAGTTGACGTTGCGGACGGCGAAATGCAAATTGTTGTTAACCCGGCGAAAGTAGAAAAGCATATCTTGCAGCGGCATTCCACTGTAAAGACCGCGTTCGCCAATCCCTGATTCTAAGGTTATGGTGGCAAGGTAGTTTTTATTGAGCTGTTCTGGTTTAATTTCTAGATATATTTTGCCGGTCTGTTTATTGCGGTAGAGGGTAAATAATCCCTCCAGTTTTTGAGTGTCTTTAACCGTCTCGTCGAAGGATTGAAAATCTGAATTTTCTATATTTGTATCTTTAGCTAAAACCTGAGAATTTACGACTGGTTTTTCAGCGTTCGTGATGGCGGCTTTAGCTGAAGAAACATTTCCGAGCAATAGTCCCAGGAGAAAACACACGTAAAATGGCGATCTTTTCATATTGTTATTAAACTGATTGACGGTTACTGATTCAAGTTGAAACTATGATGGTTTGGGAAGTAGAAATGCCGAATTTCGCATCTCTAAAGCTTGTTCATGGTGGCAAAAAGTCTGTACCAGATATACAAAAAACCTACCCACGCAAATTTCAAAATTCCGGATTTTCCGAATCTGCTTTGGCACGAACGATTTGTAATCTTTTGATGTCTCTTCACCAGGTACTTTATAAACATCATCTAAAAGGGACTGAAGATAGCACATAAATCCTTTGGTTTCTCTTCAACAAAACCTAGAGAGCTATTTTGCACGCTAAAGTTGAGCATCGTCTTCAACGCCATCGTTGAGTGCAGTAGCGTCTCCCTGTTTAAGATTCCCGCTTTGCAGTCTAAAAATACTATGCGCCAGCCAAAAAACCAAAAAAGTTTATATTTAATAGCGGATGGCTGTTTCACCTGGATTTGACCTCTCCCTAACCCTCCCCTACAAGGCTACGGTGTACACACAAGTCTTCTTAAACTTGCAAGTCCCGTTTTGATCCCCCTTGCATCCCCCTTAAAAAGGGGGACTTTGACTTTATTTCCCCCCTTTTTAAGGGGGGTAGGGGGGATCAATCAACGTTTTGCCACTTAACCAAAGATGTGTGTACACCGTAGCTTGCAAGGAGAGGGGTAAATTTCTCCCCCTTCCCGGAATCGGGAAGGGGGAAGGGGGTTAGGTTTTCTCTTTAAAGTTGCACCATTTATAGTTGATCGTGGATTCATTTCGATTCCATCTGGGCGTTTAAGGCTTTGTTAATGCGATCGCGTGTTTCGAGAAGGTGCGCTTTGGTGTAGGTGTCGAGGTTCTTCTGCTTCGACGCACTATCCAACGATTTCCGCAGTTGGCGCAGTTCGTACCATGCTAGGGTTCGGGCATCTTCCGGTACCGATTCAGTCCGCAACACCATTCCCAGCATGATTTCCAGATGTTCGCGTTGCAAGGAACGGCGGAGGCTGGAAATATTCGCGGGTTTGCGATCAGATTGCTGCACCTCTGTCCAGATGCTATTTTGCAGAGTGTCGAAGAGTTCCGGTAGCGTCAGCGCTTCCCCTGGTTTCGTCTTCAGTTCAATGTCGCGCAGACGATTTAGGCGATCTTCTGATAGAAGCGATCGCAATATGCGACTTTGCTGCAACAGTAGGTTTTCATGAATCGGATAATCTAGTCGGAAAATCGGGATCGGATTTCCCCAGTGTCTCCAGCGCGACGGTGCTAACTGATTCAGCAATTGCGGCGGAAAATCAAAAGCGTCTGCTGCAAAAACATACTTTTCTAGTTTTGTCAATGCGTCGCGCTGTTTTTCCAGGGGCACGGGTTCAAACGGCAAACGCCCATTGGGATCTCCGGCGTGGTTGCGGCTAAATGACTGTCCACCAATGTATTGGCTCATCAAATTAGCATTACTGAAGTAGTAACTTAGTATCGTGTTAAACAACAGGCGCATTTCTTCATAGCTATCACCTTGCAACGGGTAACGCTTATCCAAACGCCCCCACATCATTCGGGCGTTGTCCATCTGCGACTGCGAGTAGCGCAGCACATCCCCACTCAAATCCCAAAGACTGGCACCCGGATCGAGATCCAAGATGTCTTCATCCGTGGCATAGGCGTATTCTGATTGAGGCGATTTGGAGGCAATTTGCTCTAAAAATCGCTTCTCGGTCACAGAATTCGTTGCCTCACTCGGTTTATAACCGTACTCAATCGCCCATTTGTCGTAAGGGCCAACAATGGCTGGATAATAGTCTCCTTGCTTCACGCCTTGGGGTGCCAAGTTGACGGGAACGTAATCCATCACCGAACTCACCATTCCTTTGAGGCGCGTGATGTCGGTGTTGTTCAATTCTTCCGGCTTTAGGAGAGTGCTACCGTGGAAGTTGTGTCGCAACCCTAAAGTATGTCCAATTTCGTGGGCAATCAGGTGGCGGATATATTGATGCACAAATTCTTTCATTTCGTTGCTGCTAGGCAAGACATTGTGAACCAGCGATAATGCGATCGCGCCCATCGCTGATTGAGTGGCAGCTTCCATGCCGTAGCAGAGATCGTGGTCTTGTAGGAGTTGCGAGAAATCTGGGGTAGATGATTGAGGTCCCTCTGTTCCTCTCCCCAATCCGTTGCAGAGATTGCGATTCTCCGCAATTTGGGAAAATAACCCGGTTCCCGACGACTCGCTTGACTCGACGAGGGTGCGATATCTCTGCTTGAGCGATCGCACCATGTTGGCATCTACAATGATGTCGGCGTCTAAGATTTCGCCAGTCAGCGGATTGACTCGCGATGGCCCTCTAGCAGAATATCCATCTAAAGAATTGATCCAGCGAATCGTGTTGTAGCGAACATCTGCGGGACTCCAGGTGGCATTATCCGGCATTTGCCGCACTTCAATGGCGTCCTTAAATCCCGCCTTCTCAAAGGCTTTGTTCCACATCAGAACGCCTTCGCGGATGGCGTCGCGGTATTCAACCGGGACAGAATTCTCAATCCAGAAGACAATTGGTTTCTTGGGTGGTGATAGGGATGCTTTCGGATCTTGTTTTTCTAAGTGCCAGCGATGAATATAACGAACAAAAGGTTCTCTGCGGTTGTCGCTAGAGAAGTCCTTGTAGGCGGTGATAAAGTAGCCAATGCGGTCGTCAGCGAGACGCGGAATATAGCCGTTGTTTTCCGGTAGCTGGGATAAACTGTAATGTACCTTCAAGCTGAGTGCCCTGCTATCAGGTAAAGTCGCTAAATTTGCGTCCTGGCTACTCGTAGACGAGAAGCCGTAAATTGAGGAAATTTCTATATTGAAGGGGAAGGCTTTGGCAGTGTCGAAATACGACTTGCTGCTGTCGAGGCGGTAGGAAGTATCCAAAAACGTTTTTAACATTGAAGTTAACCCAGGCAAATCGGTGAGTAGCAAGTCACCCATATCGATAAGTAGGGTTTTGCGTTGCGGATGAGTCGCTTTGATGTCTAGCGAGTAGAGGACGGAATCGCTAAACGCCCGGTTGAGCGATCGCTCTTGCGGCTCACCAGAGCGCGTGCGAAAGTTAACATTGCGAACCACAAAGTGTAAATTTTCGTTCACGCGACGAAAATAAAACAGGAAATCACTCAGGGGAACTCCGCTGTAAATACCGCGTTCTCCAATCCCCGATTCCATCGTCACGGTGCCGAGAAAGTTTTTATTTAGCTGTTCTGGCTTGATTTCCAGATATATTTTGCCTGTCTTCTTGTTGCGGTAGAGGGTAAACAACCCTTCCACCTTCTCCGTATTTTTAACGATTTCATCAAACCCAGACTTTTTAGTTACTTTACCCGCCTCTGCCATCTGAAGCGCTGCCTGGTTGGTATCTTTCAGCAACCCCAGTATCGGTTGTAGCGGCACCGTACTGCCTTCCCCATACTGTTTTTTGGCATCTTTGACCATCCAGGCAAAAGGCTGTTGTTCTGGCTGATTTTGGCTGTTTTTGATGACCCATACGTAAGAATACGGAGACGTGAAATCAGCAGCAGGAATTTCTGATGCTGATACCCATTCACTTTTTTGAGGTAACGTATTTGATTTCCTCTTATCAAGAGGAATCTGTGGCAATTTATTCGTAAAATGGTCTGACTTCTGGCTTCCTGATAGCTGCTGACTCTTGGTAACAGCAGCTTTGGGCGATTGCATCTGTTGGCGATCGCCTAACCTTTCCACCGCTTTTAGAGGCACCAGGGGCTGCGCTGCTACCTGTAGCTCTATCCCTAACAGCACTCCTTGTAGAACAAATAGATAGAACGGCAATTTTTTCATTTTGTCCAACATCCGATGACAATTTCTACTTCATCAAATCTTTAAAAACTATTTCAGTAGATTTACTGGAACTTTACACTAAATTAAGAAAACTGGAATTACGATACTTACGTACAAAGTTTCTATCTGTGTTTTCGGCTAGAGTGCAGTAAAAACTTTTTTCGCCAGTCTTTTCAGCGTAACCCAAATGCTTGTTAAATGGATGTCTCCATTTAACAAACAGACTGTTTATCGTTATTAAAAACAGTCTAGATTAAATTGTTCTTTTGTTAGTTCATTGCTTCGATCTGCAACTTTAAGCAGGTCAAAATTCTCATTTCAAAAATTGTAGCGACATAGGAAAATAAGGTTTTTATGATAACCAAACAACGTCCCAGCCTACGCTTCTTGCTGTTCGCAACGCCTTTGATGGCTGGTTTTGCATTCGTTGCTGCGCCTGGTTGGGCTGCAACTCTAGCCAAGTCTGAGGCAACAGTAGAACTGAATAAATTTAGTCACACGCCTGTGGAGGTTGAGGCTTTTACTGAGGCTTTGACTGAGATATTTACGACAAGTAGTAAAGTGACTACCGATGCTGATGCCTTTGCAGAATTTACAGCCGATCCCTCACCTAAAAAAACCTCTGCTTTCAATTCATCTTTAAGTCAAATCGAGGGTGAAGGTGAGAGCTATTTTGGATAGTTAAAAAGCGTAGCTGGAGTTATTGGTTATAACTTTCTAGTAAATGTAGGCTGAAGGGGCGACGAAATAAGCTGAAAAGCTGGATGAATAAAGATTGTAGCGATTTGTGGTAAAAAACGATCCCATTTCATATTTTTACCGCTACACTTAAGCTTCTCTTCGCCCCCCAATTGAGCGGGCGGTTGGGGGAATCAAATGTGTAGCATCACCTAGGGAAATTGGGATAACGAAAAGTATTAGGATACTGCCGTTAAAAGTGCGTCATCACCCCGTAGATTGCCCAAATTGCCATTGCTCGCAGGTAATGACTGGCGCGAAAAGTACCGGCTGCGGTGATAGCTTCCGGGGTTCGGAATTGCAACCCATTGTCATAAATTTGCTGCACCACAGCTTCCGTCATCTGGAAGGCTTCCTCTTTCATTCCCATCTGGATCATGAATGCCGCCAGCCCAAAGTTAATGCCAGTCCAAACTTCCAGCGGATGAGTTGCGTCGGGATTTGCCGGTGTCCCATCGGGTTTGACGCCATTAACGGCACCGATAATGGTTGCAGGTTGGGAAGTTGGGAGGTGCCGATTGAAATTCAAGAAGCAGGAATTATAGACAGTTTTTAAAGCAGATTGGGCACACTCAAACGGCACGAGATCGGGTAATTTTAATAAACGAGCGTAGAACTGACCGCATAGCTGATCTGCCATCACGATATCAGAGCCGCTTTCGCTATCGAGCCGGTAGTATTGACCGTTCCAGAGTTGTTCTTGATACACCTGTCGGGATTGTTTTAGCCAGGTTTGGTAATTGGTAATCGGTAATTGATAATCAGGGGTATTTTCTTCGGAATTGAACTCAGACTTGTGTAAGATTTCACCAATGGCGATCGCTGCCTCCAATGCCGCAATCCACAAGCCGCCGCAGTAGGCGCTAACCCCCCGCAACTGCCAATCATCAAACGTTTGATCGGGCGCACCCGAATTTTCGGGAATTCCATCCCCATCGATATCAAATTGCTTGACATAGGCAAGCGTCTTCACAATCGGCAACCAGCACTCGCGCAAAAATTCGATATCTGTGGAACCTGTTAAGACAAAATCTCGATAAACCTGCAACACAAAGTCACAGGGTAAATCTTTCCAGAGGTTGCAATCTTGATAGCTAGTGTAGTTCGTTTTCTCCCACGGATGCTCGTTGGGGGCACCCAAATCGTGGGGCGTCGCATCGGCGGCTTTGCGAATCGCTGCGGCTTGGTTATAGCCGATAATGCGGGGCGTCTCGTCGTGGGTGGAAATCGCCCGTGCATAAGCTTCTAGCACCGCTTTGTCCAGTTTAGGCCAGAGCATCATCAAAGCAAATGAGCCGTAAAGTCGCACGTCCAGACTTTCGTACCAGCGATAGTCCAAGCACTCTAGGACGCCAAATTGCCCCACGGGGTCATCTTCCGAAGCTGCTGTCCAGAGGGTGCCGCCGTCGCAAAGTAAGTACAGCTCATTAAACAGCGCCATTTTGAACCAATTGGGCAAGTCTTGACGCTGCAAAATCGGCTGTTGCCACTCCCGAATCGCATCCTTCCACATATCATCTTGCTTGAGTGCGGTGCGAACCATCGACCAGGCATTTTTGCCGTTTCGACCAAAGAAATCGGTGTAGCGGCGGTAGTATTGAGTGCCCAGAGAATTTGGTTTCTCCGCACTCTGTGGGAATTCCATAACTGGAAAATCCCAGCAGACGATGAAGGGAATTTGGCGAGTTCTCCCAGGTTTCAGAGTAAACCGGACAGCGATCGCGCAACTGATTTGTTCTCCCGGTGATGCCGGAGTTTCATCTTCTCGATCTGGCAACGAACCATTACAAGCGAATAAATCCCAAATATCTGAGCCATCCCCAATCGGATTCCAACGACCGTGATAGAAGACTTCTAAACTAGGATTAGTGACAGTTGCGATCGCCCACTGTCCTTCCCCCTCTCCGACTTCATCGTGCAGCCTCACCCGATCTAGCAGACACCCCACTCGGTGGAAGTCCACAATCCACTGATTTAAATTTCCGGTACTGTCCCCCCATCGCGGCTGGTATTCGTAAACCGGACTGCCATCATCCCGCACCCGCACTTCCGGAGATTGAATCGCATTCGTAAACCAACCCACGACATTCTGCCACGTCAGCATGATACTAATCACGATCGGCTTATCGGTAGGATTGTGGGCAGTCCAGTGAAAGATCGCTGTCGGATAAGAGCTTTCTTGATAGTTACCCGCCCAAATGGGGGAGAATTGCTCGCACGTCAACTGAGACTGAAACACCCCTTCATAGACAAACCAGCTGCGGGGATACAGCGCATGATAGGTTCCAGTGCTGCCTGCTGAGTCCGATTTCTCTGCACTTTTTGATTGACTCGGATACCACAACCACCGGGATAAAGTCCCATCCTCAGGCGGTTCTGTACAAAGCGCGTAAGCTTGCGCGGGTGAGTCTTCTGGCTGCTCGAAGACGCTGAACTGGCAAGCAGGCAGACTCCGGAAGACGTGTTCTCCGCCATCCAAATGCCACAAGTTAAAGTCGCCACGCGAGGAACGACCGATGCACCCAGATCCAAAGCCGCCCAAGGGCATCCCGTGCCAGGGGCCATCGTCGAGATTACTAGCGTAGCGAACTGTGTAGGGTTTGTCCCAGCCGAGACCAATGGGACGGCTCCAAGTGCAATCGGGAATTTCGGGGCGAGGGCGTTGATAGATCATGCCTTGATTTTACGGTCTTTCGTTCGTTCGGTTACCCAAATTTTGTCAGCTCCTCCCTAGCTCCCCGATAAATTGGAGGGCTAAGAAGTCTATATGCTGCAAACAAAAAACAAAATGTATTAGCATTGCACATTTAGCATTGCACATTACGTAGTCTTACTTAATTTTGAAAATGCTTCTTGTAGTTTTCTCCTAAAAAATACTGAACTTAATCTATTTTTTACATACAGATATATATAATCAGGTGTATAGAGCAATATTAAGAAATCGCAGTATAAGTTTATTTTTTAGGAACTTTTTTATTATTCCTTTAACTCTAAGAGATGGAAAACTTCACTGAATTTTTATAGATTCTTTATCATTTTCAATGCTTAGTTTTATGCCTAAAGGAGGATGATAAGAATATATTCAATTTAAACTAGCAGAGTATTAATATGGAAGTTATCTCTAAGAAAACTAAATCGTCAGCGAATCCACAGTCAGAGTTGGTTCAAAAAAAAGCCGACGAACTTCTCAAACGATACGC
This sequence comes from Coleofasciculus sp. H7-1, assembly GCF_057473865.1. Classification (NCBI taxonomy): domain Bacteria; kingdom Bacillati; phylum Cyanobacteriota; class Cyanophyceae; order Coleofasciculales; family Coleofasciculaceae; genus Coleofasciculus; species Coleofasciculus sp. H7-1. The sequence continues at coordinate 82,333 of NZ_JBYCCT010000067.1, forward strand.
AACCGGACAAAGAACCTTTAGCAAGGTAACAATGCAGGCAGGCAAGCTGTGCATTTCTACGTTCAACTTGATGGGAGCTAATCTAAGAACTGCTTGTCTAAGCGGAATTGTCCTAATTGGAGCTAACCTAAGTCAAGCCGATTTGGCTGCAATCGACTTAAAGCGAGCAGACCTCAGTAAAGCCAATTTAACTGGCGCGAACTTGTGGAAAGCTGACCTCAGTGGCACTAACCTTAGTTATGCCAATTTAAGTGAAGCTTTTTTGGGCGGAGCTAACTTGAATGGAGTGAAGCTGTATGCAGCTAATTTGAGTCGAGCCAATCTGAGAGGAGCCGATTTGTTGGATGTTGACTTGAGCGGAGCCATCCTGACTCAGGCAATTATGCCCGATGGCAGTATCCATGAGTGAAAATGATTGGGAACATCTTAAGGGATGCATAGAACCAAAGCAGGATATCGCCCAGAGCCAAGAAAGAGAGCGCGGCGTTTGTCTAGAAGCATCCCTTGGATCAATCAACGGGCGATCGCGTTCCATCTACTCTCCATCTATGGGTAAAATATCTTAGGTCTACATAGTTTGTCTTCCAATAGCAGCGCGTTGACCGTTGTTGATTAATTAGCGTGTATTTGTAAAATGGGTCTTAAAATTGTCGAGAACTTTGATAGTAGTTTTGCGCTTGCTCCAGAAGCGAAAGAAGCTCTGTTCAGTTTATTAACAGGTGAAGCTTTTCTCACGCAAATTACCGAGCAGGCAAACTGGAAAGCGGTTGAGTTCACAGAATTACTTTTTCAACCCGTTCCTTACAGCACTGCAACTCCCAAAGGAATGCCAGCAGAATTTGAAAAATATAAAGAATCTGACGAGCATATTATTATCAACGTGCCGCCGAACTTTATGTTCAAAGCAAAAATATTTAAACCGACTCGTCTTTGTGCCATTTATAGAAAGATGCAGTAACAACTTGCCTGAAATAATAGTTGCAACAAGGGTTAATAAAGCTTAGCTAACACTGAAGTTACCCTTCCCCAGCGTAGCTGCTAGCAGGATTAAACATTACTCATGGAGATAGATTGAAACTCTTGTCAGGACTCGCCGCACATCACCACATCTGAGGGCAACCACAGGGGGATTGAACCGACAATAACGCTATATGTATAAGCTTTGCGTAAGTCCTGTCTTGTTTAAGAAATCAATTCTCATTCCCAGACAAAGCCAGGGAATGAGAATTGATGTTAGCTCAATTGCACCAATTTAGTGCCGCACTTGGAACAGAACTTTGAGTTCGCTGGGTTCTGATTTCCACAGTTGGTGCAGAAAACGTGAGTGCGAGTCTCTGGAGTCGGAGAATGATTTGAAGCTATCGCAATCGGCTGAGTTGCAAGAGAATCAACAAGTTGAGTACCCGGTGAATAAAGTTTATAAGCTTCAATCATCTCCTGAATGACTCTTGCTTCGCGCTTGTAATTCAGGCTATCGGTTGCGCCTTCTTTTTCTAGTTCGACGGCACGCCGATCCAGATATGCTTTAAGTTGGTGATACAGCGCTTGTTTTTTCTGCACCGTGTCAACTTGGGTTAATTTTGCCGTCACCTGACGCTGAATTTCTTCTTTATCGGGGCGACACGCTAACACTTGCAGCACTTGCACCGCTTCTTCCCAACTAGAGGCGATATCGACATTTTCTGAACCAATCACTGTTTGTCGGGTGTAACGAATTACTTTTTCTTTGGTTAGGCGATTTTCTTCTATTCGCAAAACTTGTAACGCCCTTGCTTGTACAACGAGGCGGAAAATCTCTGGATTTTCGGGAAAGATATCCCAAAACGGCGGCTCTTTTTGAATGTGAACGGGAATCGGAGGTTCTTTGCTTTCGCCTTTAAGTTGCGCCCGTTTTGCCTGAATGGATTGTCCTTTCCAATCTTGATAAGATTGCTGTAACTCCGGCATTCCCTCAATGCAGCGCAGGGAAAAACCACCAATTTCTTGTACAAAGACAATCCGGTGACGTTCAGCTTCTCCCAGAGGTGTAATGCCTTCGTTGCTACCAACTCTCTCCCGCAGAATGGGGATGAGCTTAATTGCCGCTGGATCGCTGCTGTTGCGTCCGCCAACTAGGGCAATTTTGGCATTGAGTGCGGGGGTAAAGCCTGCGTCTTGGCGCTTGAGAACGGCATCAGAAAGTAAAATCAACGGCTTCGATTTGCTGTAGGCAGTGCCAATGCGGTTGCGAATTTCGGCTTCGTCGTTGTTGAAGACTTTGAATAAGCGATCGCAAGCTGCCAATTCCCGCTTCAATCGGCTGCTTTCCGGCGCACTCATCACGACTAATTTAGCGCGATCGCCAATAATTTCTTTAAAGTCATTCTCCTGCACATCCGCCAAATTCGGCACATCAAATAGCCGCATTACCTCACCCGCCGCACGGTTGCGCTTCCACAGCGGACTTGCTTGTGCGAGAACTTGAACTGACAAATTGCTACAAATCCCATCAATTCCCAACTCGTAGCGACTCTTAGAACCTTCGCTGGCACCTGCTTGTTGCTCAATTAAATCTCGATATAATTCATTGAGTTCTTCGCGGTTATAAAGCTTAATGCCATTCACAATCAAAGCATCAGCACTATCCGCTTGTCGATCGGCTTTTTGCTGAAAATCATCGCGGGTTTGCTTCAATTTTTGATTTAAGCGTGCCAAACTGCGGTTTAATTCATCCAGATGCTCTAGCATTCTGGTAATAACTTCTAAACCTAAATATCTAGCTTGAGTTTGAATTGTCGCCACCAAGCTACCTTCTAAACCCGTTAGCGCTAACTCGCAGGATTTTTCCATATCTGCGTGCTTGGTAAGGGCAAACTTATTTTTAAATTCAGTAATATCTTGCAGCGCCTTTTCGTAATCTCGCTGTCGTTCGGTTTCCTTTGGTTGCCAAACTTTTTCTGATTCGCGGCGGAACTTTTCGGCGGCATTTTCAAAAATTTGACGCACCGCCGTCACGAAAGCATCGGCAAATTTTGACCCTCTCGTGCGATCCTCAATAATCCGATAAAACTCTTCCTCTAACGCTTTTCGTCCTTGTTGCACGATGCGGTTGCGGTTATCGTACATCTTTTGCAAGAAGTCCCCGTGCAATCGCTCATCCGGGCTTAATTTCCGCAAATGATTGGCTTTATATTCTTCAACTTTTGGCTGGAGATAGTCTAAAAATTGCAGAATCTTACCCTTTTCTGCACCAACAATATTTACGCCTTGCTGGGTACATTGCAACTTATTATCCGTAGCAATTTCATTGCGGATAGAGTTTACCCAAGCGGAGATTTCGGTTATATATGACCTGTCACCAGCCGCCGATAAATCTGCAATCAGTTCCGCTTCTGTCAGGCGCATCCGTTTTAGGTCATTTTGCACCATTTCTAATACATTTGGCGGCAACTGTACCGATTCATTTAGCCACCAGCGAATAAAATCAGCGGCAAGTCTATCTGATAAAGAAGTGCGAATTTGAGCTATCGGAATTTCTACCGTAGATAACCCAAAACTCATAAAATTCTTAGGATAACCGCGTCCACCGGGATCTGCCTGCGCCCAAGATCCTTTAATATTATCTCGAATCGAACGTTTATAAGGTGCAAAATCAGAAGTTAAATCAAGGAAGATATTTTGGGAAATCATCTCCCGAATTTGATCGAGAGTAAATTCACTTTCGCCGTTTTTTGTTCCTACCAGATAAGTAAAGTCAAAAGGCGCAGATTTACTGCGAATTTCGTCTACCAAACCACTGCTAAATTGGGCAATATATTCAGTTCTATAGTCAGAAAAATAGCTCAATTCCATCAAAGCAGCGTAACCGTTAGCGAGAACGCGATCGCCTACATTAATACTAGCGAAAGCCGTCGGCATTGGCACAATTGCCGTCACCATCGGACTCGCTTGTCCCCGCAACCAATGGCGGACGCAATAGCCGATATCAATCAGCATTCCGCTACCAGTCCCACCCGATAGAGAACCCGTCACAAAGACATTTAAACCCGTTGTATCTACCTTAATGCCATAGCGATCGCGCATAAAGGTTTCGTGTCCTTTAACGGCATCAGCAGCCTCATTAAAACGTCTTTGAAGTTTGTGATAATTGCAATAAAAAGCAAATCGCCCATAACTGCGAATTTGTCCGGCACCGACTTCAATTGCCCCAATATTCCGCTCTAATTCTGTAGGAAACCAACTCTCAATCCAGGGATAGTTTCCCATGTCCGACATAATTTTTTTAACTTCACTGCCAGCAACACTTGCCCAATATTTTTCATTGTCTTTAAAAGGAGAACCGGCGGCGGCAGGATTATTGACTTTGTACTCTCTATCTGTATCAATAATTAAAAAGCTAATCAGGGGGAAATTTTGCAGACTGCCATAAGTTTCTTCTACTAAGCGACGCACTCGTGATAATACTTCATGTCCGGTGCCACCGATACCCACTAATACAGTGGGAACCATGCTTTTCTCTTCTACTGCCATAATGTTTTTCTCCTATTTAGCTCTCTTTTAAAACCGGGCGAATACAATTTGCAGCTACACAAACAAAACCTGACGAGAGCAGGTTTTAGAATATAGTATCCGTCTTAAGTCCGCGCAGGCGGACTTGGTTTGTATAGCCGCGAATTCTATTTGCCAGGAACTTCATAAACCCTCTAACAACTAACATCTAACAACGATATCCAATAAATTAAATAGCTGCCAAACAATCAAAGGTGTCAAAACGCTCCAAAATAGGGCATGGCTTAAGGATAATTGACCAGAAAGCGAGCGATCGAGACCGATTAAACCTTGAAACAGCCACCGATCTAGGGGTAAAATTAGCGTCCACATCAGGGCAATCCAAGTTGCACCTAGACTAAGGATAAGCCATTTGAGGTTACTGTTGAAACGGGTAAAAAACGTGTCGATGAAGAGCATTTCTAGATTATTTTGTTTGCCAGACAGGTAAATACCGCCAGTAGCCAAGGCTGCACCTCGCAATTCTAGAGATTCTGCCCCTACCACGACTGTATTGATTCTAACTTTGCGATTCACGGCATTGGTGATAATGGCTGGTGATACGTTAGCACCGCCATCGGTGACTAAAAGTAATTCGCGGCAGCGTTTTTGTGGAATAGCGCTAAGTGCTTCCGTGCCTTTTTGAATCGCTAAGTTAATATCTGTCGTATTGTTTGCTAACAGTTGAGGTAAATCGGGATTTGCCAATGCTTGGGTTAATTCAGCGTCCACTTGTTGACTGTCTGTTTTAAAATCACCCGTAAGCGATCGCACAACTCCCCCAAATCCCAAAACCTGTATCTGGTTCTTGTTTCTCAACTGTTGGGCGTTTTGTTGCAAATACGACCGCACCGCTGCTACTTCTTGGTACACTACTGTACCAGGGGCGTTAAATTCCGTACTGTAAGTGCTGCTGCTCAGATCGAGAGCGATCGCAACTGCTACTGGCGGTCTACCTAATCCTAACAGCCAGATGAGTGCCGTCACGACTATACACGCTCCCAGCAACATCAACGGAATCTGGAATAACGGATACAACCACAAACCGCGACGAGAACGACTCACTTAGAACCCTGTTGTAAATTGGTCATGAGTCATGAGTCATTAACAACAACAACTCATGACAAGCAAAAACAAACTATACACTACAGTCCTTTAACTGCCCACTCCGGACTCCACTTAAAGCAAAAATATTTCCTTCCTCTCCTCTCTTCCCTCTGCGTCCTCTGCGTCTAAAGCGCTAACGCGCATGGCTAAGCGCATCCGCGCCGCTACGCGAACGCTAAGGCGGTTCGTTCTCTTCTAAATCGGATTAAATTCATACTTAGATCCCGGTGGCCCATTAGAACCAGGCACAGCTTGCACAAGCGGCACTTCATTGAGAACATTAAAATCGGTAGCAGTGCCGCCGATTGCAACTCCCTGATTCAGCAGCTGAGATACGCCCGAACGAGAGGGATTTTGACTAAAAGCAGACGTTAAGGCTTTCGTCGCATCATAAGCGGTAGCAGTGCGCCAGCTGACACGTCCTTTCCAAATCGTGGCAGCTTGGTTGGCGAAGGGATCGTTGGGTTGAGAACTCCAGGGAACTGCCAGCACAATGCCTTTAATCGCGTCGCCGCCAGAGGTGAGGATAGTTGGATTATACAGTTCATCTCCGCCAATTAACTGTAACCCTTGCGCCCCAGTGGGATTGGCTTTGGCAATAGCGATCGCTCGATCTACTTTATTCTTACTCAGTGCCAAGAAACCAATTTTCGCCCCCGCCCCAGTTGCATTCTGAATCTCAGCAGCAGCATTGAAGTTGGCACCAGTGACATCTACTTCTTTAACGACTTTGCCGTTAACTTTAGACAGGGCAGTGGTAAACTGCTGCTTTAATTGCTGACTGTAAGGACTATCGGCGTTGTAAAAAACCACCACAGACGGCGCTGAGGACTTTGTAGCGGCGTATTTTGCTAAGGTGGTGCCGACGGTTTGCAGATAAGTACCCAGCAACTCGTTGGCTTTCTTGGCGAGAGGGATGGTTTGCAAGGTAGACTGACCGCCAGAACCGGGAGTAATGCTAGTGCTGATGGGAGAAAGGACGGTTAACCCAGCTTGTTCGTACATGGCGATCGCTTGCTGAGAACCCTTATCTATCCCATGTCCCAAAACGCCTAAAATATTCGGTGACTTGGTGAGGTCTTGCGCCAGGGAAACTGCTTTTACCGGGTCAATATCGTTGGCAATCACGACTTCTAACAAGCGTCCGGGTGTCGCCGGAGATTGGTTAAACTCGTCTTGCGCTTGTCCCACACCCCGGAGAACTTCCTTCGCCGTGTCTGGACTGGGGGTGATGGGAACCACCACTGCCATTGTCAGGGGATTCCCGGCTTTTTTGGCTTTAGCGTTGTTTAGGTAAATTTTGCTTTCGGGATCGTTGGGGTTGACGCTAACCGCTTGTTGATATTGGGCGATCGCATCCTCCCAATTTTTCTGGGCAAACGCTACTGCTGCGGCTGTTTTTTGGGAATTTGTGGCATCCTTTAACAGGATTTTCTCGCCTTGACTGATCAACTCGGCATTGTCAGCGGTATCGCTGGCGATCGCTTGCGGATCGGCAGTTGTCGTTGGTGCATTGTCGCTAGACGTGGGAGATTGAGTCTCAGGAGACGCAACGATTGCCGGTTGTTTATTCCCCTGTGTCAGTTTATACAAGCCAAATCCCCCCGCCAGTGCCGCCAGAATCCCAACCAAAATCAGGATTGGCAGCACAAGTGAAGGCTTAGAACCGGGCGGTTTAGAAATGACCGTTTTCTGGCTTTTCTGAGGAGTCATTGCCTCTCTAGGCAAGCCACAAACAATACAGTCTGGCCCGTGATTTTCCTGGGGTGGATGGGCTTGATTGCTTGGGTACTGTTGATTGTTTTTCGGTACACCATCACAGATCCATTTGCCTTGCGTATTCAATTCTCCCAATCTCCCTGGTAGCCATACTTACTATTTATTCTAATAATTACAATCTTCTGCCAGACAGAGCCACTGTGTCATCCCCATTGGCATCAGGATTCATTCAGATTAAAAAAATTGATATTATATCTTAATCATTCAATTATTGGCAGCTCGGCAACGTTCGCCGCCCCAGACGCTTTAAGATAGTTAAGGTGCATTATCCTTGACTAGGCTGGTGAAGCGTGAGCTAAGAAGCGTAGAGACAAGGATAATTATTTTTTAGCGCTTTCCTGGCAGTAAGATGACACCCAAAGGAAGAACATCTGAATTTAAGCCTGAATCCGAATTTAGGAATAAATTCATTATCAATATTTTTTCCTAAATTCATTCTAGTCACCTCTGTGAGATTATCAAAAAGTCAAATAAAAAAATCAAAAACTACCGATGACTTCTGACGACATTCCATCTCTTGCCAGCCTAGAATATATCCCTTACCTTGACGAAACCGGGCATTTACCGGAGAAATTGCAGGGAAAAATTGGCGTATACGCAATTTTTGATCGAGAGAAAGTGCTGCAACTGATCAACTATTCCCGCGATATCAATCTCAGCCTCAAGCAACATTTGGTACGTCAACACGAACGCTGCTATTGGCTAAAAGCCCACACTAGCGATCGCCCAAACCGTACCCTTCTAGAAAGCATTCGCAATGCCTGGATTGAAGAAAATGGTGCCGTACCCGCTGGCAATGGTTCCGAACAAGCCGCATGGAACGAGCCGATTGATGCCAAACTAGCAATGACGGCTGAGGAACAAACTAAGTTTACAAGTCCAGCGATGGATGAAGTCGGGCAAGGGAAGCTGTTAAAAAATGTAGCACGGCGCGTTGAAGAAGAAATTTTTCAGCAGCTCAAATCCCGTGGAGTTCAAGAAGAACTCCGTTTTAATCCAAAATTAAAAGAAAGTGGCTTACTTGACCTGAAGTAAGGACGAAGCATTTGTGCAGACATTTCTAGGTCATCATCTTGGTAAGTAAATGGGTATAAATATAAACAAAAACCTAACCCCCCAACCCCCTTCCCTCGTAGCGAAGGGGGCAAATTCCCCTCCCCTACGAGGGGAGGGGTTAGGGGAGAGGTTCTATGTTAATTTGACCTAGTTGCTGATTTCTGCACAAATGCTTCGCTTCTATAACACCCATATTACCCTTGCACCAAGCAACCCCGATCGCCCTGACATCCCATGAATCCACACCTGTTGAACAATCGCTATCGCATTATCCAGACGCTGGGAAGTGGTGGATTTGGCAACACCTTTCTGGCAGAAGATACTCATATGCCGTCAGGGCGTCGCTGCGTAATTAAACAGCTGAAGCCGATGGCAAACAATCCCCAGATGTTCCAGATGGCTCAAGATCGCTTCCAACGGGAAGCGGCTATTTTAGAGGCGTTGGGTGAAGCTAGCGATCAAATTCCCAAGTTGTACGCCTACTTTTCGGAAGCTGGGCAGTTTCACCTGGTGCAGGAATTCATTGAGGGGCAAACTCTGACGAAAAAGGTGCAAACTCAGGGGTTAGTGCCTGAAAATCAGGTTAAGGAAATACTTGTCAGTCTGCTGCCCGTTTTGGATTATATCCACAGCAAGGGCATAATTCACCGGGATATCAAACCGGACAATATTATTATCCGGCAACGGGATGGGAAGCCGGTATTGATTGATTTCGGTGCCGTCAAGGAAAGTATGAACGCGGCGGTGAATCCAGGTAATTCTCCCGCCTCGATTGTAATTGGCACGCCGGGATTTATGCCTCCGGAACAGGGAGTCGGGCAACCCGTCTTCGCCAGCGACGTATATAGTTTGGCGCTGACGGCGATTTATCTACTAACCGGGAAACTACCGCAAGATTTACCAACCGATCCGCGAACGGGGGAGATTTTGTGGCATCAATCCGCAGCGAATATTAGTCCTAGCTTTGTCGCTGTTTTGGATAAGGCGATTCAGTCGCATCCGCGCGATCGCTATTCTACTGCCAGAGAAATGCTCGATGCCTTGCAATCGGGTGCAACTCCAACGGTGGCTTCGGCTGGGGGTGCTGGAGTTTCTAATATGGCAACCGTTGCCGTGTCTCCAGGTGGTGGGAGGAACGTTTCGCCTGCGCCCATTAATTCCCCGCGTACCCCTCAAGTTAACCCTCCGCCTGTAGTAGTCGGTCAAGGACGGCGATGGAATCCTTTGCTGATAGGCATTGTGGGTGGATTGACCTTGGTCGGTGCTATTGTCGGTCTTAGCCGACTTTTAAGCAAATCACCGGAATCATCGCCTACCGTCGCCTCCTCTCCCGCATCAACATCAGCACCAACCACCAGAGAAACAGAACGAACCCCTGAAAGAAATCGTCCTCTGGAGACATCGCCCTCTCCATCACCTGAAAATTCAACGACTAGACAGGATGAAGCGACGCCGCCGCCTATTGCCGCCTCTCCTAGCCCAAGATCGGAGCGATCGCCTGAAAGGGATCGTCCCCTTGGAACATCGCCAGAACCCGAACCAGCGCAAACTCCCGAACCCGCACCCGTTCAATCTGCGACACCCGAACCCGCACGAACTCCCGAACCTGCACGAACTCCCGCCGTACCCATCCCCGAAAACAATAACCCGAATCCAAATCGTCCAGTTTCAAGCGTTCCCGCATTTCCCGTCGGTACATCAAGAAGCGCTATACAAGCATCCCTCGGCAACCCAGACACAGATGTCAGTGGCGCTTGGAGAACCCGCGCTGTCATCTATAACTTAGTGCCAAATCAGATCGATCTCGGCTACTTATTCGATCGGAATTCTGGTCGTCTTCGCCAAACCGAAGCATCCTTTGCTCAATCGGTCGATCCTCAAGTAATGCAGACTACTTTGGATGGATTATTAAAAGGTGGAGCCGACAATTACATTAAGGATGGACTGCAAAAAGTGCAACAGCGTCGCTTGAGTTCTTATCGTTTTACTCAAGGCTCCTTAAAAGGCATGATTGTCCGCCAAGATTGTGATGTTATTTACATCAGTATTTGGGATGCAGATATGCACGATTACAATGTGTCTGCTGCCAGGAAATGTTAAATATTTTAATTGTCAGTTTTGGGATGATTCTAATAATTGTAGGTTGGGTTGAGGGACGAAACCCAACTGATGCTCGAAAATGTTAAATATTTTAATTGTCAGTTTTGAGAAAATTCTAATAATTGTAGGTTGGGTTGAGGGACGAAACCCAACTGATGCTCGAAAATGTTAAATATTTTAATTGTCAGTTTTGAGAAAATTCTAATAATTGTAGGTTGGGTTGAGGGACGAAACCCAAC